>NZ_JBFAXK010000005.1:0-392757 GCF_040680715.1 Nocardia sp. NPDC051981 | reverse complement strand
AAATCCAGTGACGCCCTGTGCTGCCCGAGCGGCGGCCCCAGCGTGGTGACCTTCACACTCTCGGGTGGCAAGGTAGTGGCGAAGGGGCAATTCCCGCCGACCAATTGAGTGTCAGGCCGATGCTCAGGGCAGGCGGACCGCGTCCGTGCGATGACGCCGGCGGGTTCACGTAGCCACTGGTGGCACTGTCCGGGCTCGAGGTCGGCAGGCATGAGAGCGAACAGTCGGCTACGCAGTTGTGGAGTCACATTGGCCAGATAGATGTCGGTGAGTGCGGTTCGCAGGTTCGACCAGATTTCGTTCTGCCGATTGCGATATCGGGTCCCGTCTCCCGGACCACAGCCGCTGTCAAAGGATATGCGCGAGGCGGTCCAAGCTTTGGCCCCAGCCGTAGGCCGCGCTGTCGTCCGAGGACAACGGGCCGGGAGCCAGCAGGTGGAAGTTCATGGCGGTCTTGCCATCTCCGGCATCGGCGAAGGTGACCGTGATGACGGAGTCCCGCTCGGGGCCGCCATCGCCAGTGGGGTCACCCCAGGTGAACACCAACCGTTCGGGTTCGACGATCTCCCGGAATCTTCCGACGTTGCGGTATTCGGTGCCGTCGGTGTCGGAGACCATGATCGATTCGTAGCGGCCGCCGGGGACTGGTTCGGCGACGATGCTGTCGCGGCGGGTGGTGAAGCCGTGGGGGCCGGCCCATTCGGCGATCTGGTCGGGTTCGATCCAGGCCCGGAAGACCAGGTCCCGGGGCGCGTCGAAGACACGGACAAGGGTGAATTCGCGGTTGCTCATGAGGCGTTGGTTCTCTTGGATTCTCGCGAGGGGTTCAGGCGGGCTGCTGACCGGTCATCCAGTCGGGTACGCCGCTGGGGAAGCGGGTACGGAAGTCCATCACCGCAGCCCAGGTGGGTCGCACGGCGATGCGCTCCATACGGGGCGCCATCCCGGCCACAAACTGCAGATACTCCTCCACCGCGGGGTCGCCGCCCTTGCGCATGGCCGCCGCGTATTCAGGTAGAAGGCCGTCGGATTCGGTGATCTCAGCACGGCCACGCAGCAGCAGCACCTGCGGCGGAGCGTCGTTGGTGTCGATGGTGAGGGCGACATCGGGCCGAGCGCGCAACGCACGGTTCTTCTGCGAGGGCGCGAATCCGGTCATCACCACCTCCTCGCCATTCCACCAGAAGTTGATCGGGACAACGCGTGGGGTGCCGTCGGCGGCGGTGAAGGCCAGCCGCGCAGGCAGATTCGCCACCAGCAGTTCGCGCGCGATAGTGGTATCCAGCAGCCGCAGGTCCCCCTGTGGCAGGTCCAGGTGTTCGGTCACGGTAGCTCCTTATGTTGAATGCGTTGCAGATGTTCGTCGAGGCGATCGAGGCGATCGCCCCAGAAGTTTCGGTAGCGCTCCAGCCAGTCGGTCGCCGCTGCTAGCGGGGCGGGCTCGAGTCGACAAGGACGCCACTGTGCGTCGCGGCTTCGGGTGATCAGCCCGGCGCGCTCGAGCACCTTCAGGTGTTTGGAGACGGCGGGCAAGCTCATCGCGAACGGTTCGGCCAGCTCGCCGACTGTCGCTTCCCCTTCCGCGAGCCGGGCGAGTATCGCCCGCCGGGTCGCATCGGACAGAGCGGCGAAGACGGAGTCGAGTTGATCCTCGGACATGACGTTTATTACACCATTCGGTTAATTAACCAAGTGGTTAAATGATGCGCTGCCCGAGGCGGGTTGTCAAGATCTGCAGTCAAGCGGCAGCGGCGCGGGCGCCGCTACCCGTGAACGCACGGAGGGATCACTCGTGCACAGTATGAGCCGGTCGATGATGTCGTCGGCAGCCCGGTCGCAGACTGCTTGCCATCTTCGGGATGACCCACGACCGAAATCAGCTGTCCTGAGCTCGATTCCAGCCAGGTCATAGTCCGCGAACTCGAATGCACGAGCGATCCGAGCAGCCGAAGCGAATGGGATCCCATCGCCCCCCGGCTTCTCGCAGCAACTGGCTTCAGGCCCGAAAAGTACTGCGGTCGAACCGGTTTGCCGCCAGCCGGCCAATCTCTATCCCGCGCAAATAGGTTCGGTCAGCTACTGCCGAACAAGCCGCCACCCAAAACTGCGCTACCCCAATCACCCCAATCACCACTGCCCCAATCACCACTACCCCAACCATCGACCAAGCCACCGGCACCCCAGTCGTCAGTGCCCCAACCGCCGCCGGCCCGCGGGTAAGCGTCCTGCACCACACTGGGCACAGGCATCGGCACAGCCACGGCAGGAACCGCCGCCGTCATTGGAACCAGCATCGCGGCTCCAACGAGGGCAGCCCTCGCGAGCGGCTGGCATGTGGCAGTTCGGCGCGTCTTGTTAGCCATCGTCATTACCTTCTTCCGGCGAGTTCGTCGCAGGGACCCGGCCCACCGATTGTCGAGTCCATTGACATTCCCCGACACGTCTGATGATAAGCCCGCACCGTGCTCCACCGACGTCTCTCGTCGCCGAATTTGCCCCTATGGTCTCGAGGGGCGGCCCTATAAGGAAACAGGGAGAAGAACAGTCAGTGGATGGTCAGACCCGCGCGGGATACGGCATGTCAGTGCGTTGGATTTCGTCGGCTATTCCGGTCCGCCCAGCACGATCGGCCTGTAGGCCAATGCCTTGTCCACGATCTGCTCAGGAGTCAGCGGAGGATCGGAGAAGTCCCAGAAAATGTGGTCGGAGATCTGCGGGTCCGCCACTGAATCTTGTAACTGAGTGAGCCATTCATTCAGCTGCTCGTCGCTACCTTCGGCGCTCGCGAGTCGCGCGACTAGTTCGATGAGTTGCTCACGATCGAGCTTGGCCATACCGACTCCTGCCTCCGTGGTGACTGCCCGTCCATGATCGCAGCGGATGCCGGAGGACCAGCACGCACGGTGCTCGGTCATCGGCAGTCGCGGATGTTCCGCGGGCCTCGGATCGGCACGGCCAGTTGATTTTTCCGATGCCCGGCGCCGGCCGGTTCGGTCAGCGTGGTATGCGGCAGAAGAGGTTGTGCCTGATGGGTCGGACGCTTTGTCTCCGGGCTCATCTTCCGCGGTCACTCGGTCGGATTACCAGGGCTATGTCTGCCCATCCGGACAGGTTCAATGGTGGTGCATCTACCCTGACTTCCAGCTCCTCGGTCCGGAACTCGATCCTCATCCCCTTGAGTTCGAGAAATGCATCAAGACAATCATTTTCGAACTTCTCAAGATCGTCGTACCTGCAACTATCTATCGCGAACGATGCACCCGCCAACGGCTCGCCGTCGATATGAAACACCAGCACATCGCGATGGATGATGCCTGCTTGCTTCCGCCGCCATCGCTTCATTTCCTCATCTGGTTCGGCACTCCCGAGGACGAATACTTCACTGCCGTTCTTGGGTATCACAATCGGGCCAACTACCAACGACTTCATCCAGTTACCAGTCGCCACGTAGTCCACGCTGTCCCAGGCGAAGGACCAGCAATCTCCAAGGTCATCGTAGATGGCATATCCGGCCGGATCGAGGAAGAAATCAACCCTGGTCCGATCGCGGCGAGCAGGGTGGCGAGAACAAGCCCGCCACCTGCGGATTCACCGGCGAAGGCGATGCGCTCGGGTGGTACTCCGCTGTCGAGCAGAGCGCCGTAGGCGGCGAGGGCGTCATCGGTGGCGGCGGGGTGGGGGTGTTCGGGAGCCAGTATTCCACCGCGATGGCGCGGGCGTGTGCGCGCCGCGCGATATCCGAGGCCAAACCCGCACCGCCGAAGGCGGATCCGGCGGCGTAGCCACCGCCGTGGAAATACAGCACGACATCGTCGGTCTCGATGCCCGCGATGTCGATCTGGAATCTGGCCGATGCGCGGCCTCGAGAGGAGTTGGGTATCTCGATCGGGGTGTACGACACGCTGCGCGTGATCGCGGCGACGGATCCGGCCCGGGTCCAGGATCTGGCTGACCGGCTGCTGGTCACCGTCGGCGGCATGAGCAAGGCAGTGGACCGGCTCGCGGCGCAGGTTTGTGTGCCCGTCGGGCCAATCCGGGTGATCGGCGCTCGTCGATCATCGAGTTGACTCCCACGGGGAAAGAGCTACTCGCGCAGGCGAACACGGTACTGGACCGCGCATTCGCCGACGCCGTCGGATCTGTGCTTTCTCCGGCTGAAGCGACCGAACTGCAGCGTAGCCTCGCGAAACTCCGTGGCGTGGCTGTTTCGACACCGCCTTCGGCACGGCGCTAACGGCTCACGGGGCTGTCGGTCTCGCCGTCGGCCGCACCACGCAGCCGGTTCGGTCAGCGCGGCATGCGGCACTTGCGGACGTTCCGTCGACGCCAACGGACCGAGATCATCTCGGCGCCGTTGATCTTCGAGTCGCCGGCGGTTGGCGGCTTTGAACCGCGCGGGAAGCGGTGCCAGAAGCGGACGTTTCGGCTGGTATGAGCGTGCACCGCTTGCGAATGACTGGATCGTCGACGTCAGGCCTACGAATCCTTTGTATCGGGTGCTACGAATCCTTTGTGAGGTGCCCGCCGGGTGCCGGTGCTTCGGGGCGTGATCGCTTTCCGAGAGTTCACGTCGGCCTTGCGGGCATGCGCGCGTTTCCGGCCCGCAGCGGTTTCGCGCGGGGGGGGGGTGACCACATCGGGACATGGTTCGGATGAGGAGCTGAAGGAATGCGCATCGTGGTTGATCTGAATCGGTGTCAGGGGTATGCGCAGTGCGTTCCGCTGGCACCGGATGTGCTCGAAATGCTGGGTGAGGAGGCGCTGGCGTATGACCCCAACCCTGATGACGCGCAGCGCCAGCGCGTGTTGCGGGCGGCGGCGGCGTGCCCGGTCCAGGCGATCGTGGTGGAGACCTTTACCCCGGACGGGCCGGAGCCTGTGGAATGAGCACCGCGTCGTTGGCCGCTGACCTGGTCAGGATGTTTCGGGCCGAGGGCCGGATCGTGATCGTGGGGGCGTCGCTGGCCGGGCTTCGTGCCGCGGAAGCTTTGCGGGACAAGGGCTTCTGTGGGCCTTTGACCCTCATCGGTGACGAGACGCACGAACCGTACGACCGCCCGCCGTTGTCCAAGCAGGTCCTCGAGGGCTGGGTTCGCGCCGATCACACCAAGCTTCCCCGCATGCGGGACATCGACGCACAGTGGCGTCTAGGTGTGGCCGCGACCGGTTTGGACCGGGTGAACAAACAGGTTTTGCTGGCCACCGGGGACACGGTGCCCTACGACCGGATGCTCATCGCCACCGGCGTTCGGGCACGGCCGTGGTTCAACCCGGCCGAGGGCGCCCTGCAGGGGGTGTTCACGGTGCGCACCTGCGATGACGCGGCCCGGCTGCAGGCGGCGCTGCGGGCAGGCCCGAAGCGGGTTCTCGTCGTCGGCTCGGGTTTTGTCGGCTCCGAGATGGCTTCGGTGTGCTGCGAGCTGGGGTTGCCGGTGACCGTCGCCGAGCGCGGCGGCGGGCCGCTGGTGGGACCGCTGGGCGGAGTGATCGGCGACATCGCCGCCCGGATGCAGCGCGGCGCCGGAGTCGACCTGCGCACCGGCGTGTCGGTGGAAGGCCTCGACGGCGATGCCGGCGGGCATGTGCGCCGGGCCCGGCTCTCGGATGGGACCACGCTCGATGTCGATGTGGTGGTGGCGTCGTTGGGATCGATCCGCAACGTCGAGTGGCTGCACGGTGCCGGGCTGGCCGCCGGTTTCTGGGGAGTGGGTTGCGATGCGGGCTGTCGCGCGTTCGACATCAACGGGGTGGTGACCGACAACATTTTCGTGGCCGGGGATGTCGCGCGTCAGCCACACGTGCTGTACGGGTATCAGTTCATTTCGATGGAGCACTGGGACAACGCGGTGTTCGGGGCGCAGGTCGCTGCGAACAACATGATCAACCTGGAGACCCAGCGGCGACCGCACTTGCCGCTGCCCTCGTTCTGGTCGGGCCAATTCGGGGTGAACATCAAGGGTGTGGGGGTGTGCTCGTTCGGTGATGAGATCGTGTTCACCCAGGGGTCTCCCGGGGACTATCGCTTCGCCGCGGCTTACGGCCACCGCGGCCGCATCGTCGGAGCGGTGACGTTCAATCATGGCAAGTGGCTGCCGTACTACGCGGCGATGATCGAGCGCTCGGCGCCGTTCCCGCCACCGCCGCCAGGCTATGACCAAGCGACTGACTCGGCACCGATGCCGGCGCGCTTCCCCGATCCACGAGTGCCGACCGAGATTCCCGATGTGGTGCTGACCGGTCACGATCCGACCTCGAGGGGCGCCGAGTTCCACTGACCAAGGGAGCCAGCATGACTGCAGCGAGCGCCTGGGCGGAGGCGATGAAATACGAACACCGCGCCGACCCGTACCCGTTCTTCGACCAACTCCGCCAGACCCCCGTGGCACGAGTTGCCGACGACCTGTACGTGGTGACCGGCTATCAGGAACTACTGACATTGGCGCACGACCCCCGGGTCAGCTCCGATATCAGCCGCAGCCCGCTGGGAGCCACCCTGACGTCGGGCGCCGGCTCAGAGCCCGGCGCCGAGGATATGCAGGCCTACGGTCGCCGGCCGAGCATCATCGTCTCCGATCCCCCCGAGCACGATCGGGCGCGCCGGCAGGTGATGCGCCACTTCATCTCACCGCATTCACCCGATGTCATCCCCGGCATGGAGCCCGACATCGTGCGGTTGTGCAACCAGCTGCTCGACGGTATCGAGGCCAGCGGCAGGACCAGGCTGGATGTGGTCGACGATTACGCCTACCCGGTGCCGGTGATGGTGATCTGCAAGATCCTCGGGGTCCCGCTCGCAGACGAACCCATGTTCCATGCCTGGATCCGCGACATGCTGACCGGCATGGATCTGGGCCCCGATGCGACCACCGAGCAGGGTAAGGCCCGCGCCGAGAAGTCCCGCGCAAGCCGTGACGCACTGATGCGCTATCTGGCCGGCTTGATCGAGCAACTCCAGCGCGAGCCCGGGCAGGGCTTGTTGTCCAAACTGATTCACGACCACGGCCCCGATGGTCCGATGCCAGCCGAACAGGTGTTGTCCAATGCGGTGCTGCTGCTGGTCGCCGGTCATGACTCGACGGTCAACACCATCACCAACTGTGTGATGACGCTGCTGCGCAACCCCGGTTCCTACGACCAGGTCCGCAGCCGACCGGAGCTGATCCCGCGCGCGATCGAAGAGGTCCAGCGGCTGCAGGCGGCGGTGCAGTTCTTCCCCAGCCGCAGCGCCACCGCCGATATCGACATCGCCGGCACCGTCATCCCGAAAGGGGCCGCGGTGCACCTGGTCTACGCCGCCGCCAACCGCGACCCGAGCCGCTTTGCCAACCCGGACCGCTTCGACGTCCACCGCCCCGACAACGAACATTTCGGCTGGGGCAGCGGCATCCACACCTGCCTGGGCGGCCCGCTCGCACGATTGGAAGTCAACCTGGCGCTGGAAACCTTCCTACGCCGCGTCTCCTCACCCCGCCTGGTCGTCGACCCGCCACCGTATCGGCGAAGCCAAATCTTCCGCGGCCCCCAACACCTGCTCATCGACTTCGACCACATCACCGACTGAGCAGCCAAATGACCGCATCACGTTCAGGCGATGCCATCGACGGCGTCCGAATGTTTGCATCAAAGCTTGCGGGTCGGCCGACACCAGATCAGCCCCGCTGAACCAGAACTGCGGATCTGACCAAAGGTACGCGACATTCGGCAGTGGCGGAACTTCCTGCGCCGCAGCCCCTCTCGTCACCAGCCGCCCCGAGTTGACCGGTTCGCTCAGCGCGGCATGCGGCAAAATAGTGCGTTCGGTCGGTAGCCCTGGCTGCCGACCTCAACTGGCAGCGTCAACAACTGGTTCTGTTGCTGTGCGGCGGATTTCGGCAGCCACTCTGCCGGGAGCCTCGAGCATCGGTACGTGCCCCACATCGGGCAGCATGACCATCCGACGGCTGGCTGAGGGCGTGACCAGTTGCGCACCGAAGCGAGAGGGCGGGACCACGCGGTCACGCGCGCTGAAGACGATTGTGGTCGGTGTGGTGATCTGGTCGAGCATCTCCAGCGCGGTGTCGGTCGGCCAGATTGCGTTGATCTCGCGCGCGGTGCAGTATCCAGTCGATTGCAGGGCAATCGCAGCCAGCTCGGGCGCGACGAGCCCTGGCCGGTGGCAGAGCACGCGCGTCGTGGTGGCTTTACCGATAGCGGCCAGTGTCGGATTCGCGAAACCGCGCGACAGCGGAGCGAGGTATGCGCTGAGCTGGAACTTCCGCCGGAGCCGGTCGGCGTGGCGGCTGCCGCGCTGCCACAGTCCCGCCGAAGCGATGGCAGTCACGCTGCGCGCGCGGCCACGCCTGGCGAGCTCGAGTGCCATCCACCCGCCCAGAGAATTTCCGGCGATGTGTGCTGTCTCCCAGCCGGTCTCGTTCATCAGTGCTTCGAGATGATCGGCTCCTGCGGCCACGGTCAGTGCCGGTCGCCGACGGGGCCTCCCCCGTGGAACGGCAGGGTCGGCATCGCCCTGTCATCGGCTATTACCGTGCGTTCGGCCGGCCGCGGCTCGGTCGGTCCGAAGCGACCCGTGAGCGGCATGTGAGCGCGTTACTGTTGACCGTACGGCTCGGCTTATATCCGCCGATTACGAGCCCGCCGAGAATCAGGCCGATTGTGCCCAGCCCCATGGCCGCCCAAGACGCGACGATCCCGTTGCCGGTGCCTGGACCGCCGGCGGCAGTGGCTGCGAGCAGGCTGCCCAGTGCAAGGCTGATCAGACCCGAGACCAGGGTCGCTGTTGCCCCGCGTCGGGGGTTCCCGGTGCGTTTGCGGGCGACGCGGGTCAGGGTCGAGCCACCGATGGCCACGCTGAAGAGACCCACCAGTGCGGTCAGGCTGGGGCCGATTCGGCCGGAGGTCATGCCGGTGACCGCGGCGGTCTGTTGGACCGCGGCCGCCGCGGGTGCGGCAAACGCGATGCCCGCGGCGAGGATGGTGGTGATGACGGTGGGCAGATGGCGGGCGGCCATGGGGTGCTCCTTTGTCGAACGACGACTGCCCCTTCATCTTGTGCGCCATGTGTGCGGCAGATCATCCTGTGGGCGTAGACAATTCGTGCTGCGGTCGCCGCCGTATCCGGGCTGCCGTGCATGCGGTACAGCCTGTGGAACTACCGCGTCCGCAGTAGTCGATGGATCCTGCGCAGGCAGGAGTTCTGGCTGCGAGATTCCGGCTAGGGTGCTGTGATGAGCAGGGCACGAATCTACTTCGGAGACTGGGGGATCGCCGCCGCGGTGACGGTCATTCTGTTGCTGGCCGGCGTGTCCGGGCAGCACGCGGTCACCGGGCTGGGTGTGTTGGGTTATGTGGTGCTGCTGTCGGGTGGCGTCGTGCTCGGTGTGGCTCGCAGTGCGCCGGTCGTCGTGCTCATCGTGTCCGGGTTGTGTGTATTGGGTTATCAGGCACTCGGTTTCGGGGTGCCTGCCGTCGCGTTCCTGGTTGCGGTGTATGTGGCGGTGCGCGCTGGGCATCGGCTGGTCACGGCCGCTGGCTCGGTGATCATGGTGGCTACGCTCCCGTTCGTGATGCTGGTCGCGCATCATGATTGGCCGGTGGGTGAGGCATTCGCCCGGGGCCGGGATGCGCTGCAACTGGCGTGGTTGATCGCGGCAGCTGCGGCCGGGGAGGCGCTGCGTCAGGCGGAGCGGCGCGCGGACGAGGCCGAACGCACGCGTGAGGAGGTCGCGCTGCGTCGCGCGGACGAGGAGCGGCTGCACATCGCGCGGGAGTTGCATGATTCGCTCACCCACCAGATTTCGGTGATCAAGGTGCAGTCCGAGGCTGCCGTGCACCTGGCCCAGAAGCGGGGTGAACCGGTGCCGCAGGCACTGCTGGCGATCCGGCAGGCCGGACGTGAAGCGGCCCGGGAACTACGGGCGACGCTGGAGGCGCTGCGCGAGGACGAGATCGGCGCGCGGCCAGGGCTCGAGCAGGTCCCGGAGCTGGTGGAACGGGCCCGCGCAACAGGATTGGACGCGTCACTGACGATCGACGGACCATGCCGGGAAGTCCCTGCGGCAGTGGACCGCACTATCTACCGGATCGTTCAGGAGTCGCTGACCAACATCGCCCGCCACGCCGCCGCCGCGACCGCCTCGATCCGTATCGACTACCGACCCGAAACCCTGGTCATCCGAGTCGATGACGACGGCAATGCCAGACCCGACAGCCCACCCACCGACGGTGTGGGGCTGCTCGGGATGCGCGAACGAGTCACCGCGCTCGGTGGCCGTCTGCGGGCGGCACCACGCAGCGAGGGCGGCTTCAGTGTGCGAGCTGAACTGCCTGTCGAGCCATCATGATCCGGGTCCTGCTGGTCGACGATCAGCCACTGATCCGCGGCGGTTTTCGTGTGCTGCTCGACCTCGAGGACGACATCGAGGTGGTCGCCGAGGCCGCCGACGGCAGCGAAGCCGTCGCGATGGCGAAGCAATGCCTGCCGGATATCGCGCTCATCGATATTCAAATGCCCGGCGTCGACGGCATCGAAGCGACCCGGCGCATCGCCGCGGACCCGGCCCTCGCGGGCGTACATGTCGTGATTCTGACCAACTACGGGCTCGACGAGTACGTCTTTCACGCGTTGCGGGCAGGTGCGGCCGGATTCCTCGTCAAAGACATTCTGCCGGAGGACTTCCTGCATTCGGTTCGCGTCGCCGCGCGCGGGGAGGCCCTGCTCGCACCCTCGATCACCCGCCGACTGATCAACCGATACGTCGCCACACCGCTGCACACCGACACCAGCACGAGGTTGAAAGAACTGACCACCCGCGAACGCGAAGCCGTTACCCTGGTCGCCCGCGGCCTGTCCAACGACGAGATCGCCGACCACATGGTCATCAGCCCACTGACCGCGAAAACCCACATCAACCGGGCCATGACCAAGCTCCACGCCCGCGACCGCGCCCAATTGGTCATCCTCGCTTACGAATCCGGTCTGATCACTGTGCACCGATCCTGACGGCCCTGCGAAACAACGCCGTGCCGGGGCGGCTCGCTGTCAGGTGCTGGACAGATGACTGAATCGCCCCGGCTTTGATGCAAGCACCAAACCCGGGGCGATCCACTCCCTACGGCGCGTTCGGTCAAGCATCTTGCCGTTGACAAGCCATATCCCACTGTGGAATATATTGGAAGCAGCTGGCGGCCCGGCGCCGCCCTCCTGATCGAAAGAGTGGCCTATGCCCACGCTTCCTTGGATGACAATCGGCACGCCCACCACGCCGGAGGCCCAATGCATGGCCTCGCGCCTCGAGGTCAAGTCGCTGCGCAGCGCCCCCGGCTTCCTGATCGCCTCACTGGCACTGTGGTGGCAGGCCCGCCGCTCGCCGGGAGTGCTCGGTGTGGCCCTGAAGGCAGAGATGTTGAAGGGCACATTCTGGACCTACTCGGCTTGGGACAATAAGGCAGCCATCTCCGCCTACGCGGGCGCCGAGCCGCATAAATCGACTGTCGAGCGCAAGCGAAAGGTCATGCGGGACGCGACCTTCGTGTTCTTCAACGCACCGGTGGATGAGTTGCCCCTGTCGTGGGGCGAGATCCGCCATCGGATCGCCAAGGAGCGCGACTCGGCGCAATCAGGCCACAAGCCCGCGCAGTGACCTGTTTCGACGTGCTCCAGTATCTCGCTCGTGCGCAGGCAGGCACCCCAGCTCCGACCGCGTAAGGTCGACCAGACACGGACCCGCACATCGGCAATAGCGTGCACTGCTGGCGGCCGTATGGCGCTTTGCCCGTTGATCTTCCGATGCCCCGCGCTGGCCGGTTCGGTCAGCGCGGTATGCGGCATGTGCGGACGTTGCCCGGACCGATTCATACGGGCGTTGTCCACGCGGATGCCCTCCTTGGCGGGTCGATCTGCCTATGAGGCAGGGCAACCCCGGGCACAGTCCCGACCGAACCCCGACATCGGCCGGCGGCTCGCGGCATGGATGCCCGACGAGTTCGCGGGGGATGTGCGGAATGGTGTCCGGGGGTCAGGTGAGTTTTGTTCTGACTGAAGGGTTCATGGGTACTCCGCGCTCGACGATGTCGGAAACGAAGTGGCGGAGCAGTGGGTCGGCGGGGGTGCCGATGAGGCAGATGAGATCGCGGGACACGATGGGGTGCAGGTGTTTCAGGGTGGCCGGTAGGCCGGGGCCGAGCGCTGTGGCGGGGACCAGTGCGATCCCGAGTCCGGCCGCAGCGAGTTGCGCTGCGGTGGTTGCCTGCCGGGTGCGCATGACGGGGCTGAGTGTGACGCCGTGACCGGCGGCTTGGGCGTCGAGCCAGCCGGCAAGGCCGTTATCGGGGTGGTAGTGCACCAGTGGTTGATCGTGTAGGTCCTCGAAACTCAGCCGATCACGCTGGGACAAGGGGTGATCGGCGGGGAGGACGGCCACGATCTCCTCGGTGCCGATGAGTTCGGACGCGCCGGTCCAGCGGGTCGGTCGGGGACCGAGGGCCAGGTCGGCCGTTCCGGATTCGATGTGGTGGACGAGGTCGTCGGCGCTCGTGGCTTCGGTGAGCACCATCTGCACGCCGGGCTTGCGGCGGAACCAGGTACGAAGCACCGGCGCCAGGAGACTCGCGGTCAGGCTTTCCGCGCACGCCAGCCGCAACTGGCCGCCTTCGCCTCTGGCCACGGCTCGACCGCCATCGACGACGCGGGCAGCCGCAGTCAACGCTGCACGGGCGTCGGCCTCGACGGCGCGGCCGATGACGGTGGCGCGCACCCCGCGCGGCAGTCGTTCGAGGACCGGTGCGCCGATCTCGCGTTCGAGCGCCGCGAGTTGATGCGACAGTGCCGGTTGAGACATGTGCAGCACCGCGGCGGCGTCGGTGATCGACCCGGCGTCCAGGACGGCGATCAGGCATTCCAGGGCCCGCAGCGTTGGCATTCGAGAATCCTATGGCATTGATCGAAAACATTCAGTTCGCGAAGGGATTATTCGTTTCCGACGGGATGCTGAACCGGGCATGACAACACTGCAAGACAAAACAATGATCGTCGTCGGCGCCGGATCGGGCATCGGTCGCCGCATCGCCGACGACGCGAGAGCCCAAGGCGCTCGAGTTATTTCGGTAGCACGCCCCGAGATCGACCTGGCCGATGAGGGGACCGTGCGCGCCTTGGCCGAGCGCGTCGGCGAGCTGGACTATCTGGTGTCGCTGGCCGCCGACCACGCCAACGGCGCGATCACCGAATTGGACCACGACGCCGTGCGCCGCGCCTTCGACGCCAAGGTGATCGGACCGATCCTGCTCGCCAAGCACTTCGCTCCTCGATTCCGAACGGGTGGTGCGATCCTGCTGTTCTCCGGCGTCGCGGCCTGGCGGCCGACACCGGGTCGGGCGGTGATGGCCACCACCAACGCCGCTGCCGCCGCTCTGGCCGAGGCCCTCGCGGTCGAGCTGGCGCCGGTGCGCGTCAACGCGATCTCACCTGGCATTGTCGACTCGGGTGTATGGGATGGTCCCGGCAAGGAGGCGTTCTTCCAGACCGTCGCCGATCGCAATCCGGCACGCCGGGTCGGGACACCGGCCGACATCTCCTCCGCGGCACTGCTGGCGCTGACCAACCCGTTCCTCACCGGCGCCACCCTGCATGTCGACGGCGGCGGGAGACTGGCGTGAAGATCGCTCTTTTCGTTTGTGCCACACTGCTTCTCGCTGCCTGCTCGACACAGGCGCCGCGCCCGGTCGACCCCGTCGACCGTTCCGGCGACCTGGTCGTACCGCGGGCGGTGCACATCGATGACGGACTCGGCGCCGATCAGGCCGCACAGGAAATCCACGTGGCGCAGGTGCTCTACACGTTCTGGAATACCGGGAACGTCGACTACCTGGTCCGGGCGATTGCACCGTCATTCCGGGACAACACCCTGCCGCCCGGCCGACCGCAGGGACCGACCGGCCCCGCAGTGGCATCGAATGCCTTCCGCACCGCTGTCCCCGACCTCACATGCGAGCTGTCCGATCTGTACGTCACCGGGGACACGCTCACCGCGCGGCTGGTCTTCCGCGGCCACTTCACGGGCGTCTTCAACGGTGCTCGAGGTTCTGGCCAGCCTGTCGAATTCAACGCCATCGACTTGCAACATCTCGGCGGCGACCACACCCTGATCACCGAGGACTGGCACATCGAGGACAACCTCACCTTCCTGCATCAGATCGGGCAAGCGCCATAACCCTCCTGCGATGCTTCGACGTTCACATGTCAAGAATCGAGCTCGACAGTCCGGACGGGTCGCGATCAGAAGGCGCGCAACTCGGCAATCGCGGACGTTCCGCCGGCCTCGGATCGGCTCGGCCCGTTGATCTTCCGATGTCCCGCGCTGGCCGGTTCGGTCAGCGCGGGACATCGGCAGTTGAAGTGCGTTCGGGTGGCAGGCGCACGGCGGCCTGTACCGCGAAAATGGTCTCGGTACCGAGTTCGATAGTCACCACGCTGCGCTCAGCTGATTGTCGGAAGCCTCGGTTCAGAACTTGCCGGTGTGGTGTTCGATTCGGTGCCCGAGTCGGCCGGCGAATTCGATGATGAAGTCCTCGGTGAGGGGCGGCCACCCCCAGAAGTCGAAGGCGAGGTTGCCCAGAGCGAAGTTGTCTGCCCATTGCCAGGTGGTGATGGGGCTCGGTGTGGTGCAGGAGGGGCAGATCGCCGCGCCGGTGCCTGTTTGTTTCCAAGCGTTGATGGCGTCCGAGAACGGCTGCCATACAGTGGGATCGGCTTCCCATTGTTGCGGGTAGTCGATGATCACGGTGGTGTCCTGGCAGTGTGGGCATACCGAGGAGGCCGGTTCGATGCCGCCCTGTCCGGCGTAATGGTCGTGGCGTCCGACGATGACGGCAACGGGGCCGGGGATCCAGTCGGCGCCCCATTCCTGGGTGATCTGCGGCCAGTCGGGGCCTGGCACATAGCCTTCGTCGACCTGGAGGCTGTACATCGCGGCGCGCGAAGTCTCCCGAAGCAGCCATCGCCGCGACACCATCCAGTCCACCATGTGCTCGGCCAACGTGCTCGCGTCCGCCGAGGTCACATCGAGGTCGACGATTCGTTCGAAATAGTCACCCACACCCGCATCCTGTCACCAGGGACCGACACCCATACCCGAGCCAGTCGGCGGTGGAGGCACACTGGTCGGTCCATGAGTGCCTGCGACACCATGAACGCCGCCAGCATCGACAAGGCCCGCGCCGCCGGGTGGCCCGAGCGCGGCCATCTACCAGGTACGGGGTGCAGACCAGGATGGCCGGCGACACGCCCGAATTGGTAGATGTTTCAGCCCACCTGCGGTGCCGTGAGATGGACACGGATGCGGTCGAGCAGTTCACCGGTTCCGAGCGGTTTAAGCAGGTAGTCACACGCACCCGCCACGTAGGCGTCACCGATGGCGTCGGGATTGCCATCAAGGGACGACACTCGGCGCGTGAGATCTTCGGAGGCTGCGGACGACCCTTCGGATTGGCTGTTTCAGCCGGTGGCGAATGGGAATTCGACGAACTCGACCGGACCGAACTCGTCGGAGGCTTGCTCGCGCGCCCCGGCGACACTGTGGTGGCAGGTGTCGGTGATGACGTTCCACTCCCCGTCGCAATAGAACAAGTACACCTCGGGGCTCGCGTCGTACTGCGCTATCGCCAGTCCTGCGAAGTCATTGACGACGAGACCGTCCACCTCGTGCCTCGTGCGCCCAGATGGTGTCGCACCGCGGATGTCTGCTGTGCCCAGCACTCGTGCGCCATCGAGGAATCTCGGTACGTCCGTCACGAACCGAATTGTGCACCCCGCCGACCGCTCGCGCTTGTCGCACTCGTGTCGAAGACGTGCACTGAAATCAGTAGTGGATGTTCTGCACCGCACCAGGTTCCGGCCGCCGGCGCCTCGCGCTGGCCGGTTCAGCCAGCGCGCTATGCGGCAGATGGGTGCGTTGTAGGTCATCGCCGCGCACTATGTGCTCGTTTCAGCGGGATGCTGAGCGACGACCGTCGTCGTGACGCTGCGCCGCCACGAGCAGCCGCTCGAGGGCGGTCACCGTATCCCGCTTGCCGAGATGCCGGAAAGTGACTCGCAGCCAACGCACTTCGGTACGGGTCGTCTTCATCGACTCTCGCGAAACCAGATCCACCATGTGCGGTGGGGAGATCCAGGTCGGCCACCGTCAATTGCGGCCGTTGCCCCTCGAGAAGGCGGGTTCAGGAGCCGAATTTCAGCCCGGATTGTCGGCGTGGGTGAGGGTTTCCCACATGGAGAACATGTCCAGCCCGGCTGGGCGTTGCTTGTCGGTGAGGCGCTCGGTGTCGGGGAGGTCCAGGTGCATTCGGTTGTGCAGGGCGTTGTAGGCGACTTCGGTGACGGGGCCGAGTTCGCGTTGCAACTGGCCTCCGCAGAGCCAGGTCGGCATCGGTTGGCCGAGTTGGTATTTCGAATGTAGTTCGAGGGCCGCACGGAGGCGGTCGGCTACTTGGGGGTAGAGGTCGTGTTGTTGGATGCGGCTGGTTTCGGCGATGTGGGCGATCGCTGACAGGCCGTATCCGGTGTGCGCGAAGTCGCGGCAGGTTTCCTGTGCGACGCCGTCGACGAGCGTCGATTGGCCCCACCAGTATTTGGTGATCTGATCCGGGGTGGAGGCGTGGGTGCGGACCGAGATCCGCGGTTGTGGACCGTCCGAGGTGAGGTAGATATAGGCGGGGACGCGATCGAGGTACATCGTGGCCGCTGTGTCGTAGGCGTGGCGATCTTCGAGGAAGACGCCGATGTCCTGGGTGGCCTCGATCATCGACAATTCCCAATTGCCGTTCGACGTGGAGCCGGTGATTACCTTGGGCAGGTATACCTTTCGCAGCAGGTCCTGGAATCGAGCCAGATCCGGCCAGCTGCCGGCATAGGTGTAGCGGACGATCTCGGCCGCGCGGGTCCATACCGAGGCCGCCCATCCACTCTGTAGCGGGGCGTTGCTGCCGGTGTGATCGGTGAGCGTCGCCGACCACGCATCCATGACCTGAATCGACTTCCGCGCATAGCGCTCGTCACCGGTCAGATACCAGGCCAGCGCACTGGTGTAGGCGGCGTCGGCGTCGCGCCGCTCATCACTGCACCCGTTGTCGGGGTGGTCGTAGGGTCCGCAATCAACTACTGCCCGCGGCTTCGCCACGTACCCGAGGCCCGCGTACTGGCTCGCCATCATCGCGTCGAAGGCCGCCTTCCACGGCTGCGCCTGCGCCCGCAGCTGCTGCCGCACGAAATCCAGCTGCCCCCGCGAGTCCATCACTCCCGGATGCACGAATCCCGCGGCGTCGGCGACGACGCTCGGCGTCGGCGCCGGATGTGATGTCCCCGAGGGCGATCCGCATCCGATGAGCGAGCCGGCGATCACAACGAGCGTCAGCGCCAGCCGGAGGGTCCGGACCTGACGATTGACCCGAGACGACCTCACCTCATCCCCAATCAGGGTAGTGTTCAACACAATTCGGCCGTTCGGGTCCCGGTGGGCACGCCTGGATCGACCACGAAGACAGTACACCCGGTCGCCTTCGGCCCATGGTGAATGACTGAGCCCGGCCCCCTACCCCGCGGGTGACCCTCGGTCGGGATCGCCACCGGCTCGGATACTTCACCATGCCGCTCATCGGGAATCGCCGATCGCGCGCTTTCGGGCGTGTGCAAATATTTCGCAATGGCTGGTGGAACGCATATGTGGCCGGTGGTCGACCTGGCCGATCTGCTCGATGTCCTCGATCTGACCGAGGTCGGGGCGGGTCGGTTCCGCGCTCGCAATGTCACCTCGACGCTGCCGACGACGCTCGGGAGCCAGACGCTCGCGCAGGCCGTGGTTGCCGCGGAGCGGACGGTGCCGCACATGGCCGTGCAGTCGCTGCACGGTGTCTTTCCGCGCGGTGGGTATGCCGACCGGGACGTCGATGTGGCGGTCGAGGTGGTGCAGTCGGGGCGGGCGCTGGCGACGGTCCAGGTGTCGTTCTCCCAGGAGGGACGCGAGCACGCGCGGGTGCTGACGATGCTCAGCGCGGAGGAGCCGGACTTCCTCAGCCACGGTGCGCACCTGCCTGCGGGGGTGCCAGGGCCGGAGGAGTGCGACGAGCTGCCGTGTGCGCTGTTGCCCTGGGAGGTACGCACACTCGGCGGAGCGGACGCGCTCGCGGCCGAACTGTCGGGACCGCCGGCCCTGGATGTGTGGATGCGCTGTGACAAGGCGCCGGAGCTGCCCGGCCTCGGTCGCGCATTGCTGGCCCACGGCAGCGAAGGCTTCCTGGGCCCGGTCGCGTTACGCCCGTACCCGGAATCCGAGATCGCGCGCCGCGGCGGCCGCGGCGCGTCCGCGATGCTCACCCAGACTGTCACCTTCCATCGGCCGTTCACGATGCATGACTGGCTGCTACTGCACTGCGAGAGCCCGTTCGCCGGTGGCAGCCGGATGTACGGCCGCATCCAGATCTTCACCCAGGCCGGTGATCTGGTGGCATCGGTCTCCGCCCAGGGCTTGATGCGCCGGGCCGGCTGACCGGCCGCGTCGAGCCTCCCGCCCTGACCGGGACCCAGCCTGTGTCATCGAGGTGAGGCCGTCGGGTTTGTAGCCTGGACGGGGTGGATGCTGTGGACTTCGGTGACGAGCCCGGTGCGGGGTGGGATTTCGCGGGTCCGGACGATGCCGGATGGCCGGGCACCGCGATGATCGGTTATCGCGATATCGGCAGGGCCGGACTGGACCTCCGGGTTGCCGGGACGACGGCGGTCACCGTGGTGATCGGCTTCGGTGCCGGCGCGGTGCTGGTCGACGATGTCGCCGGCCGGCGAACCCTCGACGGGTTCGCCGCAGGGCTTGCCCTCTCGGCCATGCGCGTACGCAGCGAACGAGCCGCGTGTATCGAGATTCGCCTGTCGCCGATACAGGCGTACTCCCTGTTGGGTGTTCCCCCAATCGATCTGGGCTGCGGCGCTGTCGCGCTGGAGGATCTCTGGGGACCGCGGATTCGGGTACTGCGCGAGCAGCTCGCCTCGGCCCCGGCGTGGGGCGAGCGTTTCGCCCTGACGAAGTCGTTTCTGGCACAGCGCGACACCCCGAATCGGTCACCGGACCCGGAGGTGCTGGAGGCCTGGTTTCGAATCGAGTCCGCGCACGGCCGATTGCGGATCGGCGAACTCGCCCGATCGCTCGGCTGGAGTCATAAGCGGCTGGGGTCGCGGTTCGAGTCCCAGATCGGACTCACTC
This sequence comes from Nocardia sp. NPDC051981, assembly GCF_040680715.1. Lineage (NCBI taxonomy): Bacteria > Bacillati > Actinomycetota > Actinomycetes > Mycobacteriales > Nocardiaceae > Nocardia > Nocardia sp. NPDC051981. The sequence continues at coordinate 373,513 of NZ_JBFAXK010000005.1, read as the reverse complement.
CCAAGCGGGCGGCGATGCTGGCCCGATTCCGCTATGCCGTCGACAAACTGGTGGCGGGCCGGCCCGCCGCCGACGTTGCGGCGGAGTGCGGGTACACCGATCAGCCTCACCTGTGCCGGGATGTATCGATCTTCGCGAACGACACCCCGGGGGCTCTCACCGCACACTATCTGCCCGCCATCGCCCGGCACCGGTACCGGGCCTGGGGAGAATTCTTCCAATACCGCGCCGGGTGGCCCGGCCGATAGTGGTGGTCACCGACATCGACAACGAGAGGACACGTGTCGTGACCACCACCCTCGATTCCACGCTGCTGCAGGCCGCCCTGGATGCCGTCCACCGTGCGGGCATGCCGGGAATCTTCGCGGAAGTCCGCGCCGGTGACCAGATCTGGTGTGGCGCAGCGGGAGTCGCCGACGTCGCAACCGGCCGACCCGTCGCCAGCGACATGCGCCACCGAGTCGGCAGCATCACCAAGACGTTCACCGCCGCCGCCGTACTACGGCAGGTCGACAACGGTGCGATCGAGCTCGACGCACCGATCGGCCGCTATCTGCCCCGCCTGGTTCCCGGAGATCGGGGTACAACGATCACGGTACGGATGTTGCTCAACCACACCAGCGGCCTCGCCGACTACCTGCCCCATGCCTACCCGTCGCTCGCGGCCTTTCCGGACCTGGCGAGGACGACGCCGGACAGCCTGGACGACAACCGATTCACCCGCTTCCACCCGACCGAGCTGATCGAGATGGGTGTCTCGGCGCCCGCCACCGGGGCCCCGGGCAGCACCCCCGGCATCTACTCGAACACCAATTACCTTCTGCTGTGCGAACTTCTGGAGTCGGTCACCGGCGCCTCGGCCGAGAAGTGCATCACCGGCGACATCATCGAGCGCGCCGGGCTGCGCGAGACCGAACTCCCGGCCGGACCGCAGATCGACGGTCCCCACTCCCTGCACTACGAGTCGTGGTTCGGCATGATCGAACCGCCGCGTGACTACAGCGTTTTCGACATGTCGTGGGTCGGACCGGCGGCGTCACTGATCTCCACCGTCACGGACCTGAACCGCTTCTTCGGCCTCCTGCTGGCCGGCGAAATCATCAGCCGCCCAGCCCTGGCGGAGATGCAGCGCACCGTTCCGGTCATCTCGTTCGAGGGAAAAACCCTCGACTACGGTCTCGGCCTGCAAACGCTGCCGGCCCCCGGCCCCGCCACCTTCTGGGGCCACGACGGCTCCGTCTGGGGCGGCGGCGCAATCTCGATGACCAGCGTCGACGGCACGCGCCAACTCTCCGCCGCCGTGAACCTCCAGCGCTGGAACCGTCCCGCCATCGCGCCGCAGCCCCATCCCATCGACGCTGCCCTGCAAGCCTTTATCCACCAGGCGCTCGCGTAGCAGCGTGTCCCGCGGCGACAGCATCGCAGAACGCCGCCATCTGCAGCAGCCTGTCCCTCGCCGACGAGTATCTGACCGCGCCGCAACAGAATTCGGATGTCCTGGCGCGGCTACTGACCACACTGGGCACCCTCGAGATGATCGTCCAGAACAACAAGGTGCAGGTGGCTCAGGCGCTGCGGGATCTGGCGGAGGGGAGCCCGGCTCATTCGGAGCCGGGCCGACCTCTCTGCAGGATCTCGGCGAAGGCGAGTGACACCCGGTCACGATCCCAGGCCCTGAAGACCTGCTTCCCCGAATGCGCGATCAGTAGGCGAGGAAGAGGATCTCGTCGCGGGAATAGTTGTGATCGGGGTGCCGCTCGGCAAGGTGGGCCTGGGTCTTCTCGACCAGGTCGTCCTCGTTCTCGCCGCGAATGTATTCGCCGCAGGGGCAGCTCAGTCGGGTCTTCATCATCTACTCCCAATGTGATTGCGGGGGACGGCTTCTCGTCCGATCCGCGCCGATCGAGTATGCACCGGGCGATCTCCCCGGTGATACGGCGGCCCGGCTACTCGTACCGGACCTGCCAGTGCTTGATGCCGTTGATCCACCCCGACCGCAGCCGCTGAGGCTCGGCGACCTCGGACAGGTCCGGCATCGCGTCGGCGATGGCATTGAACATGAGATCGATCTCCAGCCGGGCGAGGTTCGCGCCGACGCAGTAGTGCGCGCCGGTGCCGCCGAAGGCCAGATGCGGATTGGGGTCGCGGAGAATGTCGAACCGGAACGGGTCGTCGAAGGCGTCCTCGTCGAAATTGGCGGAGCTGTAGAACAATCCGAGTCGCTGGCCCCGCCGGATCGGCTGCCCGGCCAGTTCGGTGTCGGCGGTGGCGGTGCGCTGGAACGCGGTCACCGGCGTCGCCCAGCGCACGATCTCGTCGGGTGCGGTGCGTGGGCGCTGCCGCCGGTAGAGCTCCCATTGCTCGGGGTGGTCGATGAACGCCTTCATCCCGTGGGTGATGGCATTGCGGGTGGTCTCGTTGCCCGCCACCGCCAGAAGAATGACGAAGAAACCGAATTCGTCCGAGCCCAGGGCTTCGCCGTCGAGATCGGCGTGCACGAGCCGGCCGACGATATCGTCGAGCGGATCGGCGCGACGCTGCTCGGCCATGGTCCAGGCGTAGCCGAGGATCTCCATCGACGCCGCGGTCGACGAGGTCGTGCTGGTGTTGTCTCCGTATTCCGGGTCGTCGTAGTTGAGCATCTGATTGGACCAGTCGAACAGTTTGCGCCGATCCTCCTGTGGCACGCCCAGCAATTCGGCGATCGCCTGCAACGGCAGCTCGCACGCCACCTGCTCGACGAAGTCGCCGCCGCCGGTCTCCCGCGCCGCGCGCACGATCGCGGCCGCACGATCGGCCAGCGCGCCGCGCAATCCCTCGATCGCGCGCGGGCTGAAGCCCTTCGAGATGATGCGCCGGATCTTGGTGTGCTTGGGCGGATCCATGTTCAGCAACAGCGCGCCGGTGAGCTCGATCTGCTCGGGCGTGATCTCGCCGGGCAAGCGGATCACCGCGCCCTTGGACCGGGCCGAGAACAGCTCCGCGTTGCGCGAGATCTCCTTGATGTCCTCGTGTTTGGTGACCACCCAGTAGCCGCCGTCGCGGAATCCGCCGGACTGGGCATCGGTCTGCGGGTTCCACCACACCGGGGCGGTGCGGCGCAGCCGGGCGAATTCTGCGACGGGGTTTCGGGTCTCCCAGAGCGCCGGATCGGTGAAATCGAATCCGGGGGGAATGGACGGCGCGGACACAGCTGCCTCCTGACGGGCCGACATCATTGTGGACCGGGACGGACTCACCGATGGCGGCGCCGGTAGCGGACGCGGCACGGCTGCTGCAACTGCACCACCATCTTGGAGTGGTCGTTGCGATAGGTCTCCGACGGCTGGGCCAGCTCGAATTCCCAGTCCCGCAACAGGATCGAGAAGATCGCCTTGAGCTGCATGAGCGCGAACGGCGCGCCCACACAGCGGTGGCGGCCCGCACCGAAGGGGATCCAGGTCCAGCGATTGACCAGATCCTCCTGCCGCGGATCCAGATAGCGGCCCGGGTCGAAGGTGTCGGGGTCCGGGAAGTCCTCCGGGATCCGGTTGGAGATGGCGGGCGTGGCGGCCACCATGTCGCCCGCCTCGATCCGATGCCCACACACCTCGAACCGGGCACGGGCGATACGCATGAGGATGATCAGCGGCGGGTGCAGGCGCAGCGCCTCCTTGAGCGCGGCCTCCAGATTCGGAATCTGGCGCAGCGCATGGTGACTGACCTCCGCGCCGTCGGCGTACAGCTCGTCGAGCTCGATGACCACCGTGGCCAGCGTGTCCGGGTGGCGCAGCAGTTCGATGATGGTCCAGGCCGCCGTGCCGGAGGTGGTGTGGTGCCCGGCGAACATCATGGAGATGAAGATGCCGGTGATCTCGCTGGCCGAGAAACGCGGCACGCCGTGCTCGTCCTTCACCGAGATCAGGACGTCGAGCATGTCGCGATCGTCCTTACCGGTCGGCGGATTCGCCTCGCGCTGATCCATGATCGCCTGCACCAGCTCGACCAGTGCGGCGCGGGCCTCGTCGCGGCGGCGGAAGCTCTCGATCGGCGCGTAGGGATCGACGTAGGCCAGCGCGTCGGTGCCCTGCTCGAGTTCGTGGTAGAGATGCGCGAACCGGGAGTCCAGCTGCTCGCGGAACTTGGGGCCGATCAGGCAGGCCGAGGATGTGTAGATGGTCAGCTCGGCGAAGAATTCGAGCAGATCGATCTCGCCCTCGTCGGTCCAGCGGGCGAGCATGCGATCCACCTCGCGGGCAATGGTGGCCGCGTGCCCGCGCATGTGGTCGGCGCGCAGCGCCTGGTTGTGCAGCATCTCCTTGCGGCGTTCGGGCGGCGCGTCGAAGACCACGCCCTCGCCGAAGATCGGCTTCATGAACGGGTAGGCCGCACCCTGATCGAGGTCCTCGTCGCTGGCGCGGAAGAAGAACTCGTTGGCCTCGGCGCCCGACAGCAGGATCACATCGCGTCCCGCGAGTTCGAAGGCTCCGACATCGCCGCATTCGGCGCGCACCCGCCGCATCAGCGCGATGGGATCGGTGCGGAACTCCTCCAGGTGTCCGTGCTCATCCGCGCCCCCGGACACTCGCTGCGGCTTGACCAGCGTCATTGGAAATCCCTTCACGAACAATCTTGTCCAGACACGTGATGGACATGTGTCTGGACGGTACTATGGTCGGTGGCGTGCGACAAGGTCCGCGGCCGGTTTCGGACGTTGAATCGGATCGCCGGCCGCATGCTGTGCAGGCCTGTGTTCGGTGTCCGTCGATCACTCGGCCGCGGGATCCGCCAGCAGTCGGCGCGCGGACCGTTCCAGCAGGCCGGCGACCTGCTCGTAGGAGAGCAGGCCCATCCCGGCCTGGAGCAGCGCGCCCGCGTAGACCAGCTCTAGCATCGAAACCCGTTCTGGGTCATCGGATCCCAATGCCTCGGCGAGCCGGCCGCGAATCTCCAGGCCGATGCGCACCCGCAGATGCCGGACATCGGGATCGTCGCCCCGCAGTGTGTTGCTGACCGCTCCGGCGAGAGCCGGGTCATTGGCCACGAGCAGGGATACCTGGCGCAAGACGGCGACCACCCGGGTGGCCGGGTCCCCGGTGCCGGTGTCCAGTTTCGGGGCCGCGACCAGTCGCCGCCAGAACACCTCCGAGATCAGGTGCTCCTTGGACGAGAAGTACGTGTAGGCGGTGGCGGTGCCGACGGGTCGAGGAGTTCGGAATCGATCGCGGCGACGGAACGCGGCTGCGCGTGGTCGTCTATTCGCCGTCGGCACCCACCACCGCCGTGGCCGGACTGCTCTGGCTGCACGGGGGCGGATACTTCCTCGGGCGACCGGAACAGGACATGCGGATCTACCGGCGATTGGCCGAGCGGACCGGATGCGTGGTGGTCGCGCCCGACTATCGGCTCAGCGTCGCCCACCTGTATCCCGCGGCCCTCGACGACTGCTACACCGCCTTGATCTGGATGCGCGACAATGTGATTCGACTCGGCATCCGCGAGGCTCAGCTAGCGGTCGCGGGGGAGAGCGCGGGCGGGGGACTGACCGCCGCGCTCACCCTGCTGGCGCGGGACCGGGGCGAGGTGAACATCGCCTTCCAGATGCCGATCTATCCCATGCTCGACGACCGGCAGTCCACCGAATTGTCGCCCGAGGTCGCCGTAGGGGACGTGCACCGGATGACGTACTTCGGTGATCGCCTGACGTTCCGCGGCGGGTGTGATGGACGCCTGCTGCGAGCATCTCGGCGGTCGAAGCTTCAAATTTGAAGCATTTGGAAGTGGCTTTACTACAAGGTTGAAGTAACTGATCAACGGGCGAGGATTCGCCGGATCCAGCTGTCGCGGGCGGCATCCTGATGACCCGGGCACCACTGGTCGGCCGGTACGGCCGCGCGGACCTGGGTGACGTGGGCGCCGCAGCCGGACCAGGTGGTCTTGCCGCAGGTCCGGCATCGGGCGGGATGACACATGTCTGTTTTCTCCGTGGGTCAGGCGGGGGATTCGCCGGATTCGATGGCGTCGGCGAATTCGCAGAACGCCTCGTAGGCGCGGGCGCCGTGGATAGTGGCGGGGCCGCCGTGCATGAGGAAGGTGACGCCGATGGCCTCGGCGGCCTCCTGCCTGGTCGCACCGGCGCGTGCCGCGGCCTGACCGTGCGAAGCGATGCAGCCGTCGCAGCCCTCGACCACCCCGATGGCCAGCGCGATCAGCTCCTTGGTCTTGCGATCCAGCGCGCCCGGCGCGAACGCCGCCTTGCTGAGCTCGCCGAAACCCTTGTACACCTCGGGAATTGCCCGCCGCAGCTCCCGGTGCAGCGGGGACAGCTCGTTCAGGACGGCCTTGCCGTGCGGCGAGGCGTGGGCGACGTCGGTCGGTGCGGACATGGCTACTCCTTCGGTTGCTTCGGCGAAGCGCGGCATCGTCCGATCGGCCGCGTCGCGGATACCCCATAGGGTATGAAACCAAGGTAGCATACCCCCAGGGGTATGTGCGGCGACGTGCCTCACATCTGCTGTCCCGAACGAGGTGCCCTGAGTTGCCCGGCTCGGGACCGGTTCCGAAGCCGGGCGCTGACAGTCAGTTCAACCCGAGGACCACAGCGTTGCCGTCGTGATCACCGGTGGAGGCGGTGTTGTAGGTGTTACCCAGCGGCACCGTTACGCCGTCGAGACGCTCGTCCCCGTCACCGGCGGCGTCCCCGTCGAACTCTGGGATGTTCCGGTGGGCAGATCGGACGAGCCGGTCGGCAGCGCGGCGGCTCCCGGCGCCATCACGACAAACGCCGCCGCAGCCACCGCCAACGAGATCGACCGAACCCGAATGGCAGAGCGAGACAACATATGCACCTTTCACCGACGATCCACAGGTCTTAGCAGACAAAGGCCGACCACAGGACCGTTACGCCCGAGGAAGCCTCGGGCCGACGGATTCCGAGGCGGCGGTCAGTCGAGCGGGGCCGACCAGCGGAGGCGGGTGCCGGTGTCGTCGGGGTTGGGGAGGATGGTGAAGGTGCCGCCCAGTTCCTGGGCTCTGCGGGCGAGGTTGGAAAGGCCGCTGGGGGTGATGTTGTCGGGGATGCCGATGCCGTCGTCGGAGACGGTGATGGTGAGATCGTCGGCCACGTCGAGGGTGACGGCGAGGGAGTGGGCGTTGGCATGGCGGACGGCGTTGGAAACCGCTTCTCGGACAACGGCTTCGGAGTGGTCGGCCAGGACAGGGGCCACGACGGAGAGGGGGCCGGAGGTCCGCAGGGAGGTGCGCAGGTCGATGTCGGCGGTGTGCTGGGCGATGACCTGTTCGAGGCGTTGACGCAGGCCCGGGGATTGGCCGTTGGCGCCGTGCAGGTCGAAGATCGAGGTGCGGATCTCCTGCACCACGTCCTGGAGGTCGTTGACCACATCCGACAGGCGCTGCCGGATTTCGGGGGCTCGGGTGCGGGCGATGGTGCCCTGCAGGCTCAGGCCCGCGGCGAACAGGCGCTGGATCACGTGGTCGTGCAGGTCGCGCGCGATGCGGTCGCGGTCGCTGAGGATGTCGAGTTCGCGCACCCGCTGCTGGGCCTCGGCCAGCTGGATGGCCAGCGCCGCCTGCTCGGTGAAGGCCGTTGCCAATTCCAGGGTTTCGGCCGAGAACGGGGGAGCGGAGATCGGCCGGACGATGACCAGCACGCCGAAGGTGGCGCCCTGGGCGTGCAGTGGGAGGATCAGCGTCGGGCCGGGGTCTGCGATCGGCTTGCCCAGATCGATATCTCCCGCGTCGTCGAAGCTCAGCGGCGTGCCCTCGGTGATCGCCCGTCCGATCGCGGTGCCGGTGGTCCGGACGACCTGGCTGCTGGGCTCGGTGCCGGGCCCGGCCCAGCGCGCGATCCGTAACTCCCGCGTCTCCTCCGCCGGTATATCCGGATCATGCTCGATCGCCAGGAACGCGCGTTCGGCCTGGGTCAGCGTGCGGACATGCTCGACCACGTGCGCGAGCACCTCGTCGGCGGCGGTTCCGGCGAGGAACGCGGTGGCGGTGTCGCGGGTGGCCTCGATCCACGCCTGCCGGGCGCGGGCCGATTCATACAGCCGCGCATTGTCGATGGCGATGCCGGCCGCCGCAGCCAGCGCCTGGACGATCACCTCGTCGTCCTCGTTGAACGGCAGCCCGTTCTTCTTCTCGGTCAGATACAGGTTGCCGAAAATCTCGTCCCGGATCCGCACCGGCACCCCGAGGAAGGTGTGCATGGGCGGGTGGTTGGTCGGAAACCCTACCGACGCATGATGACTGGCGATGTCGTCGAGCCGGATCAGCTCGGGCTGATGGAACAGCACCCCCAGCACACCGCGCCCGGCCGGGAGGTCGCCGATGGCATCAGCGGTGTCGTCATCGATGCCCTCGTGCACGAACTGGGTGAGGTTCGCATCCACGCCGCGCACGCCGAGTGCGCCGTAGCGGGCGTCGACCAGGCTGATGGCGGTGCGCACGATGGTGCGCAGTGTATGGTCCAGATCCAGCCCGGCGGTCACCGACAGCATGGCCTCGACGAGTCCGTCCATCCGGTCGCGCGCGTCGATGATCTGATCGACCCGATCCTTGACCTCGGTCAGCAGTTCACGCAGTCGCAACTGCGACAACGTGCTTCGCACCGAGTGCTCGGCATCGGAGAGGGAAGTCATCTGAAGGCATCCTGGGGCTGTCGAGGGCGAATCCGAGCTATCGCTCGCCCACAGTGTATTGGCGCTGCGCCGGACACCGCCTCCGGAGCCGCAGGCTCCGGCACCCGGATCAACTCACCCGGCCACCGCGGCCGGGTGGTGCAGCGCGGCCAGCGCCGCACCGAGCAGCCGGTGTGCTTCGGCGGCAATATCGTTGAGCGCGGGTTGTGCGAGCGTGCGTACCTGAACTTCGGGATCGGCCGCCTCGATCAGCACTCCGGTCTCGTCCTCGCGCAGCACGATCCGACTGGGCAGCAGCAGACCGGCCCGCTGGTCGACCTCCAGCGCTCGCGCGGCCAGCCGCGGATGGCACACCTCGAGAATCAGATGGTCCCCGATGTGCTCACCTGCCTTCTCCCGCAGTATCGCCTGCATGTCGATCTCGGCGACGACGCCGAACCCCTGCCGGTGCAATGCTTCTCGGGTCCGCGTCGCGGCGTCGGTGAGGTTGCCGTCGAGATGCACGGCGATCGCGGGTGCGGGTGCGACCGGGAGCCGGATTTCGGTGATCAACTGCCGCGGATCGCTGACCTCGTCGGGACCGACCAGATATGCCTCGGTCGGCGGCCCGATCGGTGTGCACCCCGCCTCCCGCACCCACTCGCCCAGCGCGCGATAGGCGGCGTCCAATCCGCCGTAGCCGCCGCGGTGGCAGGTGCGTGCGACCAGTGTCGGCGGCAGCACCATCAGTTGCGCCCCGGACGCGGGCCCGAGATTGGGCGCGGGCTCGATGGGCAATCCGAAATCGACCTTGATGGAATCCCCGGCAGGCGACTCGTGATGAAACGTAATGGTGGGTGCGCCGGAAGCCGTCAGACCGGCACGGCTGGCCACCTCCGCCATGCGCTCGACGCCCGCGACAATGGCGTCGCTGAGTCGATCGGGCGGAATCTCGAGGGGAATCTGCACCACGGTCTGTGGCGCCGTCTCGCACAGACCGATTCGATAGTTCATCACGTGCCTCCTGTTCGACGGGTGTCTCTTCAGACTCCGACGCGGGGCCGGGTCCGCCACAGAGGCGAATGTCAACGCGCCCGAGGCAGAAACGCAGTGCCGCTCGAGGACAGGACGGTCATCGAGGACCTTAGGCCCTGCCGGGCAGGAGAATTCAATGGTCCCATGGAGATCGAATACCCATCGAATCGATGAACCATGACGGGAGACGACGGCATGAACCGTTTCCGGGGCGAGGAGGCCGCGCGGAGCATGGCCGAGGAGGCCGCGCGCAGCGTGGTGGACCTTTCCCGGGACGAGTCGATGCGCCTGCTGGCCAGTGTCCCGTTCGGCCGGGTGGTGTTCACCCGAGACGCGTTGCCGGCCGTCCGGCCCGTGAATCACATCGTCGACGGAGAGACCGTCATCGTGCGGACCAGGCTGACGTCGCGACTGACCTCGACCGTGCGGGCCGATTCCGCTGTGGTGGTCGCCTACGAGGCCGACGATATCGATCGGGTGACACGATTGGGCTGGTCGGTCGTGGTGATCGGTCTCGCGCGGACCATCACCGCCCCGGAACTGGTGGCCCGCTACGATGCGCTGGTACGGCCGTGGGTGGACGGGGTCATGGACACCATCGTGGCCATCGAGCCGACACTGGTGACCGGTATCCGGTTGGTCGAGCGGGAATCGATCGGGGCCGAGCCGCTCCGGTGAGCGACGCTACGGCTACCATCCACGCTGCCGCGTCTCGGATGGTGTGCCGATCCGACGACGCCGTCCGACCCGACCGATCCCGAGAGGACCACCATCATGTGTCAACCGACCCCTTGCGACTGCGGCAAGATCACCTGGGCCGGCTGCGGCGAGCACATCGACCAGGTCAAGGTCAGCGTCCCCGTCGAGCAGTGGTGCGACGGCGAGCACGAGACCGCGGGCAAGTAGCCGCCGATCGCCTCCCGCGACCATCGGCCCACGGCCGGGCGGTCTTTGGGCCCCTGGTCCCATGACCATCGGCCGCAGTGCCGGCACCCCGGTGATTCATACCGTGAGGGTGGGCGGCGATCCGCCGCCCGGTAACCGCACCGCCGGGAGATGGCAATGGCTGAGCAGGAATACGACGATCCGCACCGACTGGTCTCCGCAGGAGTGGTCGTCGGCGTGGACGGGTCGTCGGGATCGGACATCGCGCTGCAGTGGGCAGCCGATCTGGCGGCGCGCCGGGGACGCACGCTGCAGGTCGTCCACGGGCTGGACCTGGTGGGCACCAGTGCCGTGATGGGCCCGTACGCGGTGGTGACACCTGAGGTGATCGACGCTGCACAGGCCAAGGGCCGGGACGTGGTTCGGCATGCGGTCGAGACGGCGCGGGCCGCTCACCCCGATCTGCAGGTGACGGCGCACCTGTTCAACGACTCCGCCGCGGGATTGCTGATCGACTTCAGCGCCCGCGCCTATGCTGTGGTGCTCGGCGCCACCGGGACCACCGGAACCTTCGCGCATCTGGGCTCGACGCTGCTGTCGGTCACCTCGCACGCGGCGGGCACTGTGTTCGTGGTGCGCCCGGATCACCAGGCGGACAACATCGTTCGTGATTCCGGTCCGGTGGTGGTCGGTATCGATTGCGGCCCGGTCAGCGAGCCCGCCATCGCCGCCGCGTTCGCCGAGGCGTCGGAGCGGGGCGCGGACCTGGTGGCGGTGCACGTCTGGAGTGACTGGAGCGCGGGGGTGTTCGCCGGCGATCATCCGACCCCGGTGCTCGACGACGTCGAAGCCGTCGAGGAGTCGGTCCTGGCCGAGCGGCTCGCCGGGTGGCAGGAGAAGTACCCCGACGTGACCGTGATCCGCCGCGTCCACTTCTCCGCTCCGGCGGCGCACCTGCAGGATTGGTCCAAGCACGCGCAGCTGGTCGTGGTCGGCAATCGCGGCCGCGGGGGATTCCTGGGCCTGCTGCTCGGGTCGACCGCGCACTCGCTGGTGCAGCACGCCCACTGCCCGGTGATGGTCGTCCACGCGGCCGACTGACGCCCGCACCGCCCGATCACCCTCGGCCCGGCCCGCACCCTCGTGAAACCCGTTCGGCCACCGTCATTCCGCGGTACCGATCCCCGCCGTCAGCGGGTTTCGATCATGTTCCCGAAGTGTCCCGTACGCCAGATGATGCGGTTCCGTACTTCGGTCATACGCCACCCATCGGGGGTGCGGGCCAGATCCGCGGTAACGACGCCGCCTGCCGTGAACGACCGTTCGAGCATGCTCGACTCGACGGGCATGCCCTTCCACAGATGTATCGCAACAAGATTGGCCCGCACGTCGGCCGTGTCGCCGTCGATCGCGACATCATGACCGCTGAGCAGATGCTGAGTGGCGTCGAAGCGAGCGAAGCTCACCGCATGACTGCCCGCGATACTCGCAGGACCTGCCACCGCCGCCCCGTTCGGCCGCACGATTCGCCCATCGCTGGCAAAGATCTGCTCGAAACATGTTACGTCGAAGCACATCTCGTCCAGAGAGCGAAAATAGCTGTTGAATACCTTGGTGATCCGCGCAGCGTCGACCCAGTACCCAACTTCGTCCTGATCGATTTTCGGCACAAGCTCCTCCTTCTGGCAGTCGCCCCCGACGCTAGATCCTGACCCGACGTCAGTTTCAAGTCCGCACCGACGCATCCAAGTCCGCAGCAACTGTGTGAGCCGTCTGTGCCGACCGTGAGAATTTGGCCTGAAACGCTGCGGCGCACTGCGTTTCGGCGAGGCAGGTTTGTAGCGTCGGCGACTTTGAAGCGTCTCGTGATTGCCATGGTGACCGTTGTGACGGCCCTCGGGGTGGCCGCCTGTGGTAGTGGCGATAAGAATGTGTCCAAGCCTGCCAAGCCGTCCACGTCGAAAACTGCTCCGGTGCAGTCGAATTATCCGCCTGTGCTGACCGCGGCCGATCTCGATGCGGAATTGCAGAAACTGGTGAACCCCGATATTCCCAACGATCAGAAGCTGGACATGTTGCAAGGGGTTGCCGCCGATCCCGGCCTGCCGCAACGTTTTGTCGATTTCTACAAGCAGAGCAACGCCACCATCACCGTCACCGGCGTCAACGATCTTGGCAACGGCACGCTGACCGCTGACGCCGAGGCCTCGATCAGCGGTGGTCAGCCGCAGCGGGCGGTCGTTCCGCTCGTCGCCGAGGACGGCAAGTGGAAGGTGCAGAAGGAGTGGCTGTGCAACATGCTGTCGCTGGGTAATCAGACCTCGCCGGCGTGTGGTTGATCCGGGCGCGTTCGGCTTTCTTGCTGGTCGGGCCGAATCGCGGGTCGGCGGGGAGTTCTTGACAGGCAAGTGGTCACTTGCCTATGGTCGGGTGGTGGGCGATATTTTCAAGGCCCTCGCCGATCCCACGCGGCGGATCATTCTCGATGAATTGGCCGAGCGGGATGGGCAGACGCTGTTCGAGATTTGTGCCCGGCTCAGTGGGCGGCATCAAGTGAGTTTGACGCGGCAGGCCGTGTCGCAGCATTTGGCCGTGCTGGAGGAGGCCGGGCTGGTCGAGACGCGGAAGCAGGGCAGATACAAGTTCCACCACCTCGATACGACTCCGCTGGCCGCCATTCAGGAACGGTGGCCGGTGCACAGGAAAGGGTAAGGGCCGTGCGGATTTACATCACCAGCGTGTTCGTGGACGACCAGCAGAAGGCGCTCGACTTCTACACCGGGGTACTGGGCTTCACCAAGAAGCATGATGTGCCGCTGGGCCCGGGGGCCCGCTGGCTGACCGTGGTGTCACCGGAGGACCCGGAGGGCGCGGAATTGCTGCTCGAACCGGATGGGCATCCGGCGGTCAAGCCGTACAAGGACGCGCTCGTCGATGACGGCATTCCGGCAGCCTCGTTCCAGGTGCCGGATGTGCAGGCCGAATTCGAGCGGCTGAGCGGTCTCGGGGTGACGTTCACGCAGCAGCCGCTGGCGGCGGGACCCGTCACCACCGCCGTATTCGACGACACCTGCGGGAATCTGATCCAGATCGTCACCCCGGCCTGACCCGTCCGCTCAGACGCGGGCGCGCTCACGGGCGAGGGAGCGGTCGCGCTGCTCCTCGAAACGTGGAATCTGCACCTGGTGGAGATTGTCGAGGTAGCGCGCCAGCCGCTCCCGCGCCTGTTCGCCCTGGGGCCCGAAGTCGGTGCGGCCGAAGATATTCCAGTGCCGCAGCACCGGCATCAGCACGTCCTCGTAGTGCTGGCGCAGATCGTAGATCCCGTGCTTGGCCATGAGGACGCCGTGGCGGCGGAAGTTGGGCATTCCGGTGCCGGGCATGCGGAAGTTCTCGACGATCAGGTCGATGGCCGCCATGGCCTGGTCGGGCACGAGGTCCAGGGCCGCGCCGCACAGGGTGCGGTAGAAGATCATGTGCAGGTTCTCGTCCAGGGCCAGCCGCTGCATGATGCGGTCGGCGACCGGGTCCGCGCAGACCTCGGCGGTATTGCGGTGGCTGATCCGGGTGGCCAGCTCCTGGAAGCTGACATAGGCCACCGAGTAGAGGAATCCGGCATGCGCGGCCGCGGTGCCGGGATCGACGGGCGCGGCGAAACCATTGGTCATATGGGTCATCCGGTCGTTCTCCAGCGCGACCGGATCGACGCCGCGGGTGACCACCAGATAGTCGCGCAGGACCACGCTGTGCCGGTTCTCCTCCGCGGTCCAGCGGCCCACCCACGTACCCCACGCCCCGTCGCGGGAGAAGTTCTCGGCGATCTCGCGGTGATAGGAGGGCAGATTGTCCTCGGTGAGCAGATTGGTGATGAGCGCGGCCTTCGCCACCTCGGAGAGCCTGGATTGGTCCGGATCCCAATCGATTCCACCGAGCTGCGCGAAATTTCGACCGTCGTCCCAGGGCACGTAATCGTGCGGATGCCAATCCTTGAACACCGACAGATGCCGGTCCAGCGCCTGCCCGGCGACCGGCTCCAGTTCCACGAGAATCTCCCGCTGCGTCAGCTCACGCGCCACGAGTACTGTCCGCCTTCCTGTCCGATGAGTGGGGGCCGTACGGCCACCGCCCACCGTTCCGCGCCGCGCCCGGCGGCGACAGAGCCGAAGGTCCTCACCGGACCGGGACTTGGATCGTGAAATCGGTGAAAGGTGCGGCTCGCCACCTGATCCCGGGACCTTCGGCCCTGTTTGCGCCGCCGTGACCGGTGCTGACATGGACGCGTCGACATCAAGGTCGATCACCACCAGGAGGTCGTGCAGCGTGTACGCGGACGAGGTCGCCACCATGCCGGAATCGTTCGTCGAGGTGATCGTGGACGGCACGGCCTCCACACAGGAGATGGACCGGGCTCGCGCAGAGCTCACGGAGGTACTGCGCCGCCATGGCCTGGCCGGCAGCGCCCGCCTGCGGCTCACCCACGACGCCCGCATCGACGGCACGTCCGTCGCGCAGGTCAACCTGTGCGTCGCCGGGACTCCGGTGCGCTGCCAGATCGACGGCCCCGGCACGCTCGTCCTCCGCGTCGTCGCAGAACGCCTCGACCGCTCGCTCAATCGCCAACTGGCGCAAGCACCCCCGCGCTGGGCGCCCGACCCGGAGCGCGCGTCACTGGTCACCGTCGGCGAGGAGCGCCCCATCGTCCGCCGCAAGCACTGCGTGCCACACCGGTGCGACCCGGCGGCCGCCGTTGCGACCATGGACGCCCTGGACTACGACGCCCACCTCTTCACCGACCTCGACACCGGCGAGGACGCCATCGTGTATTGGGCCGGGCCCCTGGGCGTCCGGATGGCGCGCCAGCGCCGGGCATGCCCGCCTCGCGATTTCGAGCATCTCCCGCTGACCATGAACCCCCACCCGACCCGCGTCCTCACCGAGTCGGCCGCCGCCCTCCGCCTGTGCGGCTACGGCCTGCCCTTCCTCTTCTTCACCGACGCCGAGGACGGCCGCGGCCGCCTGCTCTATCGCCGCTACGACGGCGACCTCGGCCTGGTGGTCGCGACGTCGGCTCTCCCGGTCTCGTAGCGGCGGCCCGCACCGGGTCGGGCCATCGATCACAGCGTCCTCTCAGCGACGTTCCGCTAAAACCTCGAGCACAGCCTCGTAGGCTCACCGCCGACGTCACGACAGGAGAGTGCGGATCATCATGGGACCCACCACCATCAATGGGCTGCCGGCCCACGTTCTGTTCGTTCACGCTGTGGTCGTGCTGGTGCCGGTGACCGCGCTACTCGTCGCGGCCGCGGTGCTGTGGCCCTCGGCGCGGCGCCGGATCGGCGTGCTGTTGCCGGTGGTCGCCTTCCTCACCCTGGTGTTCGTGCCGCTGACCACCCACTCCGGTGAATGGCTCGAACACCGCACGCCACGAGATCCGCTGTTGCGCGCGCACACTCACCTCGGTGACGATCTGCTCGTCTGGTCGGCGGCGACGTTCGTGTTCGCCGCCGTGTGGTGGGCGATGCACAGTGAGCGCGCGCGGGACCTCCTGCGGCGTCGGGTGCCGCGGATCGACGCGGTCTCCGGTCGCCGGGCGATCGCGGCCATGGTCGCGGTGGCTGCCCTCGCCGTGTCCGTCGGATCCATCGTGCAGGTCTACCGCATCGGGGACAGCGGAGCGAAGGCCGCCTGGCACGATCGAACCGTCTCCCAAGCCAGGTGATTTCCGATGGCCCGGCATGTCAGGGGGCGACGCGGCCGAAGAGGACGGACTCCATAAGGCGGATCACCCACTGGCGCGGGTAGATTCGCTCGTCGCCGAAGACGCGGCCGTAGTCGACGACCAGCCCGAGGGCGGCGTGCACGAGGGTCTGCCCTTCGGCGCGACCGAGCTCGGGGCGGACCCGGGCCAGCAGGGTCGCCCATTCGGCGACGACGAGGCGTTGCACGACCCGCAGTGTCGCGCGTTCATCGTCGGGGACGTGGCCGAATTCGGCGAAGTAGACGAAGATCAGCTCCCGTTCGTCGAGCGCTCCGGCCACGTACATGTCGACGAGTTTGGCCAGAGCTTCTGCCGGACAGGAGGATTCGGCCAGGGTCGGGCCGATGAGGCCGAATTCAGCTGCATGCGATCCTGCGCCGGACCCGGTCCGGCGACGAGGACGGACCCGGCCGGCTGCGCTTCGCGGACGTGGAACTCGACGCCGGCACCCATCTGGTGTTCCGCGCCGGTGAACAGATCTGGCTGTCCGCCACCGAATTCAAGCTGCTGCACTACCTGACGCTCAATGCGGGCAAGGTGGTGAGCAAGCGCCAGATCCTCGATCGCGTGTGGCAGGCCGAGGCGGGCCGCGCCGACCGGGTGGTGGAGACTTCGTCAGCCAGCTGCGCCGCAAGATCGACACCGGCCACCCGCCGCTCATCCACACCGTGCGCGGCGTCGGCTACACCCTCCGCGAATCCCCTAGCGCGGACTCCGGCGATCACACCCGATCGAGGAAACCGTTGCCGTAGTCGATGTTCCGGGCATCACGCAGGTCCACGTCCGGTGTGAATCGCACCGTGTCGGTGCGATCCCACAGTTCCATTCCGGCTATGGCGGACTGGCAGTCGCGAATGCAGCGGCGGACGCCATTGCGAATTCTCGGCGGCAGCTGCAGCGCATCCATTTCTGCCGTAATTGCCTGGGCCGCGGCCTGATTGTCGGCGATCCGGACGTCTATCGAACGGCGGATTTCCGTGACCGCCTGCGGCAGTTCCATTCCCAGATGATGCTGCAGAGTCGTCACCAGATTGATGGTGTCCTCGGAATCGGCTTCGATAGCCAGCGAATGCAGATCATTGATCAGGCACATGATATCGGCGGTGGTCGCGATTATCTCCTGATACGCGGGCCCGTAATACAGGGCGTCGGGAATTTCGGTGTGCTCGATCACCTCCGCCAAATCCACCGTCGGCAATACCGTGCACGCGTCCCGGCGTAGTCGCGGATATTCTTCCGGACTCGGCGACTTGCCCGCCTGACGAAATGCGTTCTCGCGCGCGTGACCGACCAGCCACAATTCCAGATTCAATGCGAATCGGCGCGCCCAGGCCTCGGAATTGCGCGGGAAGGTACGGGTGCAGAGATTGGAAAGAGCTGCGATGACGGGTGGCATCGGACCCGTGACCCCGCGCTCGTGCACCACCTGCAATGCGGTGTGCCGGAGGCGGTCGTAGTCGTCGAGCCGGCCCGTGGTGATGGCCAGATCCTGCAGATCGTCGAAGACGAAGAATACGGTGATCCATTCGGCGACCAGGAGCATGTCGGCGAAAGACGAGGTGGGGCACCAATACGCCGAGAATCGCGCGTAGCCGAGCGATTCGAACTTGCGGGCCGCCGCCTCGTCCTGGAGCAATCCGAAACGCTGTGCCCAGATCTGAACTCTTTCCTGCGCGCGGTCGCTCATCGAATGCCGCTGCGGCAGAAACGGAAGCGGGATCTCCAGGTGCCGCAAGTCGTGTTCGTTCATCGGTCGCACCTGGGTTCACTCGGGTGGAGGCGGGATGCCTCCGGCGGTCAGCGTAACCGATATTTCGGGCAGATAACGCGGATTCGCAAGATCCGCAGAGCGGCAACCAATTCGCCGGGACTGCGGACGACCGCGCTACAGCTGCCGGAGGTACGGTGAAGAGGTTCCCGTCTGGTCGGCAAACCCCTGCAAGTCATCGTGTACGAGGAATCCACCGCCGCGGTCGGCAAGCACGCCCTGATGTCGTTGTGGCAGTTGATCAGGGTCGTCGACGAGGACCCCGACGGCATGATCCAGTGGCTCGCCCTACGCTACGGCCGGAGTGGTCGGATGGCTGTGGCGAACACCCGAGTGCTGCCCGCGTTCGCTGGCGCGGCTCGGGCTGAATGCGGTGGCTCGCAACCAGAACGGCGACGGCAGCTGGGTGAGTCCGCAGGCCCATGACGGCGCGGTCGCGTGCTCGCCGGTGCTGACCGCGACGGCCCTCGGGTGGCGCGGCGCCGAATTCGCCGGAGCCGAGCGGTATCTCCGCCGCGAAGGCTTCCGCCGGCCGGACCTGTGGCGGGTGCTCGCGCCCGCGGTCAATGTCGAACGGGTGACGGCGGCAGCGCTTTCGCGCTCCCCGGCTTCCCCTGCTGCCCGGATTCACCGCATCGTTGACCACCTCGCTGCGGGCGTCCCTCCGCGTGGAGGGCATGGCGTTCGCCCCCGGCCCGCCCCCGAGACGGCGTGCGCGGTACACGCGCTGTGCGCCAGTGCGAACCCGTCGCCCGAGCGTTCGGTGGCTTGTGCATTGCGCCGGTCTCACATTTTCTCGCCGATCGCTATGACGCCGGGACGGCCGATTCGACGCGAACCCCATTGTGGCACTGCAAAGATCTCGGATCGCCGCTTAGAATCGAGCGTCTGTATACATTGACCGCCCTGCTCATGAGCGGTTCACCGCTGCGGTGAGCCATGGTGGGGACCTTGGTCACCGACCACGGACGGAACTCGTTCGAAACGTGGTTGCTGAGCGATATGTGGTGGGAAGATTACCGACGTGGAGCAAGCCGTTTTCGGCGCTGTCGAGATCTCGTCGTCCTCGACCCTTTCGCCACGTCAGGCGTTCGAGCAGTGGGAAGCCCTGATGGCGGATGCGGTCGCACCGTCGGTGATCGAGCCATTGCGCACAGGTCACTGGCACGGACAAGTCGCCACGACTCAATTCGACGGATTCGCGGTGTCGCGCATGAAGGCCAGCGCGCAACGGGCATTGCGGACAAAAAAGATGGTGGCGCAGTCGACCGGTGAGTTCTTACTGGTGAATATCGTGCTCGAAGGAACGAATTGGACCGAGCAGCGCGGCCAGACGGCCGAATGCACGCCCGGCACCATCTCGTTCTTCGACAGCGGTGTGCCGCTGGAGAGCCGCACCACCGACAATTGCCTGTCGACGCTGGTACGCGCCCCGCTGCAGCTGGTGCTCGAGCACTCCGGCCTCACCCGCGACCAGCTACCCACCGCCACCGCCGTCCCCGCCACGGGGGCGCTGGGCGTGGTCGCCGGCTTCTTCCGCAATCTGGCCGAGCTACCGCCCGACGACATCGCGCGTGCGGTCACCGTCTTCGGCAGCGACGCCGCCGGCATGATGGCGTCGGCGTTGCTGCTGGCGAACGGCGAAAGTTCGCCCGGCCCATCGGATTCGCTCTACACGCGGCAGCAGGTGCTGGCCTACATCCGAAAGAACTTCACAAACCCGGACCTCACGGTCGACGAGATCGCGCATGCCTGCCTGATCTCACGCCGCACGCTGTACCGCGTCTGCGAGGGCTTCGGCGAGCCGGGCGCGATCGTCCGTCGCACCCGGATCGCCCACTCCCGCCGGCTCATCCGCGCCGACCCCTCCCGATCCCTGGCCGCCGTCGCCGCCGCATCCGGTTTCGCGACAGACCGCCACTTCTATCGGGCGTTCCGCGAGGAAACCGGGCTCACCCCGGGCCAATTTCGCGACCAGCTCGGGCCCCGCAACCGCATGCGCTGAGCCACAGCAAGATTCGGGAGCCGTCACCACCTGTGCTCGAATGCGCACCAGGTCCTGCGCCGGGGCGGACCGACACCGTCGTATGCCGCGACACCACCGCCTCCCGCACCGCGTCCGCGCCATACTGCAGATGTCACCCCGCGCACTACAAGAGCCTCCGAATCCGTTGGCTTCCGCCATAATTCGGCTGCGCCGATCTCGCCCTCGGAGCGCAACGCCACCGTGTCAGCCGCCCCCACCGCGGCCCCGGCTGTCGCCGTGAACAACCCGCGCCGGCTGACTCCCCGGACCGCTGCTCTCCTCTGCCATGCCCCGCAAGCTAATCGCGCCTCGAACGCCCCGCCATGCGAGAATGCCCACTCCTACTGGCCGGAGATCGTGGTTGATGCACAGCGAAAACCAGGTGGACGGCATAAACGGAGAGGGGAATCGGAATGTCGGAGCTGCCCGCATGGTCGAGGCAGGACGGGTACGGGGTGCGGTTCGATTGGGGGCTGACCGGTGCGCGGGCACTCGGGCCGGGCTGTGCGGTGCTCGTGGTGATCGATGTGCTGTCGTTCACGACCGCGGTGTCGGTCGCCGCCGAGGCCGGGACACGGGTGTTCCCGTATCCCGCACGCGATTCCACGGCAGCGGATTTCGCGGTGTCCCGGGATGCCCGGCTGGCCGTCGGCCGCAGTGCGATGAGCGCCGCG
Source organism: Nocardia sp. NPDC051981 (assembly GCF_040680715.1). Classification (NCBI taxonomy): domain Bacteria; kingdom Bacillati; phylum Actinomycetota; class Actinomycetes; order Mycobacteriales; family Nocardiaceae; genus Nocardia; species Nocardia sp. NPDC051981. Next base: position 352,749 of record NZ_JBFAXK010000005.1, on the reverse strand, counting down.
AATCCGTGGTCGCTGTCCCCGGCCGCACTGCGCCGGGCGCTCGCGCCGGAACGGCTGGTGCTGCCGTCGCCGAATGGGTCGGCCATTTCCGCTGCCGTCGAGGGAATTCCGGTGGTGGCGGCCTGCCTGCGGAACGCGTCGGCGGTGGGCCGGTGGATCATGAAGCAGGGCTGGGGCACTGTGGATCGGCCGGTCGGGTGATCGCCGCCGGTGAGCACTGGCCGGGGCGGGAGGTGCTGCGCCCGGCGATCGAGGACTGGCTCGGCGCCGGTGCGGTCATCGCGGCACTGTCGGAGCACGGGGCCGGACCCTTGTCGCCGGAGTCGATGGCCGCGCACGCCGGCTACGCGGGCATCCCGGACGTGCCCACGCTGATCGGTGACTGCGCCTCCGGGCGGGAGCTGGCCGCCATCGGATTCGGCGACGATGTGGCGATCGCGGTCGAGATCGACAGCAGCGCAGCGGTTCCGGTGCTGAGTGGCGACAGCTTCGCCGACGCCGTGGCCTGACCCTTACCCGCCGTGGTGAGATTCCGTGCGGCCGAGGAGCGGCCTCCGTCGGGCGAGGTGACGCGCAGGTGGCTGCTGACACTGTCGCGCCCGACCTGGGTGGCGGTGACATCACGCGCTCTTCGCGCGCCTGGCGTGGCCCGGCTACCGCGTCACTCTCGACGGCCACGACATCGGTTTCCACACGGTCACGAATACCTTTGTGGCCGTGGATATCCCGCCGGGCACCCGGGATGCCGACCTGGTGGTCGCCTGGCGTCCGCCGGGCTGGAAGATCGGCATCGCCACCGCACTGGCCGGATTCCTGGGGCTGGCCCTGCTGCATTGGCTCTACCGCCGTGAGCGCCGAGACGGCCTCGAAACTGGGCTGCCCGCTGACGATTTCGATCTGCTCACCGAGCCGCGGACACCGGTCCTGGTCTGATCGGCGGAGAAGTGGCATGCGTGGCGGGTGCTCGGGTGTGACCAGTTTCTCCTCGATGTCCGGTGCATGGCCGTGATCACACTTGTCCGTTGTGCCCGAATGTTCGCTGTGCGCGAAGCCGTTCGACGGGCGGTGCCGGGACGGGGTTTGATGGTTGCGTACCGGTAGCGGTTGCCTATCACCGCGAGCTGGCGGCGTTTCGGGGCCCAGCGGCGACCAGAGGACGGGGATAGGCTGACCAACGTGCAGAGGGAGCGATCGTGAACGAGACATTCGGCGCCGCCCTGCCTTCCACCGTTGCTGATGCGGACCGGATGATCCCGGACGAGGTCTCGGAACGGCTGACGGAGGAATTCGGCGCGGCGGTGGACTCCGCCACGGTCGAGCGCATCCTCGACAGCTCCTACGCGCACCTCGACGCCATCGGCATCGACCGTGCCCGGCTGGCCGGGGTCGCCGAGCGGTTCGCACGAGAACGGTTGACGGCCTTGGCCCGCGCCGAGGGACGCGCCATCCGCACCGGTCCGGCCGTGCTGTTCGTGTGCACGCACAATGCGGGACGTTCACAGATGGCGCTCGGATTCTTCAACCTGCTGGCCGGGGACCGGGCGTCGGGGTGGTCGTGTGGTTCGGCGCCGAACACGGTGGTCAATCCGCTCGTCGTCGCCGCCATGGCCGAGCGCGGGGTCGACATCGCCGACGAATTCCCGAAGCCGTGGGCCGATGAGCTGATGCGGGCCGCCGATGTGGTCGTCGACATGGGCTGCGGTGACACCGATCCGATCATCGCCGGGCACCGCTTCGAGCAGTGGCCGCTGCCCGACCCGGCGGGCGGGGGCATCGAGGAGATCCGCGGCATTCGCGACGCGATCGAACTCCGGGTTCGCCGCCTGGTGGCCAATCTCGGTCTGGTGGCCTGACCTGCGCCTTTCCCGGCCCCACGACCTGGTGTGCCTAGGATGGGGACCATGCTGGAGATCAGGCAGCTGAAGATCTTCAGGGCGGTCGCGCGGACCGGGTCCTACTCCGCCGCCGCCCGCCAGCTCGGCTACACCCAGCCGGCGATCAGCCAGCAGATCAAGGCCATGGAACGCGTGCTCGGCACCCCGCTGGTGACCCGGTCGGGTCATCAGCTGCAGCTCACCGAGGCCGGTGCGGCACTGGCCCGGCACGCCGCGACCGTGCTCGGCAGTCTCGACGCGGCCGAGGCCGAGATCAGGGCGCTCACCGAACTGCGGGCCGGGACGGTCCGGCTGGCGGCGTTTCCGAGCGCGTGCAATCTGCTGGTGCCCAAGACCATTGCGCGCATCCAGGCCGCGGAACCGCGGCTGAAGGTCGCCCTGATCGAGGCCGAGCCGCCGGAATCGGTGGCCATGCTGCGGGCGGGGGAGTGCGAGATCGCGATCGTCTTCGACTATCCGCACGGCAAGGTGCCGGACAGCGAAAGCTCCTGTGACGCAGCCAGCCCCGACCTCTCCGAGCTGAATGCGCACACCCTGCTCACCGATCGGCTGCGGGCACTGCTGCCGGTGGGGCACCGCCTGGCGGGGACCGCGCGCACCACCCCGATGCAGCTGTCGGAACTGGCGAAGGAGACCTGGATCGCGGGCTGCCCGCAGTGCCGCGGACACCTCGTCGACGCCTGCGCGGACGCGGGATTCCATCCGGACATCGCCTATGCCACCGAGAATCCGGGCGCGGTAGCCGGATTGGTCGCCGAGGGACTGGGTGTCGCGCTGGCCACCGAACTCGCGCTGTCCGGTGTGCCGGCGCCGGGGGCGGTGCGCTCGCTGCCGGTGGAACCCGCCATGGAGCGGCGGGTGCTGGCGGTCACCCTGCCCAAACTCGAGGCGGTTCCGGCGGTGCGCGCGGTCATCGGCGGACTGCGGGAGTCCGCGCGGCTGGTGGAGGCCGCCGTCTCGCACTAGCCCGATGATGGCCTGGGCGTACCGGTCACCGCACCGGGCCATTAGCGGAGCTTTCACCCCCTATTACAGATGCTTGGGAAATATCGCCCCAGGTCACACTGGGAAGCCCTGATTCCCGGCTAGCGTCGAAGCTGCCCTGCTCCGCTTCGCGGGCCTGAACCGGAAGGACACCGAGATCGCTGTGATCCAGGACGACACGCTCGTCGACGAGACCGACATCGACCGCTCCGACCCGGAGTACCGGAGCTGGCTGCGCGAGGCCGTACGCAAGGTGCAGGCCGATGGCAACCGCTCCGCCGACACCCACCTGCTCACCATCCCGCTACCGCCGGAATGGGGCATCGACCTCTACCTCAAGGACGAATCCACCCATCCCACCGGCAGTCTCAAGCATCGGCTGGCGCGGTCCCTGTTCCTGTACGCGCTGTGCAACGGCTGGCTGCGGCCCGGTCGCCCGGTGGTGGAGGCGTCCAGTGGATCCACCGCGGTGTCGGAGGCGTACTTCGCCAAGCTGATCGGCGTGCCGTTCATCGCCGTCATGGCGCGCTCCACCGTGCGGTCCAAGATCGACCTGATCGAATTCCACGGCGGCGCCTGCCATCTCGTCGACGACCCCAGCGAGGTGTACGAGGTCGCGGCCCGGCTCGCCCGGGAACAGGGCGGCCATTACATGGACCAGTTCACCTATGCCGAGCGCGCCACCGACTGGCGGGGCAACAACAATATCGCCGAATCGATCTTCCGTCAGCTCGAACAGGAGCGTTACCCCGAACCGAGCTGGATCGTCGCCACCGCGGGTACCGGCGGCACCTCCGCCACCCTGGCCCGCTACGTCCACTACACCCAGCGCGACACCGGCATCTGCGTCGCCGACCCCGAAAACTCGGCGTTCCTGGAAGGCTGGCGCACCCTCGACCGAAACACCACCTCCGCCAAGGGATCCCGCATCGAGGGCATCGGCCGCCAGCGCATCGAACCCAGCTTCCTCCCGCACGCCGTCGACCGCATGATCCGCGTCCCCGATGCCGCCTCGGTCGCCACCGTCCACCTCCTGCAACGCCTGCTCGGCCGCCGCTGCGGCGCCTCCACCGGCACCGGGGTCTGGGCCGCCTGCGCCGTCATCTCCGGCATGCTCGCCCGAGGCGACCGGGGCAGCGTCGTCACGCTCCTCTGCGACCCGGGCGAACGCTATCTCGACAAGTACTACAGCGAGGCCTGGCTCGCGGGACAGGGCATCGATCCGGCGCCGTATTCTGCTCGGCTGGAACATTTTCTGCTCACGGGCGAGCTCTCCCGTTGATGCATCGGTTCGTTGCCGACGGCTCCGCTACCAATACTGATGGCGCTTTCCGTCGGTGTCGGCGATGAAGACGACCGCGGCCGCGCCGGACAGGTCGGCGGGGGTGAGTGGGATGTGGCCGGGCACAATCGGTGTGCTCGTGCCGGTGGACGGGGAGAGTGCGGCGCGCAGGGGAGGCGCCGGGAAGAGGCTGCGGTGGGGTGTGGCTGCCGCCAGTGAGTGCTGGAGCGTGTTCGGGTCGGGGGCGGGGCTGGCGTCGGTCGCCACGAACAGGTAGCGGTCCGCCAGCGTCATGTGGACGAGCGCACCGGCATTCCCCCAGCTCTTGGCGTCATCGTGGGCGGGACTCAGGTGGGCGTTGTGGGCGAAGACCAGGGATGGGCCCCGGTGTTGCTCCTGGGCGACTATGGCGAGCAGGTTGTCGGCCATCATTTCGGCGCGGACGCTGAGGACGGTGTCGATGCGGTCGGGAGTGTCGGTGGCCATGGCGGCGTGAAAGCGGAGCAGGCCCTGGGCGGTGCGGGCGTAGGACACGGCTCGGTCGTAGGCGGCGGGGTCGGCGGGGCGCAATCCGGGGGAGGCGCGGTGCAGTGCGCCGGCGAGATCGTCGGCGAGGAGGCGGAGGGCGTGTGCTCGGGGGGAGTTGCCGATGGAAGCCGCCGGGTCGTACATGGCGGCCGGATTCGTCCAGTCGGCGTCCTCACCGGCCAATTCGTCGAGTTTGCCGACTGATTCGGGACGCAGGGCGTCGGGCAGGCAGTCGGCGGCCCGGGCGAGAGCATGGCGTGGGCCGGGGGCGCCGGCGTATTCCACCGGGGCATCGAAGCCGTGGAAATGCACCCGATCCTCCGACGCCCGGGCGGCATTGTGCGCGCGGAGCCATTCGACGAGTTCGCGATTGCCAGGCACCGCGCCGAAACCGTGGCTGAACCCGGTGGCGAGCACGGTGTCGATCTCGGTGGACGCGCCGCACACGTAGTCGTCGACAATGGACGCGGCGAAGTAGTCGGTCTCCAAAACGATTGACCGGTAACCCCGTTCGACGAGGTGACCGAGAACGTCGTTGCGCAGCAGCGGGAATGCGGCGATGCCATGTGTCGGCTCGCCGAGCGCGAACAGGGCGGGCGGTTCGGTGTGGGTGGCGAGCAGGTCGTCGAGGGCGCGGCCCAGGTTTTCCGGGTTGTCGATCGGGCGGCCGATGGCCTGTATTGCGGTGGCAGTGGACATGGAGACCCCTTCCAGAAGGAACTGCCTTTGACACTATCGTTGAAGGTTCGAGTGAAACTTGACCGAGTATGACCACGTATCGGGTGTTCGAACCCTCAAACGGAGGTGCGATCTGCGACCCATCGATCTCGCGCGCGAACATGGATTGTCCGCACAGGCCATCCGCAACTACGACGAGGCAGGCATCCTCCCGCCCACCGAACGCAGCGACACGGGCTACCGGCTCTACACACCCCTGCATGCCCAGGCCCTGCGCGCCTTCCTGGCGTTACGCCGTGGCCACGGCCATCAGCCGGCCACCGACATCATGCGCGCAATCAACCGCCGCGACACCGAAGCCGCCTACCGGCTCATCGACGCCACTCACCTCGCCCTGCACACCGAACGCGCCACCCGAGCCGACGTCGCGAGGGCCCTGCACAGCCTGTCCGCCCCGATCCCGCCGGATACCCCGCGCAGGCCGCTGACCGTGGGCGAACTCGCCCGCCGCCTCGACCTGCACCCGGCGACCCTGCGCACCTGGGAAACCGAGGGCATCCTGCATCCCGACCGCGATCGCGCCACCGGCTACCGCCACTACGGCCCGGACTGCGTTCGCGACGCCGAAATCGCCCGCCAACTGCGCCGCGGCAACTACCAGCTGTCCCAGATCTGTCAATTCCTCGACGCACTCCGAACCGCAGGCGGCACAGCAGCTCTGACCGTCTTCCTCGACGCCTGGCAAGAACGCCTGACCACCCGCGGCCGCGACCTCCTCACCGGCGCAGCCCAAATCGACGCCTACCTCACGCTGCTCGATCAGCGCGGCCCCGAGGCGATCCGGGATCGGTGATGGCCATGTTCCCGGGGGACAGGGACTTTCGGCCGTAATGGAATCCCGCGGCACGCGGCATGCTCGACGGCAGCGATCGGAGCAAGGGCACATCGTCCGGAGTAGAGCGGGAAGGAGGTGGTCGATCGGACGGATCCACAGCGGTGACCCCACGCCCCCGTTGCATCTTCGGTGTTATCAGACGTTCGTTCAACGGGGGCATCCGCGCGTCCGCGGTGGGTCAGGGCAGGGGCGCGGTCCAATGGACCCGGGTGCCGCCGGATCCGCCCGCCTCGATACCGAAACTGCCGCAGCGGTTTCGGCTCCTCGATGAACAGGCACCCCGTACTCGTGCGGCCGATCGCCGATGAGCACCCGGGTGGCGGTTCGGGGAGCGAGCGCCTCGGGTTTGCCAGAGCGTCAGGGATGGAGGGGCTGCCGGCGCGGGACGACGCGGCGATGGCTTATGCGCCAGCCGGAAGCGGTGCGGACGACGATGTCCGTGTAGGTGACACTGGCGGTGGTGCCGTCGGTCGCGACCGCGAGGCCCTTCGACAGGGCCTGCACGGTATCGGAATTGGTCGGCGACACCACGATATTGGTGACGTGATGCCCCAGCGGGTTGCCGTCGCCCAGCTGGAGTGCCATGTCGCGCAGGGCGTCCCGGCCGGCGACCACGCCCGCGCCGTAGGCGGTCAGGTCGTAGGCGATGTCCTCGGTGAAGACCTCCCCGAAGCGGTCGAAGGCGCCGGCATCGCTGAGATGTCCGTGCAGGGCGAGCAATTCGTGAATGGCCAGCCGGTCGGCCGTGGAGATCGACATAGCACGCAGTGATACGCGGCCGCGGGCGCGATCGCCAGTTCTTTTGCGGATCAGGGCAGGGACAGCGACGCGGCGGTGAAGCCCCAAAGGCGTTCGGCGGCAAGGTCGACGGGCGGACGGGGGTGCACGCGCAGCTGCTGGGCGATGCCGTGACGCAGGCCGCCGATGACATACGCGCCCGCGCTGTCGGGGTCGAGATCAGCGGGGATCTCGCCGGTGGCCTGCCCGCGGCGGATATTCGTGGCGGCCGCGTCGCCGAGATTGCGGATGTAGACGGCCTCGATCTCGGTGAGGCCCGGATCGGGCGCCGCGCGGTTGAGCAGCAGCGCCGCAAGCGGGTGCTCGAAGTGGAAGGCCACGAAACAGTGGGTGCGGTCGCGCTCGCGGGTGGCCCAGTCGCCGTCGGCCGGGAGCCGGTCATCGGCGATGGCCCGGCTCAGGCCGTCGTAGAAGTCGTCCCAGATGGCCGCCAGCAGACCGACTTTGGAGCCGAAGTGGTGGTAGAGCGCGCCGGTGCTCAGGCCGGTGCGGCGGGTCAGCGCGCTCAGCTCCAGGGTGCCGTTGGCATGGACCAGTTCGTCGCGGGCGGCGTCGAGTAGTTGTTGACGTCCTATCGGTGCTCGTGCCACAGTCGAACAATAACAGAACTCAGTTATGTAAAGGATGGCGGGATGGGCGCGAAGGTGACATCGCTACGCGATCTGGACGGCGATCTGGCCGGAACCTACCGGCGCACCGAGAGCAGCGGCGCGAGCGTGGACCCGGCGGTGGCCGAGGCCGATCTGGCCGCCGTCGAGCGGGACGGCTATGTGATCCTGCACGACATGCTGACTCCGGCCGAGCTCGACCGGATCCGGGAAAGTGTTGTGCCACTGCTGGATCGGATCGGCCGGAACAATTTCGAGGGGCACTCGACACAGCGCATCTACAGCGTGCTGAACAAGACTCGCGCCTGCGACCGCATCGCCGACCACCCGCGGGTGCTGGCCCTGCTGGACCGGCTGTTCCTGCCGAACTACCTGCTGTCCATGCTGCAGGTGATCAACATCCTGCCCGGCGAGCAGGCGCAGATGCTGCACACCGACGATGGCTTCTACCCGCTGCCGCGGCCGCGAAAGGGGTTGGGGGCGGCCACCATCTGGGCCATCGACGACTTCACCGCCGAGAACGGCGCGACCGACATCATTCCGGGCAGCCACCTGTGGGGCGACCGCCTGCCCGGGGAATCCGACCGTCGCGAACCGGTGGTGATGCCGGCGGGTAGCTGCGTATTCTTCGTCGGCACCCTGTGGCACGGTGGCGGCGCGAATCGCTCCCCGAATCCCCGCCTCGCGCTCACCGCCCAATACTGCGAACCGTGGCTGCGCCCCCAGGAAGCGTTCACGCTCTCCATGACCCGCGATACGGTCCGCGCGGTGTCCGAGGATATTCGCCGAATGCTCGGCTACAGCATTCATCCGCCGTTCATCGGACAGGTCGACGGTATGCACCCCAAGCGGCTCCTGGAACCCGGCGCACCCGCTCTGTAGTGCTCAGCTGGCCAGTTCCCGGGCCAGCTGCACGGCCGCTTTCATATCCGGCGCGTACCCCACCCGCCACTGCAGCCGATCGACCGGCGTCACCGAGACCCGATAGCGATTCTCGACCCGTTCGAACTTGACGATGACCCGCTCACTCAATGGGGCGTCGGTCTTCATGACTTGTCTCCTGACCCCTGTAAGAGCGTCCGGGACGATAGATGAGAATTCACGAGGTAAGAGCGGGTAGCTGCTCGCTATCTAGTAACTGTAGAAAAAAACCGCGCCCGCTAGACACGGGCAAATGTCACATTCTGGACGCACTCTCCCGAGCGCCGCCGCGCCGCGAGCGCACCAGCGAGGTGGCCGCGGCGGCGGTCGTCGGGGGCGTCAGTTGCCGCGACGACGGCGAGGGGCGCCGTCGGTGCGCTGGGATGCGGTCCGGCCGGAGGTGCCGCGGGTACGCGGTTCGGCGGGGGCACCCTGCCGCGCATTGGCCGTGCCGCGGCGCTCGGTCCGGGTGCGGGAGCCCTGGTTCTCGTCGCGGCTGACGCCGGTGCGCGGGTTGCGGCCGTTCGAGGTGCTCGTGGCCGAGGCGCGAGGCTTGCCGCCGGCGCGGCCTGCCGCGCGGCGCGCGGGCCGGCCGTCGGTGGCGGTGTCGGGCTTCCGGGCCGCGGGGCGGTCGGGGGTGCGCGCATCGTCGGTGTTCTGGGAGCCCTGCCTGCGGCGGTTCCGAGGTGCGTTCTGCTTGGCATCGGTCGCGGCCGGGCGGGTCCGCTTCTTGGCCTGGCGGGCTCCCCGCGTGGGCGAGGCGGCCGACGTGTCCACGCGGTGCGGTGCGGCGGCCGCGGGGAGGGCGACCAGCGGGGCCACCTCACCGATCAGCTGCGTGACCGCCGGGGAGTCGGCGGTGACCGGCTGCGGGGTGGCGGTGATCTTGGCCTTGCGCATCAGGGCGGCGAGGTCGGTGCGCTGGTCGGGCAGGACCAGGGTGATGACGTCGCCGTGGTTGCCGGCGCGGGCGGTGCGGCCGGAGCGGTGCAGGTAGGCCTTGTGCTCGGCGGGCGGATCCACGTGGACCACGAGTTCGACGCCGTCGACGTGGACGCCGCGGGCCGCGACATCGGTGGCGACCAGGACCTTGGCGGTGCCGGCGGCGAATGCGGCGAGGTTGCGATCGCGGGCCGGCTGGGTGAGATTGCCGTGCAGATCGACGGCGGGGATGCCGGCGGTGGTGAGCTGGCGGGCCAGCTTGCGGGCCTGATGCTTGGTGCGGGTGAACAGGATTCGGCGTTCGGACCCGGAGGCCAGGCGGTGCACGACCGCGCGCTTGGCCTCCGTGGTCGGCACCTCGAACACGTGGTGGGTCATGGCGGCGACCGGCGAATTCGCTTCGTCCACAGCGTGTTTCACGGCCCCGGGGAGGAACCGCTGGACCAGCTTATTGACGCCGTTGTCCAGGGTGGCCGAGAACAGCAGGCGCTGACCGTCTTCGGGCGTCGCGGCCAGGATGCGGGTGACGCCCGGCAGGAAGCCCAGATCGGCCATGTGGTCGGCCTCGTCGATGATGGTGATCTCGACCGAGTCCAGGCTGATCAGGTCCTGCCGCATCAGATCCTCGAGCCGGCCCGGGCAGGCGATGACGATGTCCACGCCCCGCTTCAGCGCCTGCACCTGCCGATGTTGGGAGACGCCGCCGAAGATGGTGGTCACCGACATGCGGTAGGCGGCCGCGAGCGGTTCCAGGGTGGCCGCGATCTGGGTCGCCAGTTCCCGGGTCGGCGCGAGCACGAGCCCGGCCGGGTGATTCGGCGCACACCGCCCGCCGCGCGCGCCCAGCCGATCCACCATCGGGATCGAGAAGGCGAGGGTCTTCCCGCTGCCGGTCCGCCCGCGGCCGAGCACGTCCCGCCCGGCCAGCGAATCGGGCAGGGTGTCGGCCTGGATCGGGAACGGCTCGGTGATACCGGCGGCATCGAGCGCGCGGACGAGCGGTTCACGCACGCCGAGCGCGGCGAAGGAGGACGAATTCATAGGTGTGGCAGTGCCTTCGAAAAGTGCTGGTCGCGCAGCGGAATCACTGCTAGCGAGGAGTTAGCGAAGTCTGGCGCACGATGTGACCGTGCCACATCCATGATCAACTTCTGGGTTCGCCCGAAGTCTACCCGGTAGGCGTTTCCGCCCCGTATGCGGGGAGGGGCGGCAATGCGGGCAGCGGCCGCGCCGACAGCCAGGCGTCCCAGAGCGGCCGCAGCGAGGCCGCGCTGTAATGCCCTGTCAGGTCGGTGAATTCCTCGGTGGTGATCGAGGCGTGGCGATACCGCGCGGTCCACTCGCGCAGCAGATCGAAGAAGACGGAATCACCGAGTGTGAGCCGCAACGCATGCAGTGTGAGCGCACCGCGCTTGTACACCCGGTCGTCGAACATGTGGTCCGGTCCGGGGTCGGCGAGCAGGAGGTCCTGCGGCAGCCGCGCCAGATTCCGGTGTGCGGTGCGCGCCAGCTGGTCCGCGCTCGGCCCGCCGGCCGCCTCCGACCAGATCCATTCCGCGTAACAGGCGAAGCCTTCGTGCAGCCAGATGTCGCGCCACCGCGCGATGGTCAGGCTGTTGCCGAACCACTGGTGGGCCAGCTCGTGCGCGACCAGCCGCTCGTAGCCGCGCCGCCCGTCGCAGTGGTTCGCCCCGAAGACCGAAATGCCCTGCGCCTCAATGGGAATCTCGAGTTCGTCATCGGTGACCACCACCGTGTACGCCTCGAACGGGTACGGCCCGAACTTCTCGGCGAAGACCTCCATCATGCGCGGCTGCCGCGCGAAGTCGTGCTCGAAGGCGGTGCGCAGCCGCGGCGGCAGCACCGCCTGCATGGGCACCGCGCCGCGCGGCGAGTCGACCCGCTGCTTGCGGTAGTGGCCGATCTGGATGGTGGCGAGGTAGGTGGACATCGGCTCGGGCTGCTCGTACACCCAGGTGGTCTGGCTGGCCTTGGTCTGCTTGCGCACCAGGGTGCCGTTGGCCTGCGCGTAGTACGGCGAGTCGGTGGTGATCGAAATCCGATAGCTGGCCTTGGAACTCGGGTGGTCGTCACACGGGAACCAGGAGGCCGCGCCATTGGGCTGGCTGGCCACCAGCACGCCGTCGGTGAGTTCCTCCCACCCGACCTCGCCCCACGGGCCGCGCAGCGGCCGAGGCGGGCCCGCGTACTGCACGGTGAGCGCCAGCACCCCGCCCGCCGGAATCCGCTGCCGCGGCGTGATCACCAATTTGCCGCGCTGATGGGTGAATTTGGCGGGCTTGGCCCCGTTCACGAACACCTTGGACACCGCCAGCGCCTGAGACAGGTCCAGCGCGAACCGATCTCGCACCCCGGTGGTGACCGCGGTGATGTCGGCCCGCCCGGCCAGCCGGTTACTGGCGACCTTGTACACCAGCTCCAGCTCGTAGCGGGAGACCCGGTAGCCGCGATTCCCGTTCTGCGGCAGGTAATCGTCGATGGGCTGGTCGAGCCGGTCGGGCATCACCGACCGCCCTCCGGCCAGGGCGCGATGGGGTTGCCCCACCAGCGCGTGGACGGCGGCACGCTGTCGCCGCGCATGACCAGCGAGGCCGGTCCGATGGTCGCGCCCGCGCCGATCACGCTGGCGGGCAGCGCGACACAGTGCGGTCCGAGAGTGGCGCCCGCACCGAGGGTGACGGTGTCCATGGCCATGATGCGGTCGTGGAACAGATGGGTCTGCACGACGCAGCCGCGTTCCACGGTCGCGCCGTCACCGAGTGTCACCAGGTCAGCCTCCGGAAGCCAATAGGATTCGCACCATACCCCGCGGCCGATGGTGGCGCCGAGTCCACGCAACCAGACATTCAGCACGGGCGTACCGGTGGCGGCGCGCGCGAACCACGGCGCGGCGACATGCTCCACGAAGGTGTCGGCGACCTCGTTCCGCCACACGAACGAACTCCACAGCGGATGTTCCTCGGTGCGAATGCGGCCCACCAGCAGCCATTTCGCCAGCACCGAGGCCGCGCCGGCCGCCGCGCCCGCCGCCAGCAGCACTACACCGCTGAGCAGTGCCGCGGCCAGTTGGCCGAGGGTCTGGGCCAGCCAGGCCAGGGCGAACAGCACACCGAGGCCGATCGCGAAGGTCACGAACACCGGGATCAACCGGCAGGTCTCCACCACCGCGCGGGCCACGCGCAGCCGGAACGGCGGATCGAAGGTGCGTGCGGTGTCACCGGATTCGGCGGCGCGGCGCAGGCGGGTCGGCGGGCTGCCCAGCCACGACGAACCGGCCTTCGCCTTGGACGGCGCGGCCGACAGCACGGCGACCAGGCCGTTCTTGGGCACCCGCCGCCCGGGCGCGGTCATGCCGGAGTTGCCGAGGAAGGCGCGCTTGCCGACCTTGGCCTCGCCGATGCGCATCCAGCCGCCGCCGAGTTCGTAACTGGCGACCATGGTGTCGTCGGCCAGGAACGCGCCGTCGGCGACCACGGTGAACTTCGGCAGCAGCAGGACCGTCGAAACCTCCACGCGCTTGCCGACCTTCGCGCCCAGCAGGCGCAGCCAGACCGGAGTCAGCAGGCTGGCGTAGAGCGGGAACAGGAAGGTGCGCGCGGAATCCAGCAGTCGTTCGGTGGCCCACGCCTGCCAGCCCTGGCGGCTGCGCACGGGGTGATGGCCCTCGGTCAGCCCGATGCCGAGCAGCCGCACGGCCACGATGGTGACCGCCGCGTACACGCCCAGCACCAGCAGCATGGCCACCGGCAGGACGGCGAAGGCGCGTTCGAATCCGGCTGCCAGCGTCCGGGTGTCGCGAATCCACCAGGCGATCAGCAGACCGCCGGTGCCCAGCGCGAAGATCGGCACCGCAGCCAGCACCATGGAGGTGATGCCGAAGATCGCCACCCAGTGCGCGGCCCGTGCGGGCGTCTCGTCGGGCCAGCGGTGCTGTGCCCGGCCGACTTTCACGGCGGGGGAGCCCGCCCACTCCTGTTCGGCCTTCACCTTGCCCGACACCGAGGAGCCGGGCGCGATCTCGGCATTGCGGCCGATCCTGGTGCCGGGCAGCAGGATCGAGCGGGCGCCGACCACCGCGCCCGGCCCGATCTCGATCGGCCCGATGTGCACGAGATCGCCGTCGATCCAGAAGCCGGACAGGTCCACCTCGGGTTCGACGCTGCAGCCGTCGCCCAGTTCCAGCATGCCGGTGACCGGCGGCAGCGTGTGCAGGTCGACGCCCCGGCCCACCCTCGCGCCCAGCGCCCGCGCGAAGGGCACCATCCACGGTGCGCCCGACAGATTCTCGGCGCCGCTGGCCTCGGACAGTCGCATGGCCGTCCACAGCCGCAGGTGGACCCGCCCGCCGCGGGGGTAGGTGCCCGCGCGCACGCCGCGCAGCAGCAGCCGGGAACCGGCCACGCACAGCGCCATCCGGCCGGGCGGGGAGATGAAGAGCAGGAACGCCACCAGCATCCACCACCACGACAGGTGCGGCAGCCACGGCAGCGAACCCGACCGGGCGGCGACATTGCCGACGATCGCCAGCCAGGTCAGCCATTGCAGACCGGTCAGGGTGGTGAGCGGAATCGTCGCCAGCACCTGGAACAGCTGTGCCGACCGGGGCACCGGCCGGACCAGTCGCTCCTCGACCGCGGCGGTCGGCGCGAAACCGTCGAGCAGGGCGGCCAGAGCGCCCAGTCGCGGATGGTCGTAGAGGTCCGCGACGGCGATGCGCGGCTGCCGTTCCCGCAGCGCCGCCACCAGCTGGGCGGCCGCCAGCGAGCCACCGCCCAGATCGAAGAAGTCGGCGTCCGGGTCGGTGACCTCCGCGCCGAGAATCGAATCCCACAGTCCCGCGACCCACCGCTCGGTCTCGGATAGACCGTTCTCGGGGGTGGCGGCGATGGCCTTGGGCAGCGGCCAGGGCAGCGCGTCGCGGTCGACCTTGCCGGAGGTACGGGTGGGCAGTTCCCCGACCACGGCCAGCCGCGGCACCAGCGGGGCAGGAAGCTGTTCGGCGAGAATGGTTCTCGCGGCGGTGAGGTCGAAATCGGCGCCGGGTCCGGTCAGGTAGCCGACCAGGATCTTGTTGCCCGCCTTGGTGGTCCGGATCGCGGCCGCCGCGCCCGTCACACCCGGCAGATGCTGCAGCGCGTTGTCGATCTCGCCGAGCTCGATGCGGCGGCCACCCAGTTTGATCTGATCGTCGGCCCGGCCCAGGAAGACCAGTCCCTCGCGATCGTTGCGCACCAGATCGCCACTGCGGTAGGCGCGTTCCCAGCCGACCGACGGCAGCGGCGCGTACTTCTCCGCATCCTTGGCCGGGTCGAGATAGCGCGCCAGCCCGACGCCGCCGATGACCAGCTCACCGGATTCGCCCTCGCCCACCGGATCTCCGGCCGCGTCGACGACGGTCAGGTCCCAGCCGTCCAGCGGCAGCCCGATCCGGATGGGGAAGCCGCCGTCCAGCAGCGCGGCGCAGGCCACCACGGTGGCCTCGGTGGGGCCATAGGTGTTCCACACCTCGCGCTCGGAATCCTGGTCGCCGGCAAGCCGTTCGGCCAGCTCGGGCGGCACCGCCTCACCGCCGAAGATGAGCAGCCGCACGGGCTCGAGCGCCTCGGCGGGCCAGGTGGCCGCCAGCGTGGGCACGGTCGAGACGATGCTGATCTCCCGGCGGACCAGCCACGGCCCCAGATCGGCGCCGGTCCGCACCAGCGCGCGCGGCGCCGGGACCAGGCAGGCGCCGTTGCGCCACGCCAGCCACATCTCCTCGCACGAGGCGTCGAAGGCGACCGACAGTCCGGCCAGCACCCGATCCCCGGGACCGATCGGCGCGTCCTGGAGGAACAGCCGTGCCTCGGCATCGACGAACGCCGCGGCATTGCGATGGGTCACCGCAACACCTTTCGGTGTGCCGGTGGAGCCGGAGGTGAAGATGATCCACGCGTCGTCGGCGGGCGTGGGCGCGGCCGTCGACATCACGCCGTCGCCGGATTCCCTTGCCACTCCGGTGGATTCGATCCCGGCCGCGGTCACGATGGCCGAGACCCGGGCCTCCCCGAACACCAGCCGGGCGCGTTCGTCGGGATCATCGGCGTCCACCGGCACGTACGCGGCTCCGGCGTGCAGGACCGCGAGGATCGTGATGTACAGCCCGCGCGTGCCGGACGGCATCCGCACCCCGACCCGGTCGCCCGCCCGCACCCCGGCCGCGGCCAGGCGCTCGACCTCGAGCGCGATCTCCGCGAGCAGCTCCGCGTATCCGAGTTCCACCTCACCGTCGTCGAGGGCGGGTGCGTCGGGGTACGCCGCGGCGGTGGCGGCGAGAATATCGACCAGGGTGCGGGCCGGCGGTGCGAGGGCGGCCCGCAGCATCGGGTTCGCGACTATCTCGGTATCGGCCTGCTGTTGCGGCATTAGGTGCTCCCCACCTCTCGTGGAACCATCCGGCGCTTGTGCGTTGGTTGTTTCATACGAGAGTTACCGACAGGCAAACTGTGAGGCGGCCATTGGTCCACGGTACCGGTACGTCCCGGTCGTCCCGTGTTCACCTGGCGGTGATGCGTGGATTCACCCGGCGGCTAGGCGTGGAACTGGGCGAAGAATTGCCAGATCACGTCGGTGGCGTCGAACTGGTGGGTGACCTTGCCGACAATCACCTGCGGCAGGTATTGCGGGCCGTCCGGCCAGGTGTGGCCGCCCTCGGCGATCGAATAGAGCTGGACCTCGGCGCCGTTCGCGCAGTCGGAGGACTGGACGGTCACGGTGGTGCCGTCGTCGGTGCGCTGCGGGAGCGTGGTCGTGGTTGCCGCGTCGCAGGAGTTCTTCTCCCGCCACAGCTGCTGGGTGGCGTCGACCGAGAGCACCGGGCTCGAGCCCGCGCCGTGGTGGCCGGAGGTGACGCGCACGACACCGCCGCCATAGGGGACGATCGGGTCGGAGGTGCCGTGGATCTCCAGGATTGGCAGGGAATGGGTTGGGGTGCAAGCGGATACGTCGGCCTGGGGGAGCGGGCCCGCCACCGGGGCGATGGCCGCCAGCTTCCCGGACAGGCGGCAGCCGAGGTCCTCGGTGAACATGCCGCCATTGGACATGCCGGTGGTGTAGACGCGGGTGGGGTCCACGGAGTCGTTCGCGATGATCCGGTCGATCACGGCCGCAACGAAGCCCACGTCGTCGATATTCGCGGCGCTGGCATTGGTGTCGTCGCCGCGGCCGTCGTTCCAGGACTTCTCGTAGCCGTTCGGGTAGACGGCGATGAAACCGTCGGCGTCGGAGGCTCTGTCGAAGCCGAAGGAACCGGCCATGTTCTCGGCATTGCCGCCGCCACCGTGGAAGGCGAGCACGGCGGGCAGCAGGCCCTGGGGTCGGTTGGCGGGGTAGTGGACGATGTATTGCCGCTGCAATCCACCGTATTCGAGGGTGACGGTGGTGTCGCCGGCGGCGCGGGCCTGCGGGTGCCCGCACCCGGCGGCCATGAAGGCGGTGGACAGCAGGATCGCCGCGGCGAATCTCGGTGCGTGCACGCGAGTGATCGTAGAGAGGCAGCCTGAAGCTGAGCTGAAGCTTTGTGTCAGCTGTGAGCCTGGATGGCGGCCAGTGCCGCGGCGGCGACTTCGCGTGGGGGAGGGCCGATTTCGATGCTGAGAATATGCTCGTCGGGACCCGGCGCCTCCAGGGTGCCGAGCTGGGAATCGAGCAGGCCCGGCGGCATGAAATGGTCCATGCGCGCGGTGAGGCGGCGCTGCAACTCGTCCCGGGATCCCGTGAGATGCAGGAAGGTCAGCACCGCGCCGGGGTGCCCGACGAGGCTGCCGCGCAGCACGTCCCGGTAGGAGCGTTTCAAGGCCGAGCAGGTCACGACGGCCGAGCGGCCCGCCGTGAACTCGTCGGACATCCAGGCCGCGATGGCCTCCAGCCACGGCTCCCGATCGGCGTCGGTGAGGGCGTGGCCCGCGGCCATCTTGGCGATATTGGCGGGCGGGTGCAGGTCGTCGCCCTCCAGGAGATCCCAGCCCAGGCTGCTGACCAGCATGCCCGCGACCGTGGATTTCCCGGATCCGGCGACGCCCATGAGCACCACGATCTGCGGTCGCGCGGGGGTTGCCATCACTGCTCCTAGACGACCGCGCTCAGGGCGAGCACGCCCGCCAGCCCGGCCAGTGAGATCACGCATTCCATCAGGCTCCACGACTTCAGCGTCTGCACGACGTCCAGGCGCAGATACTCCTTGACCATCCAGAACCCGGCGTCGTTGACGTGCGACAGGAACAGCGAGCCCGAGCCGATCGCCAGCACCATGAGCGAGACGTGGGAGGTGCTGAGCCCGGCCGCGACCGGAGCGAGAATGCCCGACGCCGTCACCGTCGCGACGGTGGCCGACCCGGTGGCGACCCGGATCAGGGCGGCCACGAACCAGGCCAGCAGCAGCACCGGCAGGCTGCTGTCACGAATCGCGTCGGCGATGGTGCCGGCGATACCGGTGTCGACCAGCACCTGTTTGAAGCCGCCGCCCGCGCCGACGATCAGCAGAATTCCCGCGACCGGCGGCAGCGCGCTGTTCATGGTGTCCGCCAGGGCGTCCCGCGTCATGCGGCCGCCACGGCCGAGCACGATCATGCCCACGATCAGCGCGATACCCAGTGCGACGACCGGGGTGCCGAGCACATCGAGAACCTTCTTCACCTGGGACCCGGACTTCGGCGAGACCACGTCGAAGACCGCGCTGCCCAGCATCAGCACGACCGGCAGCAGGATGGTGGCCAGCGTGGCGGTGAAGCTCGGCCGCGGCCCCTGCTCCGCGGCGGGTCGCCCGGCGGGGCCACCGGTCGAGAACAGTTCCGGCACCGGCACATTCACCCAGCGCGCGACCAGCTTCCCGAACAGCGGCCCCGCGATGATCACCGTCGGCACCGCCACCAGCACGCCGAGACCCAGCGTCAGTCCGAGATCGGCCTTGAGGGCCGCCACCGCGACCAGCGGACCCGGGTGCGGCGGCACCAGCCCGTGCATGGCCGACAGGCCCGCCAGCGCCGGAATCGCCACCGCCATCAGGGGAAGTCGCGACCGGTTGGCGACCAGCAGGATGACCGGCATCAGCAGCACCACGCCGATCTCGAAGAACATGGGCAGGCCGATGATCGCGCCCACCAGGCCCATCACCCACGGCAGCGCCCGCGGCCCGGCCCGGTTCACCAGGGTGTCGACCACCTGATCCGCGCCGCCGGAATCGGCGAGCAGCTTGCCGAACATGGCGCCGAAGCCGATCAGGATGCCGACGCTGCCCATGGTCGAGCCGAAGCCCTTCACGAAGGAGGCCACGGTGTCGGCCGCGCCCAGCCGGGCGACGAGCCCGACCGCGACCGCGCCGATGGCCAGCGCCAGGAACGGATGCATTTTCAGCCAGGTGATGAGGCCGACGATGAGCGCGACACCGAGCACGGCCGCGGTGATGAGCTGGGCGCTGCCGGTGTGCCGGGTGGCCGCGTCGGCCAGGTTCGCGGCAGCGAGGGGTTCGAGGTTGGGCATGACGCTTCTTCGAGTCGAGGTGGAGTGATCCAGGGCACAGAGCCCAATATGGAGGACTATATCAAGCCGTATCGCTAATAAGTACTACGTATTCCCCTCTGGATGCCGATAGATATGCCTCGGATGTGTGACACTGAACCCATGGTCGACCGTGCCGAGTCCTTGCCCCTGCACGAATCGGTGCTGGATCGGCTAGGCGCCGACATCGCCTCCGGCGGCATCGCGCCCGGCACGCGCATCTCCTCCGATGAGATCGCCACCCGCTTCGACGTCTCCCGCACCGTGGCCCGCGAGGTCGTGCGGGTGCTGGAATCCCTGGGCATGGTCAGCATCCGCCGGCGCGCGGGTATCACCGTGCTGGACCCCGCGCACTGGCATGCGCTGGACCCCAAGCTGATCCGCTGGCAGCTCGCCGGCCCGCACCGCTTCGCCCAGCTGGCCTGGCTGGCCGAACTCCGTTCCGGCATCGAACCACTGGCCGCGCGCGGGGCCGCCGCGCACGCGACGCCGGAGCAGTGCGCGGCCCTGACCGCGGCGGTCATGGGCATGTCGGCCACGGCCCGCGCCGCCAACAGTGCCGCCTATCTCGACCACGACATCGCCTTCCACGCCACCCTGCTGGCCGCGTCCGGCAATCCGCTGCTGCAGGTCTTCGCCCCGATCATTCGCGAAGTCCTCACCGGCAGAACCGAACACGAGCTCATGCCGGCGCAGGCCAATCCGCAGGCCCTGCAGCTGCACGCCGCCGTCGCCGCGGCGATCCAGTCCGGCGACGGCCCCGTCGCCGAATCCGCCATGCGCGAGATCGTGTCCGAATCCGCCACCGCGATCGCCTGCCTGCGGCCGGCGACGCCCGAATAGCGCTGCGGCCAGGGCACACAGCGCTCGCTCAGGGCACACAGCGCCTGCTCAGGGCACGATCAGATACCACTCCGCCCACGGGCCCTGCAGCGGCCAGCTGTTGGCGAACAGCTTGGCAAGTCCCATCCCGACCCACAGGTCGACCGTCTGGGTCTCACCCGGACCAGCGCCGGTGCGCACATAGACATCCCGCGAGCCGCCGCCCGCGGACCCCAGCCAGCCCAGCACGATGTGATTGCCGCACGGCCCACCCAGATAGCCCCTCGGTGTCACGTGCGCGGTCACATGGCCGGGCATGCCGTGCGCGGCCTCCAGACCCACCGCGATTTGTCCCGCACAGAAATTCGCGTCCCCGAAGGTGAACACCGTGGTGCCGAACGGCGCCCACTGCGGCAGCCAATCCGCCTGCGCCGGGGCCGCGCTCACCCCGCCGACGCCCAACGCGAGCCCGGCGGCCGCGATCACCCCCGCCAGCATCCGTACAGTCCTCATCATCGGATGTCCTTCCGGCCGGCCGAATTCCACGACCGCACAGCCCGGCTCCCGCCATCCGGCCCAGGACGACCCCGACGACTCGCCCCGTTGCGCGCGGAAGTCGTTCCCCTCCAGCGTATCCAATCCGCACCCCCCGTTTACCCCCGTTTCGTGCCGGATGCCGGGCCGCGGAACCTGCTGGGGCGGGCGGCGGACTCGGCCCCGGCTGGCCGGTATTGTCTGCGGTGCACGTGGATCGGGAGGATTTGGTTGGCTGAGCAGCTCCGAACCGGCGTGGTCTTCGCCGGATATCGGGTCGAGCGACTACTGGGTGCCGGTGGGATGGGCGAGGTGTATCTGGCCCATGATCGGGACCTACCCAGGTTCGTCGCATTGAAGCTGCTCAATCGCGTGGCCAGCGATGACGACGAGACCCGGCAGCGTTTCCTGCGGGAGGCGAACATCATTGCCCGGCTGTCACATCCGAACATCGTCACCATCTACGCCCGCGGCGAGGAACAGGGACAGCTGTGGCTGGCCATGGCCTACGTCGACGGCTCCGATCTGGCCGCCGAACTGCTGGACGGGCCCCTGGAGCCCGCCCGCGCCGCCGCCATCACCGCCGACCTGGCACGCGCCCTTGACTACGCCCACGAGGCGGGCGTGCTGCACCGCGACGTCAAGCCCGCCAATGTGCTGCTGACCGCCCAGCCGCGAGAGTGGGCGCTGCTCACCGACTTCGGCATCGCCGAGTCCCGGCACGAGGTGCGCGGCATCACCGAGAACGGTGAGGTGGTGGCCAGTTTCCAGTACACCGCGCCGGAGCGTTTCAGCGGCGAGGCCCGGGTCGATCGCCGCGCCGACGTCTACTCCCTCGGCTGCACGCTGTTCGAAATGCTCACCGGTGCACCGCCGTTTGCCGACACGGATCTGCCGCGGCTGATCTACCGGCACGTCCGGGCTCCGGTGCCCTCGGTGCGGGAACGGAATCCGGCGCTGCCCGCCGCTCTGGATCCGGTGCTGGCCCGGGCGATGGCGAAGAATCCCCGGGCCCGATTCGCCAGCTGCATCGAGCTGTCGGTCGCGGTGAGCGAGGCGATCGAGAGCGCGCGGCCTCGGACACCGGCGCCGTCGCTTCGGGAGACGCACAGCCACAAGGCGATTCCATCGTCGCGCCAATGGACGCGATCGCGCACCCTGCTGGTGTTCCTGGCCGTGGCGCTGCTGGCCGGAGCGGCGGCCGCCGCCGTCGGAATCCTGACCACGCTCGCCGACTCCGGCCCGCACAGTGCGGCCGGGGCCCCGACCAGCTCCACGGCGGCAGGACCCACCCGCCGCAGCACGAGCATCGTCCCCACCTCGATCACCGCGTCCGCGGGCGCGGGCGCGGCCGCCGACGGCTGCCAGTCCCGCCGCACCCCCGACGGGGTGACCGGCACCGATCCGGGCGGCATCGCCAGCGGCCCCGACGCCGTCCTCGCTTTCGAGTACGCCTACTACGTGCTCCGCTCCGGCAGCGTCGCACGGGAATTCGTGGCCGAGGACGCGGCGAACGTCGCGGACGCCGCCAAGATTCAGAGCGGCATCGACTCGCTGCCCATCGGCACCCGCTACTGCGTGCAGGTCAGCCGGATCGCCGCCGCCGACGACGACCACTGGGCGGTGAAGGTCGCCCAGCAGCGTCCCGGCGAACTTCAGGACGTCTTCACCCAGACCGTCACCACCCGCACCGTCGGCAGCCGCACGCTCATCACCTCGATTGTCGAGGAGTAGGACCGGCGGTTGCCGTTTCACAAAAGGGGTGGGTGTGCTGCCAGGCTGCTAGGGTTCGAAGCGTTGACTCGACGGGGACGACCCGGTGGGTCCGGTGAAAGTCGTTCGTCGGTAGGGAGTTTCGGACTTGGAGTCGACAGGATCGTGGAGCGGGGTCTCGGGGGCTGGGGGCTGCCCGGTGCGCGGAGGGTCGCCGGTCGGCCTGGCAGAACGCCGGATTCTATTGGGGACACCGGAATTCGCGGCCGATCCGCACCGCGCGTACCGCGAGATGCGCCGCCAGTACGGCTCCATGGTGCCCATCGAGCTGGCGCCCGGGGTGCCCGCGACGCTGGTGGTGAGCTATCGGACAGCGCTGCGAATCCTCAATGATCCCGAGCACTTTCCGGCCGATCCGCGGGTCTGGCAGGAGGGTATCCCCGAGGATTCGCCCATCCGGCCGATGATGCAGTGGTACCCCAACGCGCTGCGCAATGCGGGCGCCGAGCATACCCGCTACCGGCAGGCATACACCGCCGGTATCGACGGGATCGACCTGCACGCCGTGCATTCCACGGTCGAGGAGATCGCGGCCCGGCTCATCGCGGGCCTGGCCGCCGAGGGCGGCGCGGACCTGGTGTCGCAGTACGCGCTGCCGCTGGTGTTCGAGGTGCTCAACCAATTGGTCGGCTGCCCAGCGGATATCGGCCAGCGGGTGGCCACCGGCATGGCCGCGCTGTTCGACACCGTGAATGCCGCGTGGGGCATGCAGACCCTGGCCGAGGCGCTCATGGAGCTCATCGCCATGCGCCGCGCCGAGCCCGGCGACGACGTCACCTCGCGCATGGCCCATCACCCGGCCGCGCTGAACGACGAGGAGATGCTGTACCAGCTGGTCAGCTTCTACGGCGCGGGCCTCGAGCCCATGCAGAACCTGATCAGTAACACCCTGCTGCTCATGCTCACCGACGAACGTTTCGGCGGAGACATGCTGGGCGGCAGCCTATCCACCCGCGACGCACTCGACGAGGTGCTCTTCAACGACCCGCCGATGGCCAACTTCTCCATCAGCTACCCGCGTCAGCCCATCCTCATCGACACCACCTGGCTGCCCGCCCATCAGCCGGTCCTGATCAGCCTCGCCGCCTGCAACAACGATCCCGAGATCGCGGGCGGCGACCGCACCGGCAACCGGTCGCACCTTGCCTGGAGCGCGGGCCCGCACGCCTGCCCCGCCCGATCGGTGGCCTACCTGGTCGCGCAGACCGCCATCGACCAGCTGCTGGACGCGGTGCCGGACCTGACGCTGGCCGTCCCGAAACACAACATCTCCTGGCGACCCGGTCCGTTCCACCGCGCCATGGTGGCACTGCCGGTCGAATTCCCGATCAGTCCCGCGCCGCGCGCGGTGTAAGGAGCGCTCCATGTCCCAGAGCCCGATCGTGCTGGATGTCACCGGCACCGACATCCAGGGCGAATCCGCCCGGATTCGCGAGCAGGGCCCCGTCACGCTGGTCGAGCTGCCCGGCGGCGTGACGGCGTGGTCGGTCACCGACCAGGCCGTGCTCAAGACCCTGCTGGCCGATGCCCGCGTCTCCAAGGATCCGCGCCAGCACTGGTCCGCGTTCATCAACGGCGAGATCACCGAGGCCTGGCCGCTGCTGCCCTGGGTGGCCGTGGAGAACATGTTCACCGCCTACGGCGCCGACCACCGCCGGCTGCGAAAGCTGGTGTCCCCGGCCTTCACCCACCGCCGGACCACCGCCATGCGCGAACGCATCGAGGCCATCGTCGCCGAGCTGCTCGACGAGCTGGCCGCGCTCCCGGCGGGCTCGGTCGCCGATCTGCGCTCGCTCTACGCCTATCCGGTGCCGATCCGCGTGATCAGCGGCCTCATGGGGGTGCCCGAGCACCTCGACGCCGCCATCCACAAGTGCGTCGACGGTTTCTTCGACGGGTCCCTGTCCGCCGAGGAGTCGATGGCCAACTTCCTCGAAATGTACGAGCGCGTGGGCGAACTCGTCGCCTACCGCCGCGACAACCCGGGCGACGACATCACCACCGCCATGATCGCCGCCCGCGACGACGAGGACGGCTCGCAGCTGGCCGACAAGGAACTCGTCGAAACCCTCATGCTCGTCATCAATGCCGGGCACGAGACCACGGTGAACCTGCTCGACCAGGCCATCGTCGCCCTGCTCACCCACCCTGAGCAGCTGGCCGCGGTCGTCGCCGAGCAGGCGTCGTGGAACGACGTCATCGAGGAGACCCTGCGATTCCAGTCGCCGGTGGCGCACCTGCCGCTGCGATACGCGGTGGAGGACATCGAGATCGACGGCTTCACCATCCCCCAGGGCGAGGCCATCCTGGCCTCCTACGCCGGCGCCAGCCGGGACCCGCGGATCCACGGTGCGACCGCCGACAGCTTCGACATCCACCGGGATACCAAGGACCAGCACGTCGCCTTCGGCTACGGCGCCCACCACTGCCTGGGCGCCCCGCTGGCCCGGCTCGAGGCCGCCATCGCGCTGCCCGCCCTGTTCGAGCGCTTCCCGAACCTCCAGCTGGCCACGGACGCAACCGAATTGACCCCGCTGGGCAGCTTCATCTCCAACGGGCACACCAGCCTGCCGGTGCGGCTGGGCGGCGAGTAGTCACGACCGTTGGCGGGCCGGGTTCGCGCCCGGCCCGCGAGCGCGGCTCCGCGGCGGGGCTCGACAGTGGCTCCGCCTCGGGCTTCGAGAGTGAATCAGCCCGCGGCGATGGGCGGCCGCACGGTGCCGAATCCGGTGGCCTGCTCGAAGGCGTGCCCGACCTCCAGAACCAGGTGGTCGGCGCGATGCGGTCCGACGATCTGCAACCCCACCGGCAGCCACGCCGTGGTGAATCCGGCGGGCACCGACAGGGCCGGACAACCGGTGGCACTGATGAAATACGCCGACCGCATCCAATCCAGATAGGTGTACATCGGCTCGCCGTCCACCGTGTCCGGATACTCGAGCTCCACATCGAACGGCGGCACCTGGCTCACCGGCAGCAGCAGCACGTCATAACGTTCGAAGAACTCCCGCATCCGATGGAACAGCATCGTGTGCAGCACTTCGGCCTCGGCGATGTCGCGCCCGCTCAGCGCCAGCCCCTGCTCGATATTCCACACCAGCGACGGCTTGACCCGATCCCGGTGCGCCAGTAGGGGTTCCAGCGCCAGCGCGAACAACCACGCGCGCAGCGTCCGGAAAACCTGTTCTGCCCCCGATAGATCCGGGCAGTCCTCGGTCACGACCGCACCGAGTTCGGAGAACACCCGGACCGCCGGTTCGAGCACCTCCCGCACCGCCCGATCGACCGGCACCGCGCCGCCCAGGTCCGGCGACCACGCCACCCGCAGCCCGCGCAGATCCCGGTCCAGGGATCCGGTGAAGATCGAGCCGGGTTCGGCGATCGCGATGGGACTGCGCGGATCGGGGCCCGCCAGCACCGACAGCAGCAGCGCCGCATCGGCCACCGTGCGCGCCATCGGCCCCTGCACCGTCAGCGTTCCCCACGCGTAGGGGTCCGGCCAGGTCGGCACCCGGCCCGGCGACGGCCGGAAGCCCACCACATTGCAGAACGATGCCGGATTGCGCAGCGACCCGCCCATATCGCTGCCGTCGGCCAGCGGCTGCAGACCGCACGCCAGCGCGGCCGCGGCGCCGCCGCTGCTGCCGCCCGCCGACTTGCCGAGATCGTAGGGATTGCGGGTGGCCCCGAAGATCGGATTCACGGTGTGCGAGCCGGCCCCGAACTCCGGCACATTGGTCTTGCCCACGGTGATGACCCCGGCCGCGTGCAGCCGCTCGATCAGCAACTCGTCGCGCTGGGGGATCTGCCGCGCCAGCAGCGGGCTGCCGTAGGTGGTGCGGATGCCCGCGGTGTCGTGGGTGTCCTTGTGCGCCATCGGAATTCCGTGCAGGGGACCCGGTTCGGCCCCGGCGGCCACCCGCTGGTCGGCGGCGCGGGCGGCGTCGAGCGCCTGCTCGCCGACCAGGGTGACGATGGCATTGACCTTGGGATTGATCCGCTCGATCCGATCCAGGTGGGCGCGTACCACCTCGACCGCCGAGACCTGGCGGGCGCGCAGCCAGCCGGCCAGCTCCCGCGCGGACGCGTAACAGATGTCGGAATCCACCGGCGCTCCTCATGATCCGGATGCGATTGCCTCGGCTCCCATAGTGACGCCCGCAGCCCGAATCCTCGACCCCTGTCGTGCACCCGGATGCCCGGCTCGATGGCTGCCGCGTGGTTGCGGGGTGGATGCGGGACCTGCCGCGCAGTGTGGTTCCCCCGCTTTCCGGGGGCCGCCCGTTGGGCGCTCGAGCTTCGGCGCGATACTGGCCGGGCGTCTTTCCACGTGTGTTCAGCGATCCAGATCCGTCACACAGGAGGAACGAAACATGGTCACCATTCGAAACCATCACCGCTCGACCGTCACCGCCGCTGTCGCCGCGGCCCTGGGCGCGGGAGTGCTGCTCGCCGCGGCGCCCGCGCTGGCCGCCAACTCCATCACGGTCGAGTCGGCGGGAGCCTCGTCGATCGGCATCGACTACACGTGCGAGGCGTCCGCGGGCGTCGCCGGCATCCTGGCCATGGTCGGCGATCCGAACGCGGACCGACCGGCCGCCACCGGCCAGCAGGACTCGTTCACCTGCGACGGCGCCGAGCACGCCGCGAGCATCGCGCTCACCCCGGTGGCGGGGGAGACGCCGCTGGTATCGGGCGCCCCCGTGCAGGTCCGGGTCGCGCTGGTCGATCAGAGCCAGACCGTCGTCTCCGGGACTGCGAGGTTGCTCACTCTTGGCTGAGCCTTCGGTGCGCAAGCTGTTTTCTGCGCGACAACATTCTGAAACCTGCCGTTAGACTCCGGCTGCCAGACTCGCCGCCGCGCGCCCGATGAGCATTCCGTCGGGCCGCGGACGGCGTCGCCGTCGGAGTAGAACAGTCGCCAGGTCATGCGTGCCGGCGGCACGCGAGAACCAGGACCCAGGACGTGCTTTACCGCTCGATCATGTGCAGCATGGCAGTAATGGCTGCGGCGGGGCTCGTCTCGCTGTCCGCGACACCCTTCGATCCGGCGGCGCGCGCCCAACCGGATGTGGTGACGCCCGCCG
The DNA here is from genome assembly GCF_040680715.1 of Nocardia sp. NPDC051981. Classification (NCBI taxonomy): domain Bacteria; kingdom Bacillati; phylum Actinomycetota; class Actinomycetes; order Mycobacteriales; family Nocardiaceae; genus Nocardia; species Nocardia sp. NPDC051981. Next base: position 325,450 of record NZ_JBFAXK010000005.1, on the reverse strand, counting down.
ATCCGGGGACCGCGCCGACGGCGCCGGACGGCTCGGCGATTGTCGGCACCCGGCGCATCGACGAGCGGCACCTCCAACTCACTGTGCACTCCGCCGTCATGAACCTCGACTTTCCGGTGGATGTGCAGTTGCCCGCCGACCGGTCCGCGCGCCGCCCGGTGCTCTACATGCTCAGCGGCGGCAGCGGCGGCAAGGGCGCGGCCTCCTGGGATCGCCGCACCAATGCCTTCGACTTCCTGGCCGACAAGGACGTCAATGTCGTGCAGCCCATCGGCGGCGCGGCGTCCTATTACGCCGATTGGCGGCAGCCGGATCCGCGGCTGGGCGTCATGAAGTGGTCGACCTACCTCACCGAGGAGCTGCCCCCGCTGATCGATGTTGCGCTGGGCACCAATGGCGTGAACGGCCTTGTCGGAGTATCGATGTCGGGGACGTCGGTCCTGCAGCTGCCGATCGCCAAACCCGGCCTGTACCGCTCGGTGGCGGCCTTCAGCGGCTGTGCGCGGATCGCCGATCCAGTGGGTGAGATGTATGTCCGGATCACGGTCGGGTTCGGTGGCGGCGACGCCGGCAATATGTACGGCCCGTCCGGTGACCCGATGTGGGCGGCCAACGATCCCTACCTGCACGCCGAGGCGCTGCGCGGGCTCGACCTGTACCTGTCCAGCGGCAACGGCATGCCCGGGCCGCACGACAAGGCCGGGGACCGCCACTTCGCCGGTGCCGGAGACAGTCTCGCGAACCAGATCCTGGTGGGCGGCATTCTCGAGGCCGCCGTCGACCAGTGCACGCACGCCATGGCCGACCGGCTCGCCGACCTGGGCATCCCGGCCACCGTGGAACTGCACCCCTACGGCACCCACTCCTGGGGTTACTGGGACGACGAGCTTCCCGCCTCCTGGCCGGTGCTGGCCCACGGGCTCGGGTTGTAGCGCGAGCCGGTCAATCCTGTTCCGGCGGTAGCTGTTCCAGCGCCCATCGGGCCCAGTCCCGGTTCATGGCGGTGGCCCGGGCGCCGTATTCCAGCGCGAGGTGGCCGTAATGGGACAGGTTGCTGTCGGTCCAGTCGATGTTCTGCTCGAGTTCGCCCAGTTCGGCGTGGGCCTGCTCGGCGCGTTCCGCGATGCCGGCCAGATAGGCGCGGGCCTGCTCGGGCGGCAGGATGCCGAGGAAGAACACGCGCAATAGCGTGTCATTGCGCGTCACCTGTTTCGGCCGGGTGGTGGTGAGCCAGGTGCGCAGGTCGTCGAGCCCGGCGTCGGTGATGGTGTATTCCTTGCGGCCGCGCGGGCCTTCGTCGCTCACGGCGATGAATCCGGTGTCGGCGAGTTTGGTGAGCTCGGTGTAGATCTGGCTCTGTGTGGCGGGCCAGACATTGGCCAGCGAGTGCTTGAAGGTCCGCAGCAGGTCGTAGCCGCTGGCTGGACCGTCGGACAGCAGCCCGAGCAGGGCGTACCGGAGACTCATGCGCTCATCTTACATTCCAGTATTGACATGTCGAGGATGGAGGCCCAAGCTTGGACATGTCAGAACTGGAATGTCGCGACGTCGAGGAGCCCGCTCCTTCGGCAGGCAGGTATCGAACATGACCACACCTCCCCATCTCACCGGCAACTACGCGCCCGTCGCCGACGAGCTCACCACCCACGACCTACCCTGCACCGGAACGATTCCCGAGGAACTCACCGGCTGGTACCTGCGCAACGGGCCCAACCCGCACGCGGCGGCCTCCAAACACTGGTTCCTCGGCGACGGCATGGTGCACGGCGTGCGGATCGAAGGCGGGCGCGCGGTGTCCTATCGCAATCGGTGGGTGCGCACCAGCACCTTCACCGACGGCGCCCGGGGCATCGACGAGCAGGGCCGGCGGGATTTCACTGCGGGGGTGGCGAACACGCACGTCATCCGGCACGCCGGACGCACGTTCGCGCTCGTCGAATCCTCGTTTCCCTACGAATTGACCTGCGATCTGGACACTCTGGGACCGCACGATTTCGACGGCAAGCTCACCACCGCCATGACCGCGCACCCGAAGACCTGCCCGGTCACGGGGGAGCTGCACTTCTTCGGCTACGACTTCTTCGAGCCCTACCTGACCTATCACCGCGCCGACGCGGCCGGCACGCTCGAGCTCAGCCGCCAGATCGATGTCCCGGCCGCGACCATGCACCACGACTTCGCGCTCACCGCGAACCACGTCGTATTCATGGATCTGCCGGTGGTTTTCGACCTGCCGACCGCCATGACCGGTGCCGGCATGCCGTTCCGGTGGAGCGACGACTACCAGGCCCGCCTCGGCGTCCTGCGCCGCGACGACCCGCACGGCGAGGTGCGCTGGTTCGCCATCGAACCCTGCTACGTCTTCCACACCCTCAACGCGCACGAGGAAGACGGCCGGATCGTGCTGCACGCCATGCGTTATCGGAGCATGTGGCGCACCGACTCCCGCGACTTCGACGAGGGCGCGACACTGTGGCGCTGGACCCTCGACCTCGCCACCGGGGCGGTCCGCGAGGACCAACTCGACGACCGCATCGCCGAATTCCCGCGCATCGACGACCGCCTCGCGGGCCTGAACGCCAGCCACGGACACGTGTCGGTCTCCGACGGCGGCGCCGGCGCGCTGCTCCGCTACGACCTCCACACCGGCTCGAGCGCCGCCCACACCTTCGGCCCCGGCCGCCTCCCCGCCGAGGCATCCTTCGCCCCCGCCGACGAGACCCCGGGCGGCGCAGGCTATCTCATGTCCTACGTCTACGACTCCGCCGAGGACCGCAGCGACCTCGTCATCCTCGACGCCACCGACCTGGCGGCCGCACCGGTGGCCACCATCCACCTGCCCCGCCGCATCCCGCACGGCTTCCACGGCAACTGGCTGCCCGACCACTGAGACGCGGTGGTAGTCGGGCCACCGACCCGTGCCGGTTCCCGGCCCTGCCCCTTGGCGGACAACCTCCGGGTGGTCATCGTGGAGCTCGATCCGGCCCAGCCGACCCGGCTGCAGGGAGGCGACCGCCATCGATCACGGCTTCCCGCATGCCTTTCTGTGTCAACCGGTGACTCGCAGCGTCATCGCGGGCGAGTCGACCGTCACACCTCAGTGAATCAGCGGGTGCGGGACAGCGTCAGGCCGAGACCCTCGATACTGAATTCGTTCGTGGTGACGCGGACCGGCGCATCGGTGAAACGGTGTCCCGCGAGGGCGGTCTGGAGGAACTCGCGGACCGGTGCCGGCTGATCCGGGAGGGTGGCGAGGGTGTCCGCGGGGATCTCCACGGTGCCGTCGAAAGCCCTGGGCTGATCGGTGATTCCGGACGCCTGGACCGTCTGGCGGAGTCCGTCCACGGTGTGCAGGGTCAGGTCGAGGTGGCTGCCGTCGACGAGTTCCAGGCGCAGCGGGGTGGGGGAGACCGCGACATCGAAGGACTCGATCCGCACGGCGACGCCCGACGCGGTCCGGCCCGCGTAGGTGTACGGCGATGCCGCCACGGTGTCATCGGCCGAGTGGTCGGTGTTGTCCAGCAGGCGGCCTGCCAGCGGGAGGTCGGTGGGCACGAAATCCCAATGGTCGGCGGTGAGTTCCTTCACCCAATAGCCGGTGCGCCCGCCGTCGACGCCCTCGACACGCAATTCACGTGCGTCGGAACCGATTCCGGTCTTGTGCACGGAAACCCTATCGGTGATCCGGCCGGGAATCCTGGGCTGCCGCAGCCAGTCCGGCGCGGGCAGCTGGATCGCCGCGTAGTGACCGTCGATCCGCTCACCGAGCATGTCGGGCGCCGCGGGCCGTCCCCGCTGGTCCTCGTAGGAGTAGCGGAAGAACACCTTGTCCGCGCCGGAGATGTCGAAATCGTAGAGCCGCGTGTAGAGATTGCCGAACCGATCCACGACCAGCGTGGTCGATCCGCTGGTGGACAGCGCCACCGCGCGGAAGCGGCCCTGGTCGGGTGTGGACATCTCGTAGCTGTGGTCCAGCGGCAGCCACGGGTCCACGTAGTGGATGCGGTGACCGTCGTCGGTGAGTGCGAAAACGTGCGACACCTTCGCGCCGCCGACATTGTGGTCATTGCCGGCGGTGTCGCGCCAGAGGTGATCCTCGTTGGGCGACAGCACCGACCAGGTCCAGGCGATCGTGCCCGGCGGCAGGGTGTTGCCGGGGCCGGTCCACAGTGGTGTGCCGTAGCGGCTGCTCCAGTTCCAGTCCGCGGGTGCGCTCAGGATGTGGTCCATGGTGAAGAAGCGGCCGTCGACGTCGATGGCCATGAGTTCGTCGTCGTCCGCCGAGACTCCGGCGATCCGGCCCGTCATGCACCCGGGCAGCGGTAGCGTGCGCCAACCGCCGTGCGCGGCTGCCTGTTTCACGTAGACGGACCCGTCGCGCACGGCGAAGGACCAGCGGCGGTTGAACGTCTCCGCGGTGGTCCGCAGGAACACCTGATCCGGTAGCGGGATTGCGGCGGCCGGGAATGCGTCGAGTCCGGCGGTGGTCTCGTCCGCACCCAGTTCGGGCGTGCCGACGGTGCCGAGCAGTGTGCACGCGGGCGGTTCGGCGGACGCGATCTGCGGGGGCGCCGCCACCGCGAGCGCGAGTCCGGCGGCCGCGGCGAGCATGCCGCGCCGCACTGCGGGTTCGACCATCACAACCACCCGAGGGAGCCGAAGACGATCAGGGCGAGGGCGTCGATCCCCAGAATCGCGCCCACGGCAATGGCTTTCGCCCGCACCGTCTTCAGGTCGTGGACATAGAAGCAGGCGACGAAGAACGGCACGTATCCGAACAGCCAGATGAGGTACGGGAAGCCCGCGTGCCACCAGGACCAATCCCAGGTCAGCACACCCGCCTTGTTCAGCAGCACCTCCACGCCGACCGCGGCCGCGGAGTTCGCCGCGATGAGGACCGGCCGGTTGGGCAGGCCCAGGATGCGAACCTCCTTGGGCGGCAGCATCTTCGCCGCGGCCACACCCATGATGGCGAACATGAAGCAGATCTCGATATTGAGGCCGATCAGGATCTGATACGCCGTGGGCCCGGTCGCGCCCCACACCGGCGCGCGCCCGGTGGCGTGGAAGACCAGCGAGTTCCAGATCTCGTTGAACCAGTCCATGCCCCACAGGGCCAGCCCCGCGAACAGCACATTCCAGTTCCGCCGTTCGACCTCGGTCGCATAGACGTAGATGACGACCAGCAGCAGCGGAATCACGTACCACTTGAACTGGCTGCTGTCCCGCAACAGCTCGAGCGCGGCCCGCGCGTGATCGGTCATCGCCGAACCCCTCCTCATCACCGTTGAGCCTGGCGAGTGTGTGACAAATCAACGTGAAATGTCAACATGTAAGCCAGAATTGCCGGTGCCGGGATCGGACCCGAAGCAACACCATCCCGATGTGGCAGTGGATCGGTGGCGATCCGGCCGGCACCTTCGGCTACCGAGATCGCAGCATTCGAGAACCGGCCGGTGCATCCGTATTATTTTCCTGCTGTCGGGCAGGCGTCCTTTATTGCCAGACCGACCAATTTGGCCGCGTCGTCGTGCGAAAGGTGAATTCCGGTCGTGCCATTGTTCAGGTCGGTGCGGAAGCTGGTCGCCAGGGAGTAAATAGCGGCAGTCGATTCGGAACCCGATTGAAAATCATATCCGCCCTCACATTCGGGTCGTTCGAAATGACCTCGGGCGGCTGCGGCGTCGTGCAGGAACTGTGTTCGGTGGTGAGCCCCGACGTCGAGGACAGCGTGGACTGGGGTGGATGCCAGGTGTCATGAGGCCCCTGCCACGGCCCGGCACCCTGCGGAAAGTCGTTCATCGCTGATCCTGTCGACCAGAGTGGAATTCGGGTGTGCACGCTGCGCGGAAATTGCCACCCGTCCAGTTCGATTACGCTACTCACTAATTCGAATGCAACACTTACGTTCAGACTTCCCGAGTCGGGAGAGACTCACATGAGCTGAATCGAATAGAGTCGATGGCTGCGCTACCAAGCCCATGCCGAATCCAAATAGATACCGGGTGAGTAGAGGTGTCGACGCGACAATCCGACCCGCCATCATCCCAATTCATCGTCAATCGGAATGCGTGTCGTTCCCTATTCGCCACGGCGGTGCGCGCCCCACGAACCACCGGCGATGCGCCTTGCGAGCGTCACCGGCGATGCGCCCCGCGGTCGGCCCTCGCCGGGGTTGCCGTCGCGCGCCGACCGGCTCCGGGAGTGTGACCGCCGTTACCCGGTTCCCGGTCTGCGGTAGCGAAGGATGTGCTCGATTCGGTCCAGGGCGGTGGCCCCGGTAAAATCGGTGGTTCTTGTGTGCCGCGATGGCGCACACTCGTTCAGTTAACTACCGGCATCCGCTGTACCCGAGGAGACGCTTGTGATCACCGCGACCGACCTGGAGGTCCGGGCCGGAGTCCGCACCCTGCTGACAGCGCCGGGGTCGGCGCTGCGGGTGCAGGCCGGGGATCGGATCGGGCTGGTGGGGCGCAATGGTGCCGGGAAGACCACCACGCTGCGCATTCTCGCCGGTGAGGGTGAACCCTACGCGGGCAAGGTCATCCGTTCCGGTGAAATCGGCTATCTGCCCCAGGATCCGCGCGAGGGCAACCTCGATGTGCTCGCCAAGGACCGCGTGCTGTCGGCGCGTGGGCTCGACGCCCTGCTGCGCGATATGGAGAAGCAGCAGGCGCTCATGGCGGAGGTCGCCGACGATGCCGAACGCGAGAAGGCCATCCGCAAATACGGCCGGCTCGAGGAGCGCTTCTCCGCCCTCGGCGGCTACGTGGCCGAGAGCGAGGCCGCCCGCATCTGCCATAGCCTGGGCCTGCCCGACCGGGTGCTGAACCAGCAGCTGCGCACCCTCTCCGGCGGTCAGCGCCGCCGAATCGAGTTGGCGCGCATCCTGTTCAGCGCCTCCGACGGCAGTGGCGGCAAGTCCGACACCACGCTGCTGCTGGACGAGCCCACCAACCACCTCGACGCCGACTCCATCACCTGGCTGCGCAGCTTCCTGCAGAACCACGACGGCGGCCTCATCGTCATCTCCCACGATGTCGACCTGCTCGGCGACGTGGTCAACAAGGTGTGGTTCCTCGATGCCGTGCGCGGCGAGGCCGACATCTACAACATGGGCTGGAAGAAGTACCTCGACGCCCGCGCCACCGACGAGCAGCGCCGTGTCCGCGAGCGCGCGAATGCCGAGAAGAAGGCGTCCGCGCTCAAGCAGCAGGCCGCCAAGCTCGGCGCGAAGGCCACGAAAGCCGCTGCGGCACACCAGATGGTCAAGCGCGCCGAGCGCATGCTGGCCGAGGCCGACGAGATCCGGGTGGCCGACAAGGTCGCGCGCATCAAGTTCCCCGAACCGGCCCCCTGCGGCAAGACGCCACTGATGGCCACGAACCTGACCAAGCTCTATGGGTCGCTGGAGATCTTCACCGGCGTGAACCTGGCCATCGACAAGGGCAGCCGGGTCGTGATCCTCGGCCTCAACGGTGCTGGCAAGACCACCATGCTCCGGCTGTTGGCCGGGGTGGAGACCCTGACCGCGGGCCAGATCGAGCCCGGACGCGGCTTGAAAGTCGGATATTTCGCCCAGGAGCACGACACTCTGGACGATCAGGCCACGGTCTGGGAGAACATCCGCCACGCCGCACCCGATGCAGGCGAACAGGATCTGCGCGGTCTGCTCGGCGCGTTCATGTTCTCCGGCCCGCAGCTGGAGCAGCCCGCCGGCACCCTGTCCGGTGGCGAGAAGACCCGGCTGGCGCTGGCCGGTCTGGTCTCCTCGGCCGCGAATGTCCTTCTGCTGGACGAACCTACGAACAACCTCGACCCCGTCTCGCGTGAACAGGTGCTCGACGCGCTGCGCAGTTACGCGGGCGCGGTCGTCCTGGTGACCCACGACCCGGGTGCGGCCGAGGCGCTCAACCCCGAGCGGGTCATCATGCTCCCCGACGGCACCGAGGATCACTGGTCGCAGGATTACCTGGAACTGATCCAGCTGGCGTGAGAGTGCTCCTCCCGCACGGAAAAACGCGTGGTCGCCAAAAGTCGGTGACTCACATCACAGCGTTTCGTTGATCACAGGCATCCGAGTCTCTAACCTGGAATCAGGCGCCCACGGCGACTCGGAGGAAGCCATGAGTGACAGGCCCGCACAGGGTAAAGCCGTATTGGGTAAAGGCACGCGCGTCACCGGGAAATCCCGCGATCGCCTGCAATCCCAGTTGAAGAAGCAGTACGAGGCCGGAGCCAGCATCCGGTCCCTGGCCCGGGAGACCGGGCGGTCGTATGGCTTCATCCACAACGTGCTCGTGGAGTCGCATGTGCAACTCCGCAGCCGGGGCGGTGCGAACCGCCGCAAGGCCGCCAAGGCCGGCAAGTAGCGTCTTTCCCTTTTCCGGGAGTGGATTGCGGGTTCTCGACCGGCGAAAGCCGGTCGACGACTTGCGATTCAGGACGACCAGCCGCGAATTCGGGCGATACGGTGGGATGTTCGACGATCAGCCGTGATGTTCGAGGAAGCGCGATGGCGTGCGGCCGCTAGGGCATGACGGTCCCGTCGCCGAGAACCAGTAGGTTTGCGAGGCTCTGGAAAATCGGCAGACCGGTCTTGATTTCGAGATAGGCGAACTGTCCCTGGGGGTTCACCTCCAGGAAGTAGAACTCGCCGTCGAGACCCACCCGCAGGTCGAGCACGCCGAAAGCCAGTCCCAGCGCGCCCATCAGCGTGGTGAGCGATTTGCTCACCGAGGCGGGCAGGCGATCCGCGGTGAAGGCCACCGACGTGTCCAGGCGCGAATCCACCCGTCCCACACCGGATTGCGAGTCGATGCGCACCACCCACTCGATGCCGTCCACCCAGACGATACGCAGATCGCTCTCGGCCTGGATGTAGTCCTGAAAGATGGTGGGGGAGTTGCGGATCGTGGCCAGCCGGTCGAAATCCGCCGGGGTGAACAGCCGGGTCTCGGTGAACGCGCCGCGCCCGGTGCCGGTGCGCTTGTAAACCACTGACCCGGGCCGGGATTCGATGAAGGCGCGCGCCTCGTCGGGATCATTGGTGACGAGGGTCTCCGGGACCGCGAAGCCGGCGCGGTGGGCCGTCTCCAGTTGCACGACCTTGCGGCTGGCGGTGCGGTCGGCCCCGGGGTCGTTGACCCACAGGGCCGGGATCGACCACAGCAGTCCCTGGAGGAAACCGTCGCATTCGGCGCGGCGGAAGGTGTCGTCCTCCTCGGACAGACCGGCCGGTACAGCGCAGGTATGGGGCCGGCGCCACCACACCGAGGTGACGTCGTCGAGCCCGAAGATGTGCGACAGGCTGCGGTAGGAGCCGTCCCCGCCGAGTCGGAAAGTGCCGTTCTCGCGTGGGAAGTCGCGCATATCGAGGCGAATCGGGTTGTGCCCGTGGTGTTTGCGCAGGGTGGCGGCGAGGGCGTCGCCGTGGAGGTCCTCGGCCTCGGTGACGATGAGCACCGATCCCATGGTGCGGGCGGCCATGCGCGCTTCCGTCAGTCCAGGCTGTCGCAGGCGATGCCGTCGTCGCTGCCGAGGTGCGATCGGGTCTGGCAACAGGTCATGGTGGCCCCGCCGGCACCGGGACGAGTGGTGAGATCCAGTCCGCGGGCCCAGATTTCGGTGAGCTCGCGCAGTTCGTCGTCGCCCCGCGCGGGACTGTGGTCCGGCGACAGGGTGAGGGGACGATCGGTGACCTCGACACGGCGGCGCCGCGTGAAATCGGCAGTGGCGCCGGACCGTACGCGCACCAGCACCGGGCGGCCCTCACAGCTGCCCTGCGCCGTCGCAGCATCCCACCGGGTGATGTCGAGGACATCGGTCCGATGGAAGGTCCAGGTGGTGCCGTCGCCGACACGCACGCTGATACTTCGCTCCGTGGCTGCGACAAGGTAGCCCGGTAGCGGTGGCGAGGTGCTGGCGAGGATCGCCGATCCCGTTCGGTGCAGGGCGCCGGTCATGCTGAACTCCGATCTGCTCGGGATTTGCTGCGGGGCCGAGCGTGATCTGAATCATATCCCGCTGGGCACCGAATTCGGTCCGCAACGAGAGATTTCAGCTACTCCGGCAAACTCTGGCGGATTTTCGGAAACCGCTCCCGCCGAAAGATTTTCGCAGAAAAACTCGGACCGGCCGGTGTGGTAGGTGTCCGATCAGAGACCGAGGATGTCCGGCGAGTCGGCCACCGCCCGCAGGGCCGCACCGGGATCCGCAACCAGTTTGCGGGCGGCGAGATCGAGAATGCCGGAGACGACATCGATCTCCGCCGACACCGTGCCGTCGAGTTTCACAATCTGCTGGCGCATCCGGAAGATCTTGCCGCCGGTCCATTCGAATTCGCAGCTCACCGCGACCTCGTCGCCCAGATGCAATTCGCGCAGGTACTTGACCGTCTGTTCCAGCACCACCGGCCCGATTCCCGCGGCCACCATCTTCTCGCCCGGCAGCCCGCCCGCTCGCAGCAGCTCCCAGCGCGCGTGCTCGGCGTACTGCAGATAGACGGCCTGATTCAGGTGCCCATTGATATCGAGCTCGTACCCGCGGACGGTGATGGGGACAGAGAACGCCATGAACGTACCAACCCGGCTCGCGGCAATGATCATTCCGCGTTTTCGGTGGTCTGTGGCACACCCCCCGCCGGCGACCACCGGGCTACTGGGGAGTCAGGACGGCGTTCTCGCGTATAGCGGCGGGTTGCCGTGCCACTCTCGGTGCCGGTGCATGACCGGTGGATCGGTCATCGTGCCCTGAATTGCGCGCCCGGGATCGTGGCGGTGCAACGGGAACCGATCGGTGTAGCCGATGTGCCGCACGGCCCGCCGCTGGAATCACGCGATCATCGATTCGGTTCGGCGGATTCCCCTGCGGCAGTGCGGGTTTCACGGTGTCGCGGGTCCGGGAGGATGAGCGCGGGGTCAGGCGCGGTTGGCGTTGCGCTCGGCCCACCACCGCGGCGCCTCGATGAAGTGGTTGTCGTAGTCCTGCTGGGCGGCCTCGATATCGGCCGGGGTGGCCTCGCCGTGGGCGAGCCGCTCCAGGAAACGGAAGTAGCCGTGACGTTCGACGCCGGGCATGAGGGCGATGAGGATGCGGGCCGGGCTGTCGGGGGCCGCGCCGAAGGCGTGCGGCATGAACTTGGGGACGACGATCGCGCCGCCCGCGCCGACGGTGACGATCTTGTCCCCGGCCAGGACCTGGAGTTCGCCGTCGGCCACGTAGAACAGCTCGTCGGACAGGGTGTGGTAATGCGGCATGGCGCCGTCGGCGCCGCGGGTCATGGTCACCTCGACGGTGCTCACCGACCCGCCCGCCTCATTGGAGTCGATGAGCAGCCGCACCGAGACGGGCTCGCCGCCGATGATCTCGGCGTCCTGCGGCTGGCGGATGGCGGCGGGGCGGGAAGCGGTGGTCATGTCGAACTCCATGTGATTCGGTGGGAGATAATTCGCTACCGAACTATATGTCGTCGAATAGAGTGTTGTCCATGGGTGAGAAGAAGACCGACGCCGTGGACGTGATCCAGGAGCAGTGGCGGCGGGAGCGGCCGGACCTGGACGGCGTGGCCATGGCCATCATCGGGCGGCTGGGCCGGCTCACCGTGGTGGCGACCGAGCGGATCGAATCCGTGTTCACGGCACACGGATTGCAGCGCGGCGAGTTCGATGTGCTTGCGACACTGCGGCGTTCGGGCGAGCCCTACGAACTCAACCCCTCCGGCCTCGCCGACACCCTCATGATGTCGCGAGCCGGCATGACCGGCCGCCTGGACCGGCTCGAGAAGGCGGGACTGGTCCGGCGGATCGCCGACCCGGGCGACCGGCGCGCGATCAAGGTCGGGCTCACCGACCGCGGCCTGCACCTCATCGACATCGTCGTCACCGAGCATTTCGACAACGAAACCCGGATCCTCTCCGTGCTCTCCGACCAGGAGCGCGCGTCCCTCGATCGCATCACCCGGCGCCTGCTGACCGAGCTCGAACGCGAGGGCTGACCCGGGCCCCGGTGCGGGCCGAGGGCCGCACCCTCCGCGGATCGTTTCAATACCGGCCGCGGGTTTTGCTCAGGAGGCCGCGATCCGGGATCGTGAGCGGCGGCTGCCGCACTCGGAGGTGCACCGGCTGGCCGCCAGCGGGCTGCTCGCGATCACCGTCTCCGCCGCGGAGCGCTCACGGCCGCAACACAGTTCGTGCGCACCCCCCAGCCGCCCGTGGTTCGAGGCCGGTGTCGACCGCGCGATCGACGACCCATTGCTGATCCAGCGGTTCGGCGAGCCGAGCGTGACGGTCACCGCGGCCGAGGCCTCCCTGACGGTCGCGGCGGAAGTGCGGTGATCCGTTCCGCGGGGCAACTCGCCGAGGGATGATCTCAGCGCCCGGCGACCTACGGGTTCGTCACTGCCTGCGGCGGACCGAGGCTTCCACGAGGTCGAGGACGGCTTCGAGGTTGTCGTTGGCGTGGCCGGAGGCGATGCGGGCGATGAGGCCGTCGAGGACCAGGTCGAGGTAGCCGAGGAGGACTTCGGTGGGGACGTCGTCGCGCAGGGCGCCGGCGGCCTTGCGGCGTTCGAGGCGGGCGACGGTGGCGGCGGTGAGTTCTTCGGAGCGTTCTTCCCAGTTGGCCCGGAATTCGGGGTCGTTGCGCAGGCGGCGGGCGATCTCCAGGCGGGTGCCCAGCCAATCGAAATCCTCTGGGCGGGCCAGCATATCGCGCATGACCTGGATCAGACCCTGGGTGGCCGCGACCTCGGCCATGCGGCCGGCGTCTTCCTGGGCCAGGGCCAGGAACAGGGCGTCCTTGTCGCGGAAGTGGTGGAAGATCGCGCCCCGCGACAGACCGGTCGCTTCCTCCAGTCGACGCACGGTGGCGCCCTCGTAGCCGAACTCGGCGAAGCAGCGGCGGGCTCCGTCGAGAATCTGGCTGCGCCGGGCGGCGAGGTGGTCGTCACTGACCTTGGGCACTGGCTCCTCCGAAACGTGTTGTGCGGGTTCTCCTTATCGATCTTGCGACCAGATTGGGGAACCCGCACGAGCGACGAGCGAAGCGGCCCGGGATCGGGCCGCGTGGCGGGCGGCGGACCTGCGACAATCGCGAGATCCACCGCCTGCCACCACGTCTCGGCTTCGAAACAGCCCTTCGAAACCGAGACGGTATCGCGGTGGTTAGCCGCGAATCATGTTGCGCAGCACGTACTGCAGGATGCCGCCGTTGCGGTAGTAGTCCGCCTCACCGGGGGTGTCGATGCGGACCACCGCGTCGAAGACGACCTTCTCGCCGTTCTCCTTGGTGGCGGTCACCTTCATGGTCTTCGGAGTCACACCCTCGTTCAGCTTGGTGATGCCCTCGATGTCGAAGACCTCGGTGCCGTCCAGGCCCAGCGACGCGGCGGACTCGCCGGCCGGGAACTGCAGCGGCACAACGCCCATGCCGATCAGGTTCGAGCGGTGGATGCGCTCGAACGACTCGGTGATGACGGCCTTGACGCCCAGCAGACGGGTGCCCTTGGCGGCCCAGTCACGCGAGGAACCCGAGCCGTACTCCTTGCCGCCCAGCACGACCAGCGGGATGCCCGCGGCCTGGTAGTTCTGCGAGGCGTCGTAGATGAAGGCCTGCGGGCCGCCGTCCTGGGTGAAGTCGCGGGTGTAGCCACCCGAGACGTCGTCCAGCAGCTGGTTGCGGAGACGGATGTTGGCGAAGGTGCCGCGGATCATCACCTCGTGGTTACCACGACGCGAGCCCAGCGAGTTGTAGTCCTTGCGCGCAACGCCGTTGGCGTCCAGGTACTGCGCGGCCGGGGTGCCCGGCTTGATCGGACCGGCGGGGGAGATGTGGTCGGTGGTGACCGAGTCGCCCAGCAGCGCCAGCACGCGCGCGCCCTTGATGTCCTCGACCGGGGCCGGCTCCATCGACATGCCGTCGAAGTAGGGGGCCTTACGGACGTAGGTGGACTTCTCGTCCCACGCGAAGGTGTCGCCCTCCGGGGTGTTGAGGCCCTGCCAGCGCTGGTCACCGTCGAACACGGTGGCGTAGGACTTGGTGAACATGTCCCGGCTGATCGCCGACTTGATGGTGTCGTCGATCTCCTGCGCGGACGGCCAGATGTCCTTCAGGAAGACGTCGTTGCCGTTCTGGTCCTTGCCCAGGGCGTCGGTCTCGAAGTCGAAGTCCATGGTGCCCGCGAGCGCGTACGCGATGACCAGCGGCGGCGAGGCCAGGTAGTTCATCTTGACGTCGGGCGAGATACGGCCTTCGAAGTTGCGGTTGCCCGAGAGCACCGCGGTGACCGACAGGTCGTTGTCGTTGATCGCGGCCGAGATCTGCTCCGGCAGCGGACCGGTGTTGCCGATGCAGGTGGTGCAGCCGAAGCCGCCCACGTAGAAGCCCAGCTTCTCCAGGTACGGCCAGAGACCGGCCTTCTCGTAGTAGTCGGCGACGACCTGCGAGCCCGGGGCCATGTTGGTCTTGACCCACGGCTTGGACGCGAGGCCCTTCTCGACGGCGTTGCGGGCCAGCAGGGCCGCGCCGATCATGACCGACGGGTTGGAGGTGTTGGTGCAGGAGGTGATGCCCGCGACCACGACGGCGCCGTGATCCAGGACGAATTCACCGCGCTCCGGGTCGGAGACCTTGATCGGCTTCGACGGGCGACCGGCGCTGCCGTTGGCGGCGGTCGGCACGGCCGAACCGTCGGAGGCGGTGCCGGAGGCGACCGGGTCGCTGGCCGGGAAGGACTCTTCCAGCGCCTCGTCCAGGGCGGTGTGCGGGACGGGGTCGTTGGTGTAGGTGCGGATGTCCTGACGGAACTGGGTCTTGCTGTCCGACAGCAGGATCCGGTCCTGCGGGCGCTTCGGGCCGGCGATGGACGGCACCACGGTGCTCAGGTCCAGCTCCAGGTACTCCGAGTAGGCCGGCTCGTTGTCGGCGTCGTGCCACAGGCCCTGCTCCTTGGCGTACGCCTCGACGAGCGCGAGCTGCTCGTCGCTGCGGCCGGTCAGGCGCAGGTAGCTGATGGTCTCCTCGTCGATCGGGAAGATCGCGGCGGTGGAGCCGAATTCAGGGGACATGTTGCCCAGGGTGGCGCGGTTGGCCAGCGGCACCTCGGCGACGCCCTTGCCGTAGAACTCGACGAACTTGCCGACCACACCGTGCTTGCGCAGCATGTCGGTGACGGTGAGCACGACGTCGGTGGCGGTCACGCCCGGCTTGATCTCACCGGTCAGCTTGAAGCCGACGACGCGCGGGATCAGCATGGAGACCGGCTGGCCCAGCATGGCGGCCTCGGCCTCGATGCCGCCGACGCCCCAGCCCAGCACGCCCAGGCCGTTGACCATGGTGGTGTGCGAGTCGGTGCCGACACAGGTGTCGGGGTAGGCCTGGCCGTTGCGGACCATGACGGTGGGCGCCAGGTACTCGATGTTGACCTGGTGCACGATGCCGACGCCCGGCGGGACGACCTTGAAGTCGTCGAACGCGCCCTGGCCCCAGCGCAGGAACTGGTAACGCTCGCCGTTGCGCTCGTACTCCAGATCGACGTTGCGCTCGAGGGCGTCGGCGGTGCCGAACACGTCGAGGATGACCGAGTGGTCGATGACCATGTCGGCGGGAGACAGCGGGTTGACCTTGTTCGGGTCGCCGCCGAGGGTGGTGACGGCCTCACGCATGGTGGCGAGGTCGACGATGCAGGGCACGCCGGTGAAGTCCTGCATGATCACGCGGGCGGGCGTGAACTGGATCTCGGTGTCCGGCTCGGCGTTCGGGTCCCAGTTCGCGAGGGCGCGGATCTGGTCGGCGGTAATGTTGGCGCCGTCCTCGGTGCGAAGCAGGTTCTCCGCGAGGACCTTCAGGGCGTAGGGCAGCTTCTCGGTGCCGGGCACGGCCGAGAGGCGGAAGATCTCGTAAGAGTTGCTTCCGACCTCGAGGGTGCCCTTGGCGCCGAAGGTATCGATACTCGTCACGTTCAGCTCCACTCGTCTGTGAATGGGAGGGCCACCGGCGGGGCTGTGCCGATGGCTCGTCGAGGCGCGGGCCTCGTCCGTCTTCCGACATTAACAGTACGCTTGTCCTGTGAGCACATCGGGGGCGGGTTATCGGGCCGTCGGGCCCGGGATTCCGCCCAGCGCGAGACACGATTTCGCGCGATCGGTGAGGTGACTTGCATGGCGCGGTGAGGTGATATGACACGCCGTCCCGTACCCTGCGTTTCGTGACCGCTCCGCACTCCTCGGTTTTCACGCCCTCGAAGGCGGAACTACCGCCGAACACCGACCTGAATGCCATCATCGCCGATCTCGCCGATGATCATGTCGCCGCCCCCACCGAACGCGATCAGGAGGCCCTCGCCGCCATCGCCGCCGACGCGCGTGAGCACGGCGTTCAGCTCGACATCATTGTGGTGCAGGGCAATCCGGGCATCGAGGCGAACCTGCGCGATCTGGCCAACGAGGTCGGCAAGATCGAGCACGGCACCGTGGTGGTCTTCAGCGACGACTGGGTGGGCACCTACAGCGACCAGTTCACCCGCGGGCACCTGGAGTGGGCCGAGGACAAGGCCAAGTATCGCGGCCCCGAGCACACCACCGACGCCGCGCGGGTTTTCGTGGATCGGCTCGAGCAGCCGGAGACCGTGTCGTGGACGGTGATCACACTGGTCATCCTCGGTGTGCTGATCGCGACGATCGGCGGGTTGTACGCAGTGAAGGTGCGGCGCGGGCAGCCGGCGGGTGCGCCGACGCCGGTCGGGTAGCGCGTTCGCGTCGGGAGGCGGTGTCTCCGTTCGGGGTTCGGGTTCGTCCCGGGCCCCTTTTTCATGCCCGGATCAGGTGTGCAGAGTCCGGTTTGTTCGCGACACGCCGAAAACGTACCGAGTGTCGCGTGTTGTGACGCATGGTGATTGTGGGATTTACCTGCAACTTCTTGGCTACCAGCGAATTACATGCATGTGATTGTGGCGTGCCTGAGCGGCGGGATCCTGAACGTGCCGTACGGTTTCGCGATGGCACGTTTGGGGATTTTGTGCCGGATGGGACTCCAGGGAGGTGCGATGCGACGACCGGCGAAGCGACTACGACGCCCGGCGCGGGTCGCTACGGAGTTGCTCGTAGTGCTCATCGTTTTGGCATTGCCCATGGCCGGCGGGCACGCGGTACCACCGCCACCCCCCAACCCCAGCGACAGCGACCTCAATGCCGCAGGCGCCCAGGTCGACGCCGGCGTCGGCGAGGTCGGCGCCCTCATCAACCAGGTGGCCGCCGCCGAACAGCAGCTGCGGCAACTCGACGACGCGGTCGCCGGTCGCCGTGAGGCCGTCAACAAGGCCCTGGTGGATCTGCAGATGGCCCGCGACGCCGCCGACACCGCCGCCCGCGCCGTCGCCCAGTGCCAGCAGGATCTGACCGACGCCGGCGCGAAAGTCGATATCGCGCACGGGAATTTCGACAAATACGTCGCCCAGGTCTACATGCGCCCCGGCTCCACCTCGCTGGTCAGCTATCTGGCCGCGCCCAGCCCCGAGATCGCGCTCAACCGCGCGCAGGTGCTGACCATCGCCTCCAAGAACCAGCAGCAGGTGGTCGACGGCCTGCGTCACGCCCAGATCGACCAGGCCAACAAGACCTCCGCCGCCAAACAGGCCCAGCAGGCCGCCGACGCCGCCGCGGCCGCCGCCGACGCCAAGAAGACCGAGGCCCAGAACGCGGTCACGGCCGCCCAGGCCGAACTCGACCAGCAGAACATCCGCCGCAACGACCTTGTCGGGCAGCGTGATTCGGCCCAGCAGCGGCTGGACGCGGCCCGCGCCAATGTCGCGGGCCTGCAGAGCCAGCGCGACACCTTCGTCGCCTGGGACCAGCAGCGCAAGGCCGAGGAGGCCGCGGCCCGCGCCGCCGCGGTAGCCGCTGCTGCTCGCGTGGCCGCCGACCGTGCCGCCGCCGATCGCGCCGGCCAGGTCGGCCAGGGCCACCGCCCGCACGTCGTGCAGGACACCTCACCGCCACCGAAGCGCTCCATCCAGCCCAGCCGGCCACCGGGCTCCAACGCACAGCTCATCGAGACCGTGGTCGACCGTGCCATGTCCCAGCTGGGCGTCGTCTACGCCTGGGGCGGCGGCGACGAGAACGGCCCCACCCTTGGCATCCGTGACGGCGGCACCGCCGACAGCTACGGCGACTACAACAAGACCGGCTTCGACTGCTCCGGCCTGATGATCTACGCCTTCGCCGGCATCGGCGTCTCCCTACCCCACTACTCCGGCTACCAATACACCATGGGCACAAGGGTTCCCGTCGCCGAACGCGCCCGCGGCGACATGCTCTTCTGGGGCCCCGGCGGCAGCGAACACGTCGCCCTCTATCTCGGCAACAACAAGATGATCGAGGCCCCCCAGAGCGGCGAGGTCGTCCGCGTGGCCGCCGTCCGCGAAGACGGCATCATGCCCTACGCGGTCCGCATCGTCTCTTGATCATCGATTGACAGCCGGATGGGTGACATCCGACCGGGACGCTGGCTGGCTGTGCCCAGGGCGCCGCTACCATATCCGATTCTACGGTGACCACGTATCACAGATGCCTGCACACGTAGTCGGCGCAAGCATTGCTCGATTCATCAGCGACTACCGCCGCTGTCATGGCGGTCGGGGGCCGGGGTGGGCCGAGATCGCCGCCGCCGCAGTCGATCCCCGTGGTGTCCCACTGTTCTTCAACCTCTCGACGCTCGCGCCCAGCGACGCTGGCTAATGGCTGACGGTTGGATCCGGATCCACCGTGAACATCTTCGTAGAGGTCCTCGTGGCGATGCCGACGCATTCCGGTCGCGTCGCAAGCATTCCGCCGCCGGTCTGGCGACTGCGTCGTAACGTTGAGTCCGCGAGGCGTCGCGATCATGATGTGGTTCGGCGCGATCTGGTCGTTCCCGAAACCTATGGACAGTCACTCAGGCTGGAGCGCGAATCCTGTAAGAGACCGAGCTGTCCGCGGCGAAAGTCCATGCTGAGGTCAATCGACCCTGGTTGACCATGTCCCGCGCTGGCCGGTTCGGTCAGTGCGCCATGCGGCGCACCCCACATCGCGGAACTGTCCTGTCGATGCTGGCGGATCTCGGAGTCGTCAGCGTTATCCACGTATGAAGCTTGGACCGACCGGCTACCGGCCGCCGTGCATCCGTGACACGTTCTGAACGATCTTGGACCGTTATGGGTTCAACGCCGCTGGTGGCCGGATCAGAAGCAGTTATGAGTGGTTGCGCGGCGCGACAAGGCCGAAGGTCACGCTTCCGACGATGACTGCGCCGCCGGTCGCCAGCAGGAGCAGCCCCAGGGGCGAGTGTTCGGTGACATCGCCGAGCAGGGACCAGATCGCGGCGCGCAGGGCCACCGTGGCCGGTACTGCTAGCGCGGCGGCCGTGGCGGCGGCGCGGACTGCGCGATGTATCCGGTTCGGCCGCGGGGCTGGGGCTATGAAGACGAGGACGTGGTTGCCGAGCATGGCCATCCCAAAGAACCCGCTGGTGGCGACGACTATTGCGAAGACGATCAGCAGCGGGTCGGTCCACCTCTCGCCGATGGCTTGCGTGGCTGTGACCGCTGCCCCCGCGGCCACGGCCGCCACCGCAAGAACGGCGATGTCGTGACGGCGGGTGAACGCCGCAGCTGACCTGTAGTGGGAGGGGCGGACAATGGCCCGGCCGCCGGTGAGCACTGCGGCCAGGGGTTCGATGTCGTCGAGCCAATCACCATCGTGCACTCGCTCGGATACTGGCAATCGCAGCGCTTTTCGCTGCAGCATCAGCCCGGCGGCGGTGACGGCGGTGAGGACTGTGAGTGCGGTGATCAATACCGGCGTGGTCGTCGCGGTCCAAGCCGTGCGATCGGCGTCGACCGCGACCGCGATCCAGTCCGTCGCCGCAGTCATCGCCACGAGCCCCGTACTCGCGGCGGCGGTCCGTGCCAGCTGTGCGACGCGGAAGGCTGGTTGTGTTTGATCGTTGCGCCACAACAGCATTCGCAGTGCCATCAGCAACAGCACTGCTGGTACCACGAATTCGGTGAACGACACCACCACGTCGTACGGGTCGTCGTGCCACGGGCTCGCCGCCCGTACGGTCTTGGCCTGCGTCGTGGTCCATGCGAAGGCGACGAACCCGGCCCCTGCCACAACGGAGGCCATCAACGCCGCACTCGTGACACCCCGGACCTGGCTGCCGACCGATATCACCTGTTCATCTCCCACCGCCGCTGCTCCCTTCTGACCGGCAGAGCCGTCAACCACATGCATAGTACGCGCTGCGTACTACGTGGTGCGAGCTACGCAATGTGTACTAGTCTGCTGGGAAGGGGTCGAACGAGGAGGTCCTGATGCTCGCCAACGACGCACAGGTACTGGTGCTGTGCGCGCTTGCCGAGGGGCCGTTGCACGGCTACGCGATCAATGCCGCGATCGAGCACTTGGTCGGTGATCGGCTTGCGGCCGGCAGCCTGTACGGGGCGCTGGCACGGCTCGAAGCCAAAGGGTTGATCGAGGCTGTCGATGGTGTCGGGCGGCAGCGCCCGGTTCGCCTGACCCCGCAGGGCGCCGCGTTGCTGGAACGGGAACTGCGTGCCATGGCAGAGGTGTCGAGGACCGGATTGCGGCGTCTGGGGGTGAGCCCGGCGTGACCAGCTGCACGCAAATCCTCGTGCGGTTGTTGTATCCGCGGCCCTACCTCGACCGGTGGGGTGAGGACCTGTGCGACGCCGCACGTTCCGAGGGGTGGCGATCCTGGCCGAATCTGGTGGCGAGCGCGGCCGCCATCTGGCTGCAACCGGCGATCTGGCCGCCTCGTCACCGCGGGCAGCGCACCGCCCGCGCGACCGCGATGGTCCTCGCGGTCGCCGGTTACGGATGGTTCATCGCGAATCTCATTACCGAGGACGCCGGCCCCGTCCTCAGGCAGGTGCTGCGGGGCTGCGCGGCGGCCCTGCTGGTGGGGTGCGCGCTGGTGACACCGTTGCCACATCCGAACCGGACCGCGCTGGCTGCGGTGGCATGGCGGTCCACGCGATATTTCGCTGTTCCGGTGGTCCTGGTCGCGACGGTGGTGATCACCGTGCATGGCAGTGTGCTGCCCCGGATTCCGCCGGTGCCGATCCGGCTGGCTGTCGTATCGGTGTGGTGGATCGGTTGGCTGCTGGTCGTCGGCGCAGGTTCACGAGTCCTGGCCAACCTCGGCCCCGACACCGTCATCGCACCGAGTCGCCGGCGAGCTGGTGCCGGCGGCGTGGTCCTGGCCGCGGTCGCCGTGGTCACCGGCGCGGTCTTGCTGATCTTCGCCTTCTCCGGTGCCCGATTCGATCCGTTCGCAGCCGGCTGCGGTGCACTCACCCTGGTGTTCGCGGTCACGGGAACCGCAGCGCTTTGCGAGCTCCCATCTCTTGCAGACGACTAGCCCACAGCCCCGACACACGAAATCCCGCTTCCCGCAACCGAACAGAAAGCTCAGAAGCTGTCCGTGAATCCGGGGCGCGGGACTGCCGGATACGCCGTACGGCGAGTGTGCTTGCAACGTGGCGATTGTCGGCAACGGGCTCGACGAGTACCGACGGTGTCGTCCGCTCGGGTGGGAGGTGTGCCCTCAGCGGTCGACGCAGCCGGATTCGTAGGCCAGGATCACCGCCTGGGTGCGGTCTCTGGCACCGAGTTTGGGAAGAATTCCGCTGACATGGGTTTTGACGGTCTGGGTGGCGATATGGAGTCGTTCGGCGATCTCCCTGTTGGACAGTCCACGCGTCATCATCAACAGCACGTTCACTTCACGGTCGGTGAGGGCGGCGCGTGCGAACTGCGCACGGATGGACAAGGCGGTCTGGCACGCACAGCCGATCGCCGCAGCGGAAACTATATTCAGGTTGAACGCCGCAAGCGCAGCATCTGAATCATGGCCACACACAGCAGGTGTGGCGACAGTACCCCCCAAATGGCCACAGCAGCAACTACCTTGGAGATTGATCTTCTGGCGGCGCTCCGGAAGGAATGAGCGGGGCTTCCTCTAGCCGCACTCATGTGGAAGAAATGGACACATCGATGAGACGAAATCGTGGACAGAACGGTGAGAAAACTGCATGAAAACGCAGAACACGAGAGCTCCATCTGACAAATATGATGCGAACCTACACGACGATTGATGATGATCGAGCTGATTGACGGTGATGCGCGCCTGCGGTCACGACGTGCATGCCACCTGCCTGGTGGGGGCGGCGAGCTTGCTCGCGCGCGGCAGGTGAGTGGACGGGACACCCCTGCCTCTGGTTGCCGCCAGCGAGGCTGTCGGGATACTCGGTGCGGTAGCCGGGGCGCCCACCGTCTATTGGTTCTGGAGCGGAATCGATTCCACCGTGCTTATGGACCGGCTACCGGCAAACCACTCACCTGAGTTCGCACCCGCTATCGAACCTACCTTGACGACTGGTGTCGAGACGCTGGTGGTTGCTGCGCTGACCTGGTTCGAGACCGTGCTGTGTCCACCATGTGGGCGACAGCCGGATGCCATGGCCGATCGGAGGGGCCGCAAAGGTACAGGGACCGTTCGAGATTGTGTTTGATCGGAACCAAGACCAGGTCGTCGCCTTCCATACCCGCAGCGGACTCGGGTACCACGGTCACCCCGATTCCTGCCCTGACCATGGAGAACAAGGTGCTCAGCTGGCGCACCCGATGTGTGGGCCGGAATTCGGAGCGGGCACGGCGGTGCAACTCCCGGATGTGCGGCTCGCAGCCGCCCGTCGACAGCAGCAGCGGGTCGTCGGTGAGGTCGGCAATGTCGACGACCGCCTCGGCGGCCAGCGGATGATCCCTTCTCATGACCGCACGGAAGGCGTCTCGCGCCAGCAGTACCGCTCGCGGCGGTGCTTCGGACGGGTCGACGAGCACCGCCGCATCCGCGGTCGCATCACCGAGCCACCCAGCCACTTCGGCGTCTTCGCCTTCCAGCACAACAACTCTCACTCGGGGCAGTTCGACCTCCCAGGCGTTGAGGAGATCAGGAAGCAAGGCGTGACAAGCGGTCGGCGGTGCCGCGAGTGTGATCGAACCGGAAGGGATACCGGTACGGCCTCGCAGCACGTCCTCGGCGGCCATGGTGGCCGCCACCGCGACCCGGGCATGCTCGAGAATGCCCCGGCCCAGGGCGGTGGGGGTGACGGGGAACTCTCGCGTCACCACAGGCTGTCCGCTGAGGCGCTCGAGCGCTGCGATGGTGTGCGATACGGCGGACTGGCTGACGCCGAGTTCGGCTGCGGCCGAGCCGAATCCGCCGGCGTCCACGACCGCAACCAGAGTCCTGAGGTGTGTTAGTGAGATGTCCATGAATCTTCCTCATGATGTGACCAATTCATGTCATTGGACTCATATATAGCTCACCGGCAGACTGAAACGCGACCGAACGACTCGCGTGAAAGGGGCCCTCCGATGACCCTGGTCGAAGCCAGAGCGCGAATGAGGGCCAGTTGGGTGCCGAAGTTCGCTGTGCTGTCCGGGATTTGGGGTGCCAGTTTCGTTCTCATCAAGCTCGCCGTCGATGCAGGTGTCGCCTCGGTGTGGGTCGCGTTATGGCGGTGTGCCTTCGGCGCGCTCACGCTGGCCGTCGTGTGTGCGGTGCGCCGGGAGGCGCTACCGCGCACACGGTCGACATGGGGCCATGCTGCTGTGATAGCCCTGCTGCTCAACGCGATTCCCTTCACGCTGTTCGCGCTGGCCGAGCAACACATCAGCTCGGTGCTGGCCGGCCTGATCAACGCGACGACCCCGATCATGACAATGGGCTTCACCATCCTGCTGGTCCCCGGTGAGCCGCTGACCCGACGTCGGGTCGAAGGTGTCCTGATCGGGTTTGCAGGCGTGGCTTGCCTGCTCGGAGTCTGGCGGGGCATGGATGCCGACACGGTGGGCGGCGTTGTCGCCTGTCTGGGCGCCACCCTCTGCTACGGTGCTGGATTCGCCTACACCCGCAGGTTCTTCACCAAGCCGGGAAGTTCGCCAGCGGTCCTGTCACTCACCCAGTTACTCACCGCCACACTGGAATTGGCTCTGCTTGCCCTGCTGGCCGGTCGTGTCCCGACCGCACCGGGGTGGCCTGGCGCTGTCGGCCTGATCGTGCTTGGCGTGTTCGGCACGGGCTACGCGTTCGTGCTCAACATGCAGGTGATCGCCTCCGTCGGGGCGACGGTCGCCTCGACGATCACCTACGTCGTCCCGATCTGGTCCACCGTCCTGGGTGCAGTGTTGTTGTCCGAAACTGTCGGCTGGAATGCTGTCGTCGGCGGGATCGTCATCGTCACGGGCATTGTCGTGGCGCGCTCCCGGCCTGCCTTGAAATGAACCCGGTCGGTCGGAGATGTCGTTCCCTCTGCGGCCTGATCGCGGTGCTGCGGTACGCGATCAGAGGCTTGACGTCCGAGGCCCTGTGGGATGCCTCTTGGAGGAATCCCACAAAAACTCGTTCGCAGCTCCGTGTCGACTTCCAGCTTCGGTAACGTGCAAGAACACGGTGTGCACGGTGTCGCACTGACCGATCTGCTCGAGCAGCGCAACACGTCCCCAGACGCGCTGTATCGCCACTTCCCGTTCGGGAAGGGCCAACTCGTGGAGACAGCGGCGAAATCCATGTCCCGGATCGGGTACTCGCACGTGGGCAGGCTCGCCGACGCACTAGCCACTGCCGCTTCACTGGAAGATTGGCTGGATCAACTGTTCGCCTTCTGGCGGTTTCCCTTGGAGTCCACCGATTATCGGGCGGGTTCGTTCATGATGGCTGCTGCCGTTGACGGGCTGGATCCGGATGTGCAGTTCGCGGCCGGCCGGTCGTTCGCCGAATGGACCGCGCGGCTCGCCGACGGACTCATCGCTGTCGGAATCGAACAAACGAAGGCGTGCTCGCTGGCCGGATTCCTGCTCTCGTCGATCGAAGGCGCCGTGGTCCAGAGCCGCGCCCTCAAATCCAGCCACCCGTTCGATGACAGTCG
Organism: Nocardia sp. NPDC051981; assembly: GCF_040680715.1. Classification (NCBI taxonomy): domain Bacteria; kingdom Bacillati; phylum Actinomycetota; class Actinomycetes; order Mycobacteriales; family Nocardiaceae; genus Nocardia; species Nocardia sp. NPDC051981. The sequence goes on along the minus strand of NZ_JBFAXK010000005.1, from coordinate 300,462 downwards.
AACTCAGCTCGCCGATCTGATCCGGTATCACGTGGCCACTCGTTGATGGTCGAACCGATTCCGAATCGCGGACCCAAAAGTGGTGCATTTCCGAATGATTCGTGAGCAGCGTGGGCAGCCCCGGTGCGCGCACGATTGGGATAGGTGTGCCGGCACGTGCCGGATCTGCTGCTGGAATACGCTGATGGCAGGTTGGCGGTGTTGGATGTGAAATCGCCTGCCCGCGTGAACGATCCGAATCCGGGAGGCGGGGTGTCAGGTTCCGGTGGCGACGGTGCCATCGAACCTATGTCGTCGTGCGTGCGGCGTGGGCTGCGCGGCGCGACAGTTCGGCGAAGGCGTCACGTAGCGGATCCGGGCCTATGACTTCGATTTCGGTGTCGAAACGCGCCAGCGTCGCTGCGAGTGCGGGCCAGGACCAGGAGCCGGTCAGCAGTCTGGTTCGGGTGGGGCCGAGTTCCTCGACGATGCCGTCGGCGGCGAAGGGGGCCACCTGGGTGGCGGGGAGATCGAGGATCACCTCGCCTTGGCATGGCCAGGAGTTCGCGCCTTCGGAGCCTTTGAACCGGGCAGAGAGGAAGGAGGCGATGTCGCCACCTGGCAGTTGCCTTGGGGTGAAGCGCGGTCCGTTGGGGACACGAAGCGTCATCCGGTCGGCACGGTAGATACGCCAGTCCGAGCGCTGCGGGTTCCATCCGATGAGGTACCAGCGTCCACTGTGGACCACGAGGTGGTGGGGCTGAACTCGTCGCGGCGGCTGGGGATAGGTGTCGTGCGGCGGTATCGGCGACTGGTAGTCGAACCGCAGTTCCTCTCTGGATCGGATGGCCGCGCTCAGCGCGAGCAGGACTTGGGGGTCGGCCCGGCGCGCGGCTGGTTCGACGGCCGTGATTTCGAGCATGTCGATGCGCTGGCGCAGGCGAGAAGGCAGGACCTGGCGGACGGTCGGCAGCGCTCGTGCCGCAGCCTCTTCGATACCCGCCCCGGTCCCGGCCGCGATCCGCAATGCCACGGCCAGCGCGACGGCCTGCTCGTCATCGAACAGCAGTGGCGGCAGTTCGATGCCCGCTTCGAGCCGATAGCCGCCCTCGGGTCCCTTCACCGCCCGGACGAGGTAGCCGAGCTCGCGCAGGCGATCGACATCGCGGCGCACCGTGCGTTCGCTGACACCGAGCCTCTGGGCGAGCAGGCCTCCCGGCCAGTCACGGCGGACCTGCAGCAGCGACAGCAGCGAGAGCAGGCGGCGGGAGGTCACTGTCGAGGAGGCGGTCGGCATGGTCGCCAGGCTGCCATAGGTAGCGGACGTTCCCTGTCCGGTATTGCTGACAGGGTGGCTCTCGTCGCGGGAAAGACCCCGCGTCGAAACCACTTGTGAAGGGACCGAATCACCATGTCGGTAAACGCTGTTGCCCACCTCAACTTCCACGGACAGGCTCGCGCGGCCCTGGAGTTCTACCAGTCGGTGTTCGGCGGGCAACTCTCTGTGGCCAGCTACGGTGACTTCGGGATGCCCGCCGAGTTGCCGGACGCCACCAAGGTCGTGTTCGGCCAGGTGATCGCCGACAACGGATTTCGGGTCATGGCCTATGACGTGCCCGGTGAGACAGCGCCGGTCGCCCAGGGCGCGCCCACCACCCGTCGCGAGAACGGCGCCACCATCACCGCGGAGCCGTTCTTCCTCTCCGTGCGCGGTGACACGGTCGAGGAGGTCGGCGCGTTGTGGGAACGCCTCGCGGCCGGTGGGGCGGTCATCGAGGAATTCGGTCCGGCCCAGTGGGCGCCCGGTTTCGGGATGCTGCGCGATCGCTTCGGCATCACCTGGATCGTCGACGTCGCGCGAGCAGCCCAGTAACAGTGCTCCGATCGCTGAGCCCCGGCCATGACTGGGAGGCCGACGATCGTTCCGGACAGAAACCACTCCACGCCAGAGGAATTCGTCGACAACGCTCGGACACGACAAGTGCTCTCCGATGTCCGGTCGCGGGTTTCGGTCGGCGTCACCTCCCACGGCGAGGACGGGGTGATCCTTCCCTGAAAGACACCCCTCCTCGCTGAACCCACTACCTCCGCAATGCGGATCCGTTCTCGGCGCATTCGTTCGGTCGTGGCCCAGCATGATTTTGTAAGGCGACAGGCAGTCCCGACTTAGAATGGGCAGAGCCCAGCGAGGCCGGATCGGCTGTCGATGCCCCACAAGGGTGCGTCCCACCCGAGTGGGGCACACGTCAGCGCATCTCGAGTGGGTCGTCCCACTCGGCACCTGTCTGTACAGCGGATGCGGGCTCGCTAATGTGTGGAGATGAGCGATTGGCGCAATGACCGGATCGGCAGCGCCTTGCGTGGGGCGAATCCGACAGTGATGTGTCGGCTCACGGCCGGGTTCGCCGTCATCGGTGATACTCAGTTCCTGCCCGGCTATTCACTGCTGCTGACCGATGATCCTGCGGTGCAACGCCTTTCCGAGTTGTCGCGCCCGCGGCGTGCAGCGTTTCTTGCCGATATGGATCTGTTGGGGGAGGCGGTCGAGCGGGCGTGTACGCGACTGGATCCGGCCTTCCGGCGGGTGAATCTGGAGATCCTCGGCAACACCGATGCCTTCCTGCACGTTCATGTGTGGCCGCGATTCGATTGGGAGCCAGGCGATCTGGTGGGCGGCCCGGTGTGGCTTTATCCGCCCGATCGGTGGACCGATGAGCGCTATGCACTCGGCACGCTCCATGACCAGATCCGGCAGGCGATCACCGGCGAGCTGCATACGCTGTCCGCCTGAGAGCGGCGCTGCGAATCGGCCGATCGCGATCCCGGGGCGATCGCGTTCGCGCTGGCGAGTTCGCTCGCGCACTCTACGAGTCCCGCCCCGAGCTCGCCCACGCCGTGGTCGACGTCGAACCGAAACTCACCCGCATCCTCACCGCCCTGCTGATCGGGCTCGAGACAGCATCCTGACCGCTGATCCCTCCGAGATTCGCGCGGGCGCAGCGGAATTGAATATCGCTAGTTATCACATCGCCGAGGCACTCGAGGCAGGCGGCCAGGGGCGCGGCGGCCGAACCAGTGCGACGCCGGTGAGCGGACTCGGATGAGATGCCGGGGCCGGATCGCCGTCGTCGCTCATGTCCCGTGGATCGGCTCGGCGGGTCTGGCGAGCTCGGTCTGACGCCACTGGCCCGGCGGTTGCCCATGACGGCGGCGGAAGGCGGCGGCGAAGGCGTTGGGTGAGGTGTAGCCGGTGCTGTCGGGTTCTGTTCGAAGCAGGCACGCATCGCCAGAACCAGCAGCACGTCGAGAAGCCGATCGAGGACGGTTTGCTGTCCGGGGGCCGGTCCGCTCAGCTCGCGCGACAGCATGGCGATGACATCGTGCAGGGGATCACCGGCGGCGGTGCGCAGGAGCAGGATCGGGGGCAGGGTCCGGATCGGGCCGTGGCCGACGTCACCAGCGAATCGATATGCGCCACACAGGAATACCGTCGCATTCCGGAGTTCGGCGTGCTGGTCGTCGGTGTGGAGTTCGCGGAAGCGTTCCGGTGAGATACAGGCTGCTCGCGCTTCGTGTGCGATGTGGTGGCCAGGGCCGCCGCGGACCAGTGCCAGGTCGCCGGGATTCAGTTCGATCGCGTCCGTGTGATCGTCGAGCCACAGCCATGCGCGGCCCTGTACGACGGTGTGCGCGGTCAGCTGAATGGTGCCAGGCAGCAGCAGCCCCCACGGGGGCTGCGCGACCGACCGGGCGAAGACCCCACCCGACGCGCGGGCACACGCTAGATGGGATCCAACGCCTGCTGAAGCTCTTCCCGCTGTTCGAGGCCGGCTATGCCCCCTGGCAGGATTTCGCGGCGGTGCGGATCACGTCGATCACCAGGCTGGGCTGGGACAGCATCGGGACGTGACTGCTGTCCGCCTCGTAGGTGCTGGCGTTCATGCGTTTCGCGCAGAAGCGCTCCAGCTCGGGATGCACGGTGCGGTCGTTTCTGGCCACGATGTACCAGCTCGGTTTCGACTTCCATGCGGTGCCTGCTACCTGCTGGTCGAAGAGGTCCGCGGCGGGGACACCCTGGGTCGCGAGCACGAGTTGCTGTTCCTGTTCGGAGAGATCGCCCGCGAAGTACTCGATACCGTCCGGTCGCAACCAGATTCGACCCTCGGCGATCTCGATGTGCGCGAACAGATCCGTCGTCGGGAACTTGGCCTGCAGACTCTGCGACGTCTCGTCCTCGTCCGGGGCGAGTGCGGCGATGTAGACGAGTCCCGCGACCCGGTCATCGGTCCCCGCGGCTGTGATGACGGTGCCGCCGTACGAGTGACCGACGAGGATGGCCGGGCTGCTGACCCGGCCCAGTGCCCGCTTGATCGCGGCGACATCACCTTCCAGGGTGTCGAGGCTGTTCTGCGTGGACACCACCTCGTGTCCCTCCGCCTGCAGTGTGGGAATCACCTTGCTGAAGCAGGACCCGTCGGCCCATAAACCGTGAGCGAACACGATGCTCGGTGTGGTCGGCGTCGACATGATGCGCACCCTTCCTCGGCACGGATCAGCCGGATCCGCACCGCACTAGGTTGGTTCTCCGTCTTCGAGCCGTGACGGCCGGATCGGCCCCCACAGGCATTCATCGTCCTCCCACGACCCACACTGGGGCCGAGCTTTCGCGAGGTTCTGTAGAACCCACCCGCGTGCGCATGCCATTCGAACTGCCGGAGTCGGCGCAGCCGGGTGGCCCCGCGCGGCGGTGGGTGCGATGCCGGGGACGCCGGAGGCTCTGACCTTGGTTGACCCCGTCGGGGTTATGGTTCGGTCTTCAGCCCGAGAGCCGGTACGAGTCGGCGGCGCAGGTAGCCGCGCAGGCGTTCGGAGTCGCTCGTGGCGGGGGTGTCGAATTGCAGGATCGAGATGAGGAATCTGATTGTCGTTTCCGCGATTTCGTCGAGGTCCAGTTCCAGGTCGGGCTCGTATCGGTGGATGGGTTCGAGATAGTGCCGGGCCAGCCGCAGTGACTCTGGTGTCATCAGTGTGGCGAGCCACTCGGCGTCGGCGGAGTCTGCCGAGGACAGGGCGGTCCGCTGGGTTTCACGCAGTAGTCGCGCTCCCGCGACGGTGGCCTCCACCACGAAATCCGCTGCCGTGGACGCATGGCTCGCCTCGTCGACGATGTGCTGGAACAACCCGGCCGAGACATGCGTCGCGGCGAGTTCGATCAACTCTTCGCGGCCGCTGAAGTGTGCGTAGACGGTCGGTCGTGAGACACGCGCCTCGGCGGCGACCACGCTGATCGACGTGCGCGCGCGACCCAACCGGATCAGGCATCGGGCCGCGGCCTCGACGAGCCGCTGCCGCGCGCCCGCGCCGTCCATCGGTGGATCCCCACCCCAGGCCAACTTCGGAGCTGTCACAGTGGGCCATCCTAGGTTCTTTACATATTTATCTATAAATGTATAGCTTGTAACATATGGCTGAGTCGCTCTCGTCCGTGGATCTCACCGATCTGGACAACTTCGCCGCGGGCTTCCCGCACGGCCTGTTCGCCCTGCACCGCACCGAATCTCCCGTGTACTGGCACGAGCCCACTGCGCACACTCCCGACGGTGAGGGGTTCTGGTCGGTGGCGACCTACGCCGAGACCAAGGAGGTCCTGACCAGTCCCACGACCTACTCCTCCGAGACCGGCGGCGACCGGCCCTACGGCGGCACCGTGCTGCAGGACCTGCCGATGGCGGGCGTCGTGTTGAACATGATGGACGATCCGCGGCACTCCAGGATTCGGCGTCTGGTGTCGAAAGGCTTGACGCCCAGGACGGTTCGCAACCTGGAAGAGGATCTGCGGGCGCGTACCGGGCGCCTGCTGGACACCGTCGTCAGTGGTGGCGACCACGACTTTCTCACCGAGATCGCGGCCGAGCTTCCGATGCAGGCGATCTGCTTCCTGCTCGGTATCCCCGAGGCGGATCGTCACCGCCTGTTCGGGCTCATCGAGCATGTCTTCGATATTCCCGACGGTCAGGACTACCTGACCATGAGCCCGGAACGGACGGCGGCGATGGGCGAACTCTACGAGTACGGCTTGGCGCAGATCGCCCAGCGCCGGGCAGATCCGGGCGCGGACATGCTGTCGCTGGTCGTCCACGCGGAGATGCCGGACGAGGACCCGCCGCGCCTGTCCGACGAGGAGTTGCGATCGTTCTTCAATCTGCTGTTCTCCGGCGGCTCCGACACCACCCGCAACGCCATCGCGGCCGGACTTCTCGCGCTGATCGAAAACCCTTCGCAGCTGGCCGAATTGCGTGACAACCCGGAACTGCTGCCGGTCGCCATCGAGGAGATCGTGCGCTGGACCGCGCCGTCTCCGTCGAAGCGCCGCACCGTCACCCGCCCAGTCGAACTGGCCGGGCACCGGCTGGAGCCGGGCCAGAAGGTATTGGTCTGGGAGGCCTCGGCCAACCGTGACGAGCTCCGATTCGACCACGCCGACCGCTTCGATATCCATCGAGACCCAAACCCGCACTTGGGATTCGGTCAGGGCATCCATTTCTGCCTCGGCGCGCATCTGGCCCGCTTGGAGATGCGGGTCGTATTCGAGGAGCTGTTCGCCCGCTTCGACGGCTTCGAACTCGCCGGACCGGTCGAGTGGACACGCAGCAGCCGCCACACCGGACTGCGTCACCTACCGCTGCGCATGACCGCACGCTGACCGAATTCATTGCTGCCCTGCGGCACTCGCCAAGCAGACCCTCGCGCAGAAGAAGGTTGTTTCCATGGGCAAAGCTCGACAACTCGCCGACCACTATGTGGACAGGGTCAACGCTGGTGACCTCGACGGCATCGTCGCACTGTTCGCCGACAACGCCGAGTTGCTCAATCCGTTCGGGCATTTCGCCGGTTCCGACCAGATTCGCGGCTTCTACGAGAAGACCGTCTTCGCGGTCACCCCCAGGGTCACCGCCGCCGGGTGGATCGAGCAGGACAACCGAATCGCCTTCGAGCTCCAAGCGCGAGTCGACGGCTACGACGCGGTCCAATACGCTATGGACCATCTCACCGTCGCGGCCGACGGCGACCACATCGCACGCATGGCCCTCTACTACCGTCAAGTTTCGCAGTGACCCCGCGCTGATCCAAAGATGACGATGCCCACATAGAGTCCGATGGCCAGTCGGTCGTCGTGGTGAGCGTAGACGTCGAGCACGGTGGCCACCGGAATCGCGGCAATCGCGATCAGCCACAACATGTTCACGCGAATCAGCAAGGCCGTATACCCCGTGGCACGCTCGAACAGGCGATGATGATCCCGCCAGTAGGCGCTGATGACGACGAAGCTGATCCCGGCGGCTGTCAGCGCATAGCTGTTGTCCGCCAGGAACTTCGAGGTGCTCGAGTCCGCAACGCCGCGCGCTGTCGACAAACGGCAACGCGTTCAGCGTTATCGCAATGGCCACCACGGCATCACTGAAGAAGACCAGCCGCTGCAACCCGCGCTCGCTGTGGTTCGGACCTGACGAGGCGTGTTTCCGATCGCTCACTCCGCCGACTGTAAGGCCGGATCCGAGAGGGTGGCCACATTTGTGCGATGCCCCGGAGCCACCCGATTCCAATCCACAACGCCGACAGCAGAATGGGTTCCAGCGCGTTCCGGAAACAGCCGCATTGGCGTCTGCGAACTCGATCTGAACCAACCCCGGCGACGGAATGTAGGTGCGCCATATGGCAGCGGTCGCGGGCGGTTCGCATACATGGTCTCTCCACGTTGAGCTTTCGTGGAACGTATGTAGCACTTGCTCGTTTCACAACGCTGAATAAAGCGGCGGCCCGATGAGAATCCGGCGCCGCCAATTCTCATAGGAGTCGTCGACATTGCGATCCCGCGCCGCCCTGGCCCAGGTCCGCGGTCAGAAGCAGCGCTGGCTCGAACTGAGTAATTCGATGACAAGTAGCTAACGGCTGGCGCGGTTGGCGGGATATCGACCGGGTGCATTCGGATCGCGGAGGGTGCTGCGCGACGTCTGATACGGCCACGGATTTGCCAGGTGCGCATGGAATTCGGCATTTCTTCCCGATCCAGCCGTGCCTGCCGCTTAAGCTATCTACGCCGTACGACAAATGCTCGATGTAGAGAAGCTTTGAGCCCAGGAGGTGCGGAATGCCGGAAGCCAGCCGTTGGTGCCACTCACGTCCACTATTGATTGCGAGTTTTTTGCCGGTTGCCGTCATCCTCGGAACCGGAGTCGCCGCGGCATCCCCGGACGGCACCGCGCCGCCACCTGCCGCGCTACCCGCGACAGCGGACTGGCTATCACTGAGGCAGTTCGCGCAGGGGCAGGATCCGTTCGCGCTGCCGACCGAACTCGCTCCGCTCGTCCAGTTGCCGGTCGGCCTCGCACCCGCGGTCGATATGAGCAGCGGCGATCCAGCAGTCGGCGCGGCGAATCCGCTTGCCGCCGCAGGTTGGACCGGATTCGAGAATGTGGACGCGGCGGACTCGATGCCGACCGTGGATCAGCAACCGGTCCAGACGTTCTGCGCGTACCTCCCGGTGGATCCCCAGAGATGCTCCGTCGCGGTCGTCGACGCGGGCGTCGGCGCGGCAATCGGTGCAGGCCTCGGCGCGGGAGTGTCCGCGCCCGTCGCGATAGGTGCGGGCCTGGTCGGGGCCGCCGCCGGGTTCGTCGTTGGTATCCCGTTCCTGCCAACCGGTTTGGTTGTCGGCCCGCTCCTCGGCGCGGCTGTCGGCGTGGCCGTCGTCGCCGGACCGGCCGCCCTGCTCGGTGGGGCGCTCGGGGCGTCGGTCGGGGCGATACTGGGCCTCGCTTCGCCCCTCCCGCCGCCGGGCGGCCCGACCGATGGATCCGGCGCACCCGTCACTTCGCCGTAAAGGACGCGGTCATCGCTCCAATCGAGTATTGAGAATCCGGGCGATCTGAGCAACGGCGCCCGGTTCGGTCATCGCGAGGTGGGCCGCATCGATGTCGAAGGCCGAGATCCGACCACGGATCACCTGCGCCCACCCCTCGTGACCCGCGGCATCGGATCGCCTGTCCTGTGTCGCGGTGAAATAGAGCATGTCGCTGTCCAGGACCGCCGGCCGCCAGGCACTGGCTGCCCGGATCGCCAGGTTGTAGGCGTCGGTCAGGCGCTCGATCCGGGCTGCGTCGATGCCGAGGCCGCCCCCGAGGTGCCGTTCGATCAGATCGGCGGCCTCCTCGGCGGTCGCATCGGCGCTCACGAAATCGACGCCCATGACCGGGCCGAGATTGCTGATCAGCTCTCCGGCCGTGACGGCGCGGACCGTCGACTCGTCGACACCGCCCACTTCGGCGTCCAGCAGTGCCAGTAGCGCGACCTCTTCCCCGGCGGCGCGCATCTCGACGGCAATCGCGTGGGCGATCACGCCACCCAGCGACCAGCCGAGGAGGTGATAGGGGCCGTGTGGCTGAACCGCGCGAATCTCCTCGAAGTAGCGTTCCGCCATGTCCTGGATCGACGTCGGACCGGGGTCCTCGCCGCCGATCTGCGGCGCCTGAATGCCGTAGATCGGCCGGCCGGCGGCGAGGTACCTGTCGAATGTGCGGTAACACCACGATAGGCCCAGGGCCGGGTGGATACAGAACAGCGGCGGTTGCTCACCGCCGGTCCGGATGGGCAGCAGTACATCGAAGCCGATGTCGGTCCGCTCGACGGTGGTACCGGAGCGCATTCCGGATTCGATTCGTTTCGCCAGGTCGGCCGGGCAGGGATCGGACAGCATCCAGCTGATCGGAATCTCGTAGTCGAGTCCCTTGCGCAATTCGCTCACCACTTGCACCGACTTCAGCGAGTTGCCACCCAAGGCGTAGAAGTCGTCGTCGGCGCCCACCCGATCCACACCGAGGACCGCTCCGAACGCCCGCGCGACCTCCTCCTCCAGCCACGACGAGGGCTCCCTGAACTCTCCCACCGTGAGCACCGGCTCCGGTAGTCGCGCACGGTCCAACTTGCCCGACACGGTGAGGGGCACCGTGTCGAGTGCCATCACCGTGGTGGGCACCATGTAGTCGGGCAGTTCGCCGGCCGCGTGCGCCAGGACCGCCGCGGTGTCGATCGTCGCGCCCGCGGCGGGCACCACGTAGCCGACGAGGTGGTCCGCCGTACCGGTGGTGTGCACCACGGCGATCGCGCGGGCGACGCCCGGGTGCTCGGCGAGTACGGCCTCGATTTCACCGAGTTCGATGCGCAGGCCGCGCAGCTTCACCTGGAAATCGGTGCGGCCCAGGTATTCCAATTCGCCGCTGTGACGCCAGCGCACCAGGTCGCCCGTGCGGTACAGGCGCCCGCCGTCACCGTACGGGTCGGCCACGAACCGTTCCGCGGTCAGGCCCGGACGTGACTGATAGCCGCGCGCGAGCTGGGCGCCCGCCAGGTACAGCTCCCCGGCGACGCCGGGCGGTACCGGATGTAACCGGTCGTCGAGCACGTATGCCCGCGCGTTCCATACCGGTGAGCCGATCGGCATGGTGCCGCTGTCGGATTCGATCACCCGATGCGCGGTTGCGGCCACGGTGAACTCGGTCGGCCCGTACAGGTTGTGCAACTCGACCCCGGGCCAGGTTCGCCGCACGTCGGCCACCACGTCGGGGCCGAATGCCTCACCACCCACCAGGAGCGTCCGCACCGACTCCAGCGACTCCGCAGGCACCGCGTCCGCGAATACCGCCAGCATCGACGGTACGAGCGCGGTGATCGTGACCCGCTGGGCGGCAATGGTTTCGGCGAGATACGCGAGGTCGGCATGCCCGTCGGCGCGCGCGATCACCAGCCGCGCCCCCATCGCCAGGGTAGTGAACACTTCCCATACCGACATGTCGAACGTAGCCGGGGACTTCTGCAGCACCACGTCGTTCGACGTCAGCGCGTAGGCCTCGGCGTGCCACCGCAGCTGGTTCACCACCGAACAATGCGATACCGCAACACCTTTCGGCCGACCGGTCGACCCCGAAGTGAAGAGCACGTAGGCGACGTTGTGCGGTCGCAGCGGTGCGAGCCGATCGGCGTCGGTGACCGGCGCTTCATCGAATCCGGACAGCTCCAGCCCATCGAGGGTCGACAGCTCCAACACCGGCGTGGCGATCGACAGCATGTACTCGATGCGGTCGGCCGGAAGGTCCGGATCGACCGGCACGTACCCACCGCCGGCGGCGTGTACCGCGTACATGGCGGTGATCTGGTCCAGTGAACGCCGCATACGCAGCGCCACCAGCGACTCCGGACCGACGCCACGGCCGATCAACCACCGCGCCAACCGGTGTACGCGAGAAGCGAATTCCGCATAACTCAGCGACTGTTCGCCGAACATCACCGCGGGCCGGTCCGCATGCGCCTGTGCGGAGTCGGCGAAGACCGAGGCGAGCGTCTCGCCCGGAGGAAGCCGGTGATCGGTCGAATTCCACTGCTTCAGAACGGCTTCCCGCTCATCGGCGCCAAGCAGATCCACCTCGTGTACCGGCTGCGCCGAGTCGGCCACCAGTGCGCCGAGCAACCGCAGCAGGCGATCGGCGAGCGTGGTCACCGTGGCCGCGTCGAAGAGATCGCTCGCGTACGTGACCGCGCCGCTGATGCCGGCCGGGGCACCGGTGGAGTCGTAGGAATCCGACACCGTGACCAGCAGATCGAACAGCGCGGTGTCCGTCTCGGCCGTCACGGCCGATACCGAGACCCCCGGAAGGTCGAACTCGGCCTTGGCGACGTTCTGGAATGCCAGCATCACCTGGAACAGCGGATGGTGGGCATGCGACCGCACCGGGTTCAGCTCCTGCACCAGCCGCTCGAACGGCACATCGGCGTGCCCGAACGCGGCCAGATCGGTCCCGCGCACGTGCTCGAGCAGCTCGGTGAACGTCATCCCCGGGGTCAGCCGGGTCCGCAGCACCAGGGTGTTGACGAACATCCCGACCAGATCGTCGAGTTCGGGCTCGCCGCGTCCCGCGTACGGAGTGCCGATCGCTATGTCGTCCATGTCGGCCAGCCGGGCCAGCGTGGCCGCCAGCGCCGCGTGGAAGACCATGAACAGCGTCGTGTTGTTGGCTCGCGCGACCTGCTGCAATGCCGCGTGCAGATCGGCACCGACGGTGATCGGTACGCTCGCGCCCGCATAGGTCTGCACGGGCGGCCGCGGCCGGTCGGTCGGTAGCTCCAGCAAAGGCGGGAGTTCCGCCAATTCGAGTGTCCAGTAGTCGATCTGGGCGCGTAGCACCGACTCGGGATCGTGTTCGGTCCCCAGCACCGTTCGCTCCCAGATCGCGTAGTCGGCGTACTGCACCGGCAGCAGCGGCCAGCTCGGTGTCTCCCTGAGCAGGTGTGCGGTGTACGCGGTCATCATGTCCCGCGCCAGCGGGCCGAGCGACGACCCGTCGCAGGAAATGTGGTGGACCACCGCGGCCAGGACCCACTCGTGCTGCCCGAGCTCGAACAACCGGACCCGCAACGGCGCGTCGACCGTCACATCGAACACTGTCGAGACGAACGCCGACAACGACTCGGCCAGTTCCGATTCCGTCACCGGCGTCGCGGTGATCGGTGGAATCGCCTCGGCTGTGCGAAGGACAACCTGCGACGGCTCGCCGTCGGCATACGGGTAGACCGTCCGCAATACCTCGTGCCGGTTCAGTACATCCGCGATGGCCGCGCGTAGCGCGTCGAGATCCAGCTCTCCGGACAGCCGCAGGACGATCGGAATACTGTAGGCGGTCGAGCCGGGCTCGAGCCGGTTCAGGAACCACATCCGTTGCTGTGCGTACGACAGCGGAACGCGTTGCGGCCGTGGCTGTGCGGTCAGTGCCACCCGCCCGGTGTGGGCCTGCGATTCGGCCCGCGCGGCCAACCTCGCGACCGTCGGCGCCTCGAAGATCATCGACACCGGGACGGTCGCGTCGAGCGCGGCACCGATCCGGGCGGCGACGCGGGTCGCTACCAGGCTGTTGCCACCCAGTTCGAAGAAGTCGTCGTCGGCGCCGATCGGAGCGTCGATGCCGAGGACGTCGGCGTAGACGCCGGCCACTATCTCCTCCACCGGGGACGCCGGGGCCCGGAATCGCCTGGCCTGCAGGACGGGTGCGGGCAGGGCCGCGCGGTCGAGCTTTCCGTTCGGCGACAGGGGGATCGCGTCGAGGATCATCACCGCGGCGGGCACCAGGTACGACGGCAGCATCTCGGCCAGCGCCGCCCGCAACTCCTCACCCGAGAGGCTCGTTCCAGCTTCGGGCACCACATAGGACACCAGCTGCGCGGGACCCGTGCCCGTACGCCACGGCGTCGTGATCACGTATGCCACGTCCGCCCGCGCGCTCAGCGCCGCGTCGATCTCGCCCAGCTCGACCCGGTAGCCGCGGATCTTCACCTGGAAGTCGTTGCGCCCCAGGAACTCCAGGTCACCGTCGGCATTCCAGCGCACCACATCACCGGTGCGGTACATGCGGTGTCCGGGTTCCCCGAACGGGTGCGCCACGAAACGTGCCGCACTCACCGCCGCCTTGTCCAGGTACCCGCGCGCCAGCGCCGGGCCGGCCAGATACAACTCTCCGGCCACCCCCACCGGAACCGGCTGCAGCCGGGCATCCAGGACCAGCGCCTGGATGCCCTGCACCGGGGCGCCGATCGTCGGCCGGTCACCCGATCGCAGCGCACCCGTCGCCGTGGCGACGATCGTGGCCTCGGTCGGCCCGTACAGCTCCCGGAACGTCCGGGCGCCGGCGGGATCGGTTCCCGCCCAACGGTTCACCAGATCCGCCGGGACCTCGTCACCGCCGGACATCACCACCCGCACGTGGTCCAGCCCGGCCGGATCCACCGACGCGAGCGCGGCAGGGGTCATGAAGGCATGGGTCACCCGCTGCCTGCGCAGGAGCTCGGCCAACTCTCCGCCGCCGTAGATCTGCGTCGGCGCCACCACCAGCGCACCGGCCCGGCTGACCGCCATCAGGGTCTCCATCAGGGCGGCGTCGAACGACGGCGACGCGAAATGCAGCACCCTGGACGTGTGCCGGAGGTCGAGGTCGGCGCGGAGCGACGAGACGAAGTCGGCGATGCCGGAATGGGTGACGGCGACGCCCTTCGGCACCCCGGTGGATCCGGAGGTGAAGACCACGTAGGCAACGTTCGCGGCCCGCAGCGGACGGAGTCGCTCGTCATCGCCGACCGGGCCGCCCGCCAACCCGTCGATCCGCGCGGCCACGGCCGCGTCGTCGAGCACGATCCAGTTCACCGAATCGGGCAGGCGGGCAGCTGCCGACGACACCGTCACGCCCAGCGTCGCACCAGAATCCGACACCATCTGCGCGATCCGTCCTTCGGGATAGGCGGGGTCGACCGGCACGAAGGCCGCACCCGACTTCACCACCGCCCACCACGCGACGACGGACTCCATCGACCGCGCTGCCGCCACCAGCACCGAACCCTCCGGTCCGGCGCCTCGGCTGATCAGGAGCCTCGCCAGCCGGCTCGATCGCTCGTCCAGCTGTGCATACGACAACGTGGCATCTCCGGCGACGACGGCGATACCGTCGCCGTTGTCCCGGACGGCCGAGGCGAGCACTTCCGGCAGCAATCCGGGCGGCTCGGGCGCCGCCGCGGCGCGTGCACCCACCCGCGAGGTGAGCGCGGAGCGCTCGTCGGCGTCCAGCCAGTCGATATCCCCGACCACGACGGCCGGATCGTCGGCGACGGCTTCCAGGACCCGTACCAGCCGCCGGGCGATTCCCGCTGCGGTCGCCTCGTCGAACAGATCCCGCGCATAACTCATCATGCCCGAGATACCGTGCGCCACACCGGCATCGGACGATTCCGACAGCACCAGTTGCAGGTCGAACTGGGTCGCTCCGGTATCCACCTCCGCCCGGGCGACCCGGATATCGGGCAGCGCCACCTCGACGTTCGACAGATTCTCGAACGCCAGGGCCACCTGGAACAACGGATGCCGCGCCGCCGATCGCTCCGGCTTCAACTCCTCCACGATCCGCTCGAACGGCACATCCGCGTGTTCGAAAGCCAGCAGGTCCGTGTCCCGGGCACGCATCAGCAACTCGGTGAACGGCTCGCCGGTATCCACCCGGGTCCGCAATGCCAACGTGTTCACGAACATCCCGACCAGCTCGTCCAGGCCGGGCTCGCCCCGCCCCGCGATCGGGGTGCCGATCACGACGTCGTCGGTATTGCCGAGCCGCCCCAAAACCGTTGCCAGCGCGGCATGCATCACCATGAACAGCGACGATCCCCGCGACCGTGCCAGCGCAAGCAGCTGCTCGTGCAGCCTGGCTCCGATCTCCAGCGGTACCCGGCCTCCCGACAGCGACGCGACGGCCGGGCGTGGCCGGTCCGCCGGGAGGTCCAGCCGGTCCGGTGCGCCCGCGAGTGTCGAGCGCCAGAAGTCGAGCTGGGTGGACATCAACGACGCCGGATCGTCTGCGGCCCCCAGCATCTGCCGTTGCCACCACGCGAAATCCGCGTACTGCACCGCGAGTGGCTCCCACTCCGGCGCGTGCCCGGCCAGTCGCGCGGCGTATGCCACCATCACGTCATGGGCCAGTGGGCCCATCGACTGACCATCGCCCGCGATGTGATGGACCACCAGCACCAGCAGGAATTCTCCTGTGTCACTGCCGGGTTCGGCGTCGAGCTCGAACAATCCAACTCGCATCGGCACTCGGGTGGTCACATCGAATCCGCGCCGCACGAACTCGCCCACCACGTCCGGGACCGCATCCGCCGGTACCCGCACCGGCTCCACCGGCACCGCGGGCTCGTCGAAAACGACCTGCCGCGGCTCACCGGAGACTTCCGGATAGATCGTCCGCAATACTTCGTGCCGTGCGACCACGTCCGCGAGCGCGGCCGCCAGCGCTTCGGTGTTCAGCCGTCCGGACAACCGCAGCATCACCGGAATGTTGTAGGCCGGGGAATCCGGCTCGAACCGGTTCAGGAACCACATCCGCTGTTGCGCCAGCGACAGCGGCACGGGGTCGGGGTGCACTCCGGACACCAGGGGCAAGCGGCCCCCATCACCGAGTGACCCGGTGCGCGCGGCCAATTCGGCGACGGTCGGCGCCTCGAAAACCGATCGCACCGGCACTCGCATGTTCAGGGCCGCACCCAGGCGCCCCACCACCAGCGAGGCGCTCAGCGAATCGCCACCCAGCGCGAAGAAGTCGTCGTCGGCGCCCACTCCGTTCACGTCGAGCACCTGCTCGAATGTGCGCGCGACCAGCTCCTCCATCCCTGGTGCCGGCGCACGGAACTCGCGCACGACGGCAACCGGCTCGGGCAGCCGCTCACGATCCAGCTTCCCGTTGGCGGTCAGCGGTACCTCGTCCAGCACGATCACCGCGGACGGCACCATGGTCCGGGGCAGCGTCTCGGCCAGTGCCGCACGCAATTCCGCGCCCGATACCTCGGTTCCGGTCGCGGGCATGACATAGGACACCAGCTGCACCGACCGGCCGTCCTCGCGGCGTGGCACGGTGACCGCGTATGCCACATCCGCACGCGCGCCCAGCGCCGCGTCGATCTCCCCGAGCTCGATTCTGGTGCCGTGCACCTTGACCTGAAAATCGTTGCGGCCCAGGAATTCCAACTCGCCATCAGCGCTGCGGCGCACCACGTCACCGGTGCGGTACATGCGCTGACCCGGCGCCTCGAACGGGCATGCGACGAACCGCGCCGCGGTCAACCCCGTCCTGGCGACGTAGCCATCGGCCAGTCCGGCGCCGAACAAGTACAGCTCGCCCGCGATACCGTCCGGTACGGGTCGCAGCCAGGTATCCAGGACCACGGTCGCGACGGTACCGACCGGCCTGCCGATCGTGATCGCGGCACCGGGCGCCAGCGCAGCGCTGGTGGTAGCCCAGATCGTGGTCTCGGTCGGCCCGTACAGATTGACCATGGTGCGGTGCGGCGCCCACCGATCGACCAGTTCGGTCCCGACCGGCTCACCGGCCGCCGCGAGCACTCGCAGCCCGTCGAGACCGTCGGGCGAGACCGTCGCCAGCGCCGAGGGGGTCACGATGGCGTGCGAAATACGTTCATGTGCAATCAGATCCGCCAATTGGGGGCCGGCGTAGATCTCGGCGGGAGATACGACCAGCCGGCCGCCCGAACCGTGCGCCATCAACAACTCGAACACCGAGGCGTCGAAGCTGGGCGAGGCGACCTGCAGGACCACCGACATCGGGTCGGCGCCGAACAGTCGCCGTTGCGCCGAGACGATTTCGGCCAGGCCGCGATGGCTGACGAGTACGCCCTTGGGTGTTCCGGTCGACCCGGAGGTGTAGCTCACGTAGGCGATCTGATCCCGCCGGATCGGACCGCCGCGTTCGGCATCGGTGATCGGCAGGGCGGGCGCCGCGTCCACGGTGCCGAGCGCCTGGTCCCCGTCGAGGATCAGCCAATCGACGCCTTCGGGAGGACGTTTCCCGGCGGACGTATCGGTCAGCCCGAGCACGGTTCCCGAGTCGGACAGCAGAAATTCGATCCGCTCCGAGGGCAGGGCCGGATCGATCGGCAGGAATGCGGCACCGGTCTTTGCCACGGCCCACACGGTGACGGTCGCCGCCAGGGAACGCGGAAGCACGCAGGCGACGATCTGTCCCCGCCGGGCGCCGTGCCGCAGCAGGACCCGGGCCAGACGGGTGGATCGCTCGTCGAGCTGGCGGTAGGTCATGGTGGTCGTGCCGTATCGCACGGCGATCGCGTCGGGATGGGCGGCAGCGGAGGCGGCGAGTATCCGGTCGAGCGTGTCCGGGATCGTAGCTTCCGCACGGGAATCCGGCCACGATGGCCGCGGTTCCTCGTCGAGCCGCAGCTCACCGAGTCGCGTATCGGCGTTCGCGGCGAACCGGCACAGCAACTCGACGAAGCGGTCGAGGATGCGGCGCGCCGAGACGGTGTCGAATTCACGGTCATGGAACCGGAGGGTGATCCGCAGTCCTTGTGGCTCGCCGTGCTCGGGCTGCGTGGGTTCCACGATCAGGCTCAGCGGGTACGGTGTCGCGTCCAGTTCACTGAGTTCGTTCACCCGCAGGCCCGCCGAATCGACGAGCTGCTGCAGTGCCGTCCGGTCGACGGGGAACGACTGGAAGGTGAGGGCGGTGTCGAAGAGTGCGGACAGGCCGGCGCTGCGGTGGATCTCGGGCAGGCCGATGTGGTGATGCTCCAGCATGCGGGCGTGCCGCGCCTGAATGCCGATCAGCAACTCGCGGACCGTCATCGTGGGTTCGAGCGGAACGCGCACGGGAATCGTATTCAGGAACATGCCGAGCGCCTGATCGACCAGCGGCAGTTCCGGGGGGCGGCCCGACACCGAGGTACCGAAGATCACATCGGTCTCGCCGGTGAGTACCCGCAGATTCAGGGCCCAGGCCGCGGCCACGGCCGTATTGATGGTGACGGCCGTCTCCGCCGCCACGCGACGGAGTGCTCCGAAACGATCCGCCGTCACCTCGGCCCCGACCTCGGCGGCGGATACCGCGCCCGCCGCGCCGGCATCGCGGGACACTCGGGTGGGTGCGCCGACATCCGAAAAGGCCTGCGCCCATGCCGCTTTGGATGCGGCGCTGTCCTGCCGAGCCAGCCAGGCCAGATAGTCGCGGTAGGAGGGCGCGGGTCCGGCGGAGTCGATATGTTCGGGAGATCCGTAGTAGTCGAGCAGTTCTCGCATCAGCAGCGGCATCGACCAGCCGTCCAGGATCACATGGTGATTCGTGACCAGCAGCCGGAAGGACTCCGCATCGAGACGGATGAGCGTCAAGCGCAACAGCGGGGGAGCCGACAGATCGAATCCCGCCGCCGCGTCCGCTGCGGCAATCGATTCCGGGTCGGCCGGGGATTCCGCATCGGCGAGATCGATCTCCCGGAAGTCGATTTCGGCATGGCCCAGCACGATCTGGCACGGCCCGGCCGACGTCTCCGCGAAAGCGGCCCGCAGGATGTCGTGCCGGTCGACCACGGCCTGAGCGGCACGCCGCAGGCGCTCACCGTCGACCGCGCCGGAAAATCCGATCATCGTCTGGACGCTGTAGTCGTCCGCCGCATCCGGATCGAACGTCGAGTCGAAGTGCATCCCGGATTGCATGGGCGACAACGGCCATACATCGGACAGCCCGGGGTACTGCTGCTCGAGCCGGTCGATGTCCTGCTGGGTGAGCGTGACGAGCGAGGAATCCGAGGCGCGATACGGGCGATCCGCTCTCGGGAGTAGCAGGGGTTCCTCGATGGCCACCGGAGCCGCATCGCCGCCCGCCATCACGGCGAGAGCGGCAACTGTCTTGCCTTCGAACACATCTCGCGGCGTCAGCGTGAGCCCGGCGGATCTCGCCAGCGCCACCAGCCGCATCGAGACGATGCTGTCCCCGCCGAGGGCGAAGAAGTTGCTGTCGGCGGACACGGTGTCGAGATGGAGCACATCGGCGAAGAGTTTCGCCACGATCTGCTCCGTTGGCGTCGACGGCGGTCTGCCGCCCGTGGCGTCGGCATCGAAGGCGCGCTGCTGCAAGGCTTTCCGATCGACCTTGCCCGTGGGCGTGCGCGGCATCTCCTCCAGCCGCACGATCGCCGCGGGATTCATATAGCGCGGCAACCTGCCCGCGAGATCGCCTTCGATGGCCGCCACGTCGACGGCAGCGCCCGGTGCGGAGACGACATAGGACACCAGAACCGGTTCGCCGGCAGGCCCTTTCACCGCCACGGTGGCGACGCTCGCCACCTCCGGGCGCCGGGCCACGTGCGCATCGATTTCCCCCGGCTCGATCCGCAGGCCGTGAATCTTGACCTGCTGATCGCTGCGGCCCAGGTATTCCAGCGCCAACCCGGCGGGTCCGCGCACCCAGCGCACGGAATCACCGGTGCGATAGATCCGCTCGCCGCGGGTGGATCGCGGATCCGCGACGAAGCGGGACGCGGTCACGCCCCGTCGACCGACGTATCCGCGGGCGAGTCCGGGCCCGCCGATATAGAGTTCGCCCGCGACACCGACCGGCACCGGTCGCAGCCACGGGTCGAGCACCAGCGCGGACGCGCCCCGGATCGGGCCACCGATCGTCACCGGGTCGCCGGGTGCGAGGGCATCCGACCCCGTTGCCCAGATCGTGCACTCGGTCGGTCCGTAGTGATTCATCAGCCGTCGCCCCGGGGCCCACCGGTTCACGGTGTCCGGCCCGACCGCTTCACCGACGACCGCGAGCGATGTCAGCGACGGCATCCGGGACGGATCCATGGTGTTGAGCACGGACGGGGTGATGATCGCGTGCGAAACCTGCTGCGACCGAAGCAATTCCTCGAGGTCGGACCCGGCGAATACCTCCGGTGGCGCCACCACGAGACAGGCGCCGCTGCCGTGCGCCAACAGCAACTCCGACACGCAGGCGTCGAATCCCGGCGACGCGACCTGCAACACCACCGAATCCGGAGTCGGCGCGAAGGCATCGGCCTGCGCCGCGACCAGATCGGCCAGACCTCGATGGCTGAGGTGGACCGCCTTCGGCGTGCCGGTCGATCCGGACGTGTAGATCACGTATGCCGCATTGTCGGCCGACAGGCGGTCGCCCTCGGCCATACCGGACGGGTGGGGGAGGCCCTCGTGAGGGTCCGATGCGGCAGCGTCCAGGATCAACCAGTCGACGGTATCCGGAAGCTGCTGTGCCACAGCGCTTGTCGTCACACCCAGCGTGGTTCGCGAGTCGGACAGCAACTCCCCGATCCGCGCGGCGGGATTGCCGGGATCCAACGGCAGGAAGGCGGCACCCGTTTTCGCCACCGCCCAGATCGCGACGACGAGTTCGGCCGAGCGGGGAAGAGCCAAGGCGACGATCGACTCGGCACGAGCGCCGCGGCCGACCAGCAGGCGAGCGAACGCGTCGGCGCGACGCTCCAGCTCACGATAGGTCCACGTGGTGTCACGGCACCGGACAGCCACGGCATCCGGATACCTCCGCGCCGTCCCCGACAGGATGTCGCGGAGCACGAGGTCGGTGGCCGGTTGCTCGCCGCCGACCGAAAGCAGTTGCGCGCGTTCGGAATCCCAGCAGGAGGAGATCGAGGAGACCTTCCGGGCGGGTTCGCCGACGATCTGCGTGAGCAGCAACTCGAATCGTTCGAGCAGCGTGCGGGCCTCGTCCGAATCGAATCGATCGGTGGCGAATTTCAGTGTCACGGTATAGGTCCCCGGCTCGCCGGTGCCCGGTCCGCTGTCGCGACTCGACCGCGGCGGGGTCACCTGCAGGCTCAGCGGATACGGCGTGGCATCGTGCGCGACGATCTCGACGAGCCGCAATCCGGCGTCGGAGAGATCGTGTGCCAGCAGTTCACGGTCGAACGGATAGGACTCGAGCACCGTCGCGGTATCGAACATGTCGGTGATGCCGGCGGCCCGCTGCAGCTCCGCCAGGCCGATGTGCTGGTGATCCAGCATCGCCGCCTGCTCGGATTGCACGCGGACGAGCAGGTCGCCGACGGTCTCGTCGGGTTCGAGCCGGACGCGGACGGGCAACGTGTTGACCATGAGCCCGACCATGCGCTCGACATCCGGAATCCGTGGCGGGCGGTTCGACACCGTATTGCCGAACACCACGTCCGGCCGTCCGGCCTGGACGGCCACCAGCAATGCCCACGCCACGTGCAGGGCCGTGTTGGGGGTGACGCCATGCGAGCGGCCGAGATCGAGAATCGCGGCGGTGGTCGCGGCGTCCAGGTTCAGGCCGACTTCGTCGGCGTGCGCGGTGACGGTCCGATCCGGCCCGTTCGTGATGCGCGTCGGACTGTCGATTCCGGCGAGCATCTCCCGCCACGCGGCGGTCGCGGCGTCTCGGTCCTGAGCCTGCAGCCACTGCAGATACTCACGGTACGAACGAGGGGGCGCGAGCTGGGCCGTATCGCAGTCGGATATGTACAACGCGAGTAACTCGTGGATCAGCAGGGGCATCGACCAGCCGTCGAGCACGAGGTGGTGGTTGGTGACCAGCAACTGGAACATATCGACGCCGGTGCGGACGAGGTGGAAACGCACCAGCGGCGGGCGGGCAGGATCGAACGGAGCCGCGGCCGCGGTCGCGAGTCGGCGCAGTGCTTCCGCCTGCCGGCCGACACCGCTGAGATTCGACTCACCCCAATCGACCGTGGTGTCGCGCAATACGATCTGGCGTGGCCCATCGTCACTCTCGACGAACGCGGTCCGCAGACTGTCGTGCCGGTCGATGAGCACCTGCGCGGCCCGCCGCATCCGGTCCCCATCGACCAGCCCGGCGAACGTCAGTGCCGCCTGCACGATGTAGCCGTCGACGCCGTCCGGGTCGTAGATCGTGTGGAACAGCAGCCCGGACTGCAGGGCGGTGAGTGGCCACACATCGGTCATCGACGGGTATTCCCGCAGCCAGCGGTCGACATCGTCCTGCGATACCGCGGTGAGCGGGAAGTCGGATGGCGTGAAGCTGTAGGTGGTTCCGGACCGGACGTGATCGGCCAGCGCCCCCAGGGCTCGAGCCCACAGCCCGGCGAGCTCGTCGACCTCCTCACCCGTCAACACCTGCGAGGCGAACTCCCAGGTCGCGGCCAGTTCGAGCCCGCCGCGGCCTTCTTCGGCGATCGCATTGATATCGAGGACGGCCGGCAGCGCCATCGCCGGATCGCTCGTCGCGGTCAGTGCGGTGAATTCGGTGGTAGGTGCCCAGGGCCCCGAGCGTTCACGGGAACCCACCCGCCCGAGGTAGTTGAAGCTGACCTGAGGTTCGGGCAGGTCTGCGAGCTCGGCACGGCCCTGGGAGTCGAGATGACGCAGTACCTGATAGCCGATGCCGTTGCCGGGCACCGCGCGCAGCTGCTCCTTCACCTGCCTTATCGCCAGTCCCGCACTGACGCCGCCGGCCAGCGCATCATCGAGATCGATGTTCTCCCAGTCGATTCGGACCGGGAAGCGGGTGGTGAACCAGCCGACGGTGGCGCTCAGATCGGCGCCGGGTACGGCCGACTCCTCGCGGCCGTGTCCTTCCAACGAGATCAACTCTCCGGCCGCCGCCGTACCACGCCTGCGCCGCCACTCACCGAGGGCGAGCACCAGAGCCGCCACCAGCGGCTCGTTGGCACTGCAGTGGAAGCGGTCCGGAATGGTGGTGAGCACCGCCTCGGCAACCGCCGCCGGTATGCGCTGATCGACCCGGCCCGCCGTGGCCCCGATGTCACGATCCGGGATCAGACGACGCGATCCGAGTAGCTGATCGCCGCGCTCGAGGACGTCTTTCCACAGGTCGAGCTCCGCCGCCCGCCTGCCCGGCGCCTGCTCGACCAAACCGTGCGCCCACCGCCGAAACGAGGTGGTGGGCGGGCCGAAATGCGGCTCGCCGCCGGCGGAGACCTGCGCCCAGGTCTGCGCGAGGTCGGTGAGGATGATGCGCCACGACACCGCGTCGACGGCGAGATGGTGGATCACCAGCCACATCAGGTCGGGTCCGGATCCGCTGCGATCCTGAATCCAGACGGCCTGCACGAGCACACCGTTGCCCGGGTCCAATCGATCCGCTGCTCGGTTCAAGTGCCGGTCGACTTCGGCGGCGTCACGTCGATCGAGCCGAACTTCGAGGAGCGCGGCCTCCGGGTCGACCGCTTCCCGATCGAGTACCTCGACGAACCGATCGGCCGAATCGCCGCCGCGCAATACCGCGCGCAGCATGTCGTGGCGGTCCAGCAGGAATCCCAGCGCGCGCACCAGACCCGCTCGATCGGCCCCCTCGGGTAGCTGCACCAGCGCGGCCTGCGCAAATCGGTCGTAATGACCCCGATCCAGCATTGCGTGCGTGATCGGCGACAACGGCATCGGTCCGACGCCGCCACCGGGCAACTCGGCCAACTCGGGAGTATCGCCGACTTCCGTCGCCGTGGCCGCCAGGCCCGCAACGGTCTTGTGCACGAACACATCCTGTGTGGAGAAGCTCAGCCCTTCGGCCTTGGCCCCCGCTACCAGCCGGATCGACAGAATGCTGTCGCCGCCGAGGGCGAAGAAGCTGTCGTCGGCCCCGACCCGGGGCACGCCGAGCACCTCGGTGAACAACCGTGCGATCGTCTTTTCCCGGGCCGTGGCCGGTTCCCGCCCGACCGGTGCGGTCCCGAATTCGGGCTTCGGCAGAGCGCGGCGATCGAGCTTGCCGAAGGCGTTCACCGGGAGGCTGTCCAATGGGACGACCACCGCCGGGACCATATGTGGCGGTAGCGAATCGCGAGCGAAGCGCAGGATTTCGACCGGATCGATCCGACGGCCGCTGACCGGGACGACATAGGACGCCAGCACGGTCGTGCCGACATTGTTCGGCACCGGCACCGTGACACACAGATCCACGTCGTCGTGTGTGGTGAGCGCGGCGTCGACTTCACCCGGTTCGATCCGGTATCCGCGGATCTTGATCTGGAAGTCGCTGCGGCCCATCAACTCCAGCGTCGTCTCGCCGTTCTCGCCGGTCCAGCGCGCGATGTCGCCGGTGCGGTACATGCGCGCGCCGGTACCGCCGTACGGATCGGCGACGAACCGGGCGGCGGTTTCGACGAACAGCTGGCTGTATCCCCGGGCCAATCCCGGCCCGGCGAGGTACAACTCGCCCGCGGTGCCCCTGGGCACCGGCTGCAGCGTCCGATCCAGCACCATGGCCGAGACGCCGCGGATGGGGCCACCGACCGTGTGGGCGCGGCCGGGTCTCAGCATGGCGCCGGTGGCGGTCACGGTGGATTCGGTAGGACCGTACTCGTTGTACATGGACGCCGACAGGGTCCACCGTTCGACGAGGTGTGGTGGACATGCGTCGCCACCGACCACGACCACCTGCACGTCGGTCGGCAGCTGCGGGTCGACCGTGGCCAACATCGTGGGCGTCAGCGTCAAATGGGTCACGTGCTCATCGGCCAGTAGCTGCGTGAGCGACTCACCGCCGGTCACCTCGGGCGGCACGATCACCAACGTGGATCCGTTGGCGAAGCAGGTCAGAAACTGTTCCAGAGACGCGTCGAAACTGGGCGAGAGGGCATAGGACACACGGGATTTCGTGTCGATACCGTACGTGGCAGTGCGATCGGCAACGAGATTCGCGAGGCCGGTGTGCGTGACCTGGACGCCCTTCGGCGCTCCGGTGGATCCCGAGGTGTAGGTCATATAGGCGACGTTGGACGGTCGTAGTGGGCGGATGCGGTCCGCATCGGAAATCGGCCCGCTCGCGGTGTCGCGGTCGGCCAGGGTTGCGGGGTCGTCGAGAACCACATGGCGCATCCCCTGCGGGAGCCGCCCGCGCAGGGCGTCGACCGTGATCACCACGGTTGCGCCGCTGTCGGCCACCATGTGGTCTATCCGCTTCGGCGGGTACTCGGGGGCCAGCTGGACGAACGCCGCCCCACTCTTCGCGACCGCCCATGTCGCCACGACCGATTCGACCGAGCGTCGCAACATGATCGCCACCGCCGTGTCCGGACCACACCCCAGCGCGATCAGATGCCGGGCCAGCTGCGAGGATCTCGAGTCCAGCTCGCCGTACGTCATCGTCTGGCCGCCCGAGACGATCGCGCACCGGCTACTGTTCCGGCGCGCGCTTTCGGTGAGAATATCTGGAAGCAGCCGTGTTTCGACCGCACTGGGCCCTCGCACAGGTAGTAGCGCAGAGCGTTCCTGCATTTCGAGTAGCGGCAGTCTGCTGACCTTGCATTCCGGTCCGCCGGCGAGGAATTCGTGCATGAACATGCGGAACCGTCGATGGTGATCAGTGAGCTCTTCGGGGCTGTACGAATTCGGATTCCCCTGGAAGTCGATATGGGTGCTCTCTCTGCCCGCCCCCGGGTAGATATTGACGAACAGGTCGGCGGTAGGTCCGGAGGTGAGGACGTGTAGGCGGCCTGTCGTGTTGCCCAGTACAACCTCGTTCTCGACCATCATGAGGTTCACGGCGGGACCGAATGATGCCGCCTCGTCGCGCGCAATCCCCATGTCATGGAATATGTCCTCTTGGCGGTAGCGCTGCCGCCGGAGTGCACTCGTCAACTCGCTTTTCACCGCTGAGATCAGTTCACCGACGCTTTGGCCGGCGACCTGTACTCGCAGCGGGACCACATTTGCCACCATCCCCCCGGAACGGCGCAGCACGGCGGAGTGCCGACCCGAAACGGGCAGGCTCAGCAGTACTTCATCGCTTCCGGTCATCCGCGCGAGATAAGCCGCGAACGCCGCAACGATGATCGGAGTCACGCTCGACTCGTGCTCGAACGCGACGTTTTCGAGTAGCTGCGTGGTGTCGTCCGCCAGCTCTGTGCTGACCAGCGTGGGATGAATGGTGGGTTTGCTCACGCGGGCGGCCAGACTGACGACGGGAGGTGCGCCCGCCAGGTGCTCCATCCAGTGTTCGCGGTCATTGTCGAGACGCGTCGAATCGCGGTACGCCAGATCTTGCTCGACGACTTCCCGCAGGTCCTGTGCCTGGCACGGTGCCGGCTCCTCGGACTTCACCCAAGCGTTGTACAGCTCTGTCATTCGATGCAGCATTGTTACCGCGGCGAATCCGTCGAGCGCGATATGGTGTGCGCGCTGATACCACAGGTAATGGTTCTCGCCGACCTGGAACACGATGCTCGTCATGAGGTTGTCGTTCAGCAGGTCCAGTGGAGCGGAATAGTCCTCGACCATCATTCTGTGCGCAGTCGCAACGGGATCGACGTGCCGGCGCAGGTCAATGACCGACACCGGGCCGCCATTCTCCTCGTCGACGAACTGGCAGGGCTCTCCGTCGACCTCGATCAGGCGCATATGTCCCGACCCGAACTCCCGACCGGCGGTTCTGCATGCCTCGGCAAGTAGTTCCGCATCCAACTCGCCGACGACCTCGACGTATTGGGCGACAGATATCGGGGTGGATTCCGTGAGATGCTGGGCAAACCAGATTCCCCGCTGCGCCGACGTCAGCGGAAGAATATCGACCGGCGATGCATTACCGCTGGGCGTGTCGGAACTGTTACCCGAATGTGTGTGCCTGGAGGATTGACTGGAGGATTGAAATGTGCCTGATGGCAACGATTTGGAACGGTCGGGATCGCTTTCGATGCCACTCTTCGATTGGCGCATTTCGACCTCCGCAAAATATCGTTCATTTCAGGAACTCAAAACGCCCGGGGACCGGCGGATACGCTGTCGCGCGCCGGTCCGGGGACCACGAACGAGGCCAGGGCGGGGACCATTTCCAACACCCGCATAGTGCTGAATACGTCGATTCCGCCGCCAAGATCATTACAGCCGATGCCGGCCGATTCTGGACTCATTACGCCGACGGCTAATTTCCGGCCTCCAGTTGCGGTGCCTTCGACCGGCGCTCGACCGCCGACCGATACACGATGGCAACATCCCCGACCCCGGTCTCACCCCCCCGACTCCTCGACGAACGATCCAGTACGTCAACGACCCCAGCGTCGACCAGACCCCGTCGCAGACGCCGCTGTGCCGACCGGCAACCCTTCCCCGGCGATCCCTCCGCCGACTCAACCCCGCGCACCACCGTCTGCTCCGTTGCAGCTTCGACTGAGGCCATGCCGGATCCCTACTCCAAAAGCGACTGTCCATTATGATTCGACACCGACGCCGCAACCGATTGGTCTCTCGACCAAAATTTTTGAAATAGATGCACTCCAGTCATGGATGCCGACGTTGTCGAGCGCCTCTGCACCCGGCCTGGCCTGCGTAATGAGCGTTTCTGGGTTGCGGTTCGGCTGGTGGCGTGACCGTGTGACACGCCGGCAGCTGCCCCTCGCTGACGGCATTGATCGACGATGAGGCGGAAGTCAGCGAACAGCCCGCAATCCTTGGTTTCGCCCCATCGGGGCCATACCTCATTCCGTTGGTTCAATCAATGATTGAAACAGTGATTGAAGACATGCTTAGCTGCCCTCATGACCGAGAAGCTCTCAATGGAAAACCCGAGCATGAACAAGCGAGTCGCGGGCAAGGTGGCCCTTGTCAGCGGAGGCGCGCGTGGCATGGGCGCGGCGCATGCCCGTGCTCTGGTCGAGCACGGAGCCCGCGTGGTGGTCGGCGACCTGCTCGAGACCGAAGGCCGAGCGCTGGTGGCCGAATTGGGTCCGGCGGCTCGCTTCGTCCACCTGGACGTGACCAACCCCGAGCACTGGAAGCGGGCCGTGCGTGTCGCCGTCGAGGAGTTCGGTTCGCTGACCGTCCTGGTGAACAATGCCGGAATCGTCAACGGCAACACCATCGTCGACTTCGAACTGGTGGCCTGGCAGCAGATCATCGACATCAATCTGACCGGAACCTTCCTCGGCATCCAGGCCTCGGCCACGGCGATGATGGATGCCGGCATCGGATCGATCGTCAATATTTCGTCGGTCGAGGGCCTGCGCGGCAGCGTCGGACTGCATGGCTACACCGCCACCAAGTTCGCGGTCCGCGGATTGACCAAATCGGCCGCACTCGAGCTGGCACAGCACAACATTCGCGTGAACTCGGTCCACCCCGGCATGGTGCGCACACCGATGACCGAGGGCATCCCCGAGGACTTCCTGCAGATCCCGCTCGGCCGCGCCGCCACCGCCGACGAGGTCGCCAATCTCGTCGTCTACCTGGCCAGCGACGAATCCAGCTACACGACCGGCGCGGAGCATGTCATCGACGGCGGACTGATCGTCGGCGTCCCGCACAAGACGTTCGGATGACGCTGCTACCCATCGGATTCGAGGATTTGATTCATGACCAACGCTGTTGATCTGCGGGCTCTGGCCGCGCAGGGGGCCGGGAAGCTGACGGGGCCGGGTGGGCCGTTCGAGATGACGGTCGAGCCGGTGTTGGGTGTGCCGCTGCCGGTGTTCAAGAACCGTCACCGATCGCTGCTGGATCTGCTGGAAGCGTCGCGTGGGCTGGGCGATCTCGACTATCTGGTATCGGCGCGGACCCGCTACACCTTCGCCGAGCACTACGCGGCCGCGGGCGCGCTCGCTGCGGCGTTGGCCGAGCGTTACGGCGTCGGTAAGGGCGACCGTGTCGGCATCCTGGCCGCCAATGCCCCCGAGTGGGTGCTGACGTTCTGGGCCGCGCAGCGGCTGGGTGCGATCCCGGTCGGTTACAACGCCTGGTGGGTGCCGCGCGAGATCACCTACGGCCTCGAGCACTCCGCGCCGAAAGTCGTGATCGCCGACGCTAAACGGGCCGCGCTGGCCACCGAGACCGGCATCGACCTTCCGGTGCTGACCATGGAGACCGACCTGCGTGCGCTGATCGCGGAGTTCGCCGGCGGCAACCCGAGTGCGGAAGTGGGAGAGGATGATCCGGCGATCATCCTCTACACGTCCGGGACCACGGGCCGGCCGAAGGGTGTGGTGCACACCCAGCAGAACATGGTCGCCGTGGCCGACTATCACCGGTTCATGGACGCGTTGGCGGCCGGTTTCCGCGGGCAGGGGTGGGATGGTTCCCCGGCGGGCCGTCGCTATCTGGCGACGATGCCGTTGTTCCACATCGCGAGCCTGCACAATCTGTCGGTCCCACGGCTGGCCACCGGTGATGCGGTGGTGTTCCCGACCTCGGGTGAGT
This sequence comes from Nocardia sp. NPDC051981, assembly GCF_040680715.1. Lineage (NCBI taxonomy): Bacteria > Bacillati > Actinomycetota > Actinomycetes > Mycobacteriales > Nocardiaceae > Nocardia > Nocardia sp. NPDC051981. The sequence goes on along the minus strand of NZ_JBFAXK010000005.1, from coordinate 270,908 downwards.
TCGATGCCGAATCACTGTTGAAGCTGGTCGAGACCGAGAAGGTCACCAACTGGGCGGCGGTGCCGACGCTGGCGAGTCGCATTCTCGGCGTGGACATCTCGCGCTATGACCTGTCCTCGCTGACCGCGTTCTCGCTCAATTCCGCGCCGTCGTCCCCGGCGCTGGTGCAGCGGCTGCGGGAACGGTTCCCGGTCGCGGTGCAGGGCTTGACCACCAGTTACGGCTGCACCGAGTCCGGCACCGCCGCGACGGTGGCAACCCCGCCGGAGCTGGCCGCCGACAATGAGACCGTCGGTCGTGCGGTGGTCGGTGTCTCGGTCGAGGTGCGCGACCCGGACGGCAAGGCGGTGCCCGACGGTGAAGAGGGTGAGATCTGCATCCGCAGCCCGTACGTCATGCTCGGGTACTGGAACAACGAGGAGGCCACCCGCGCTGCGATCGATGAGAATCGTTGGCTGCGTACCGGTGACTACGGCACCTTGCGAGCGGGCAAGCTCTACATCTCCGGGCGTCGTTCGGATCTGATCCTGCGGGGTGGGGAGAACGTGTACCCGCAGGAGATCGAGAACGTCCTCGATGAGCATCTGCTGGTGCGGGAGTCGGCGGTGATCGGTGTCCCGCACGAGGATCTGGGTCAGGAGGTCGCCGCGATCGTGGTGGTCGACGACCCGCAGTCGCTGTCGGAGGACGAGCTTCGTGATCACGTGGCCAGGCAGCTGGCCTATTTCAAGGTGCCCGCGCGCTGGCTGGTCACCGCGGAACCCCTGCCGCGCAATGCCACCGGCAAAGTACTGCGCCGCGACCTAACCCTCGGATTCCACGGAGCAGGCTGACCCCGAGACCCGCCCCGCCGCGCGTTGAGCGCACATGCTGATCATGAACAACCGCATGAGCAGGTGCACCGGCCGCGGACCCGCACGGAATTCCAGGCCACCAGTGTGATCACCACCGTCGCGACCGCCACAGCGATCACGCCATAGAAGAGGCAATCGCCGGCGAGACCGATCGGGTCGTGCGGTACGGTTTCGGGGTCACCGATCAGTGTGGTGTAGTGCCACCACCGGCGCGGGATCGGCTTGTCGCTCAAGGGTGTTCGGTGGCCCAGGCGCAGATGGCGGCCAAGGGTGTTTCGAGCACACGGCCGGTTTCGACGCCCAGGAGGCCGCCGCGCGACTGACGGTTCCCTTCCTGCTCGTGCACTCCGAGAACGCGTTGGTCCCGCCCTGGGCCCGCACGTTCTATGCTGCGGTGGCATCCCCGAAATCGGAGCTGTGGCTGAACTCGGTCGGCCAGATCGACTTCTACGACGATCCCCGCCTGATCGAGCCCGCCGCCGACGCGGCCGCCGCGCTGTTCCGCGACGTCTGCCGAGTCCCATGAGGTGAGCCGGATGTGGTCGAGCAAGGTGGGGTGGGTGTTGGCCGGGGCCATGGTGGCGGCGGCCTGCTCCGCTGCCCAGGGGCCGGCCACGACCGGCGGCCCGCTGCCGCTGCGCAAGGTCGCGGAGGTCGCCTTGACCGGGGGCTCCGGCCGATTCGATTATGCGAGCCTGGATTCCGACCGCGGGCTGATGTTTCTGGCGCACATGGGAGCCGGTGAGATCGTCGAGGTCGATGTCCGGGCACACACCATGGTGCGGACTATCCCCGACGCACCCGATGTGCACGGCGTGCTGGTCGTCCCAGGGAAGCATCGTGTGTACGCCACCGTGACGGGCCGCGATCAGGTCGTGGCACTGGACGAGGACAGCGGGGCGGTGCTGTTCACCGCCCCGACCGGCGCCTATCCCGACGGACTGGCCTACGACCCGGTGCGGAACGCGGTGTGGACCACCAACGAGCGGGCGGGCAGCGAGACCGTTGTCGACGCGGACGGCGGAACCGTCCGCGGCACCGTCGTGCTGGGTGGGGAGGTGGGCAATGTCGTCTACGATGCCGCGGTCGACCGGATGGTGGTCGCGGTGCAGGGCCGCGGCGAGCTCGCCGTCATCGCACCGGATTCGCTGACCGTCACCGACCGTATCCCCACGCCCGGATGTTCTGGGCCGCATGGTCAGGCACTCGACGCAGGCGGGCAGATCATGTACGTCGGATGTGAGGGCAACGCGACGCTCATCACGGTGGATCTCGCGAAACATACAGTGACCGACCACAACAGCGTGGGGGAGACGCCCGATGTCCTTGCCTACGATCCGGGTCCGCAACGGGTGTATGTGGCCAGTGATCGTGGGTGGGTGAGCGTCTTCGATCGGCGGGACGGACATCCGAAGCCGGCCGGGGCCGCGCACCTCGCGGACGGCGCGCACATCGTGGTCGTCGATCCCGCCGATCATCACAGCTACTTCCCGATCGCCACCGGGACGTCGGGGAGCGCGCCCGCGCTCTGGGAGTTCGAGCCGTCGGCGTAGCCCGGCATGAGCTCGCGCAGCGTCGATTCCCACTGCGAATGCTGTTGCGGGAAGCACCGGTTCAACAGGTCGGCCATGATGGCCGGCGCGGTCGAGGCACCGGGCGACGCGCCCAGCAGGCCGGCGATGGTGCCGTCCGCGCCGGTGACCAGCTCGGTGCCCATGGTCAGCACGCCGAGGCGGTCGGGGTCGGGTTTGACCAGCTGGGCGCGTTGACCGGCCTGCACCAGGTACCAGTCGGCGGGGTCGGCGTCGGGGTAGAACCGTTGCAGCTGTGCGAATTTGCGGCGGCGTGTCGAGAGCAGTTCGCGAATCAGATAGCGCACCAGCGGCAGGTTCTGGAGGCCCGCGGCCACCAGTGACACGATATTCGAGGTCCGCAGGGTGGTGAACAGATCGGTCAGTCTGCCGTGCTTGAGCAGCCGCGTACTGAAGGTGGCGTAGGGGCCGAACAGCAGCGACGATTCGCCGTCGACGATGCGTTTGTCCAAGTGCGGCACGGACATCGGGGGAGCGCCGACCAGCGCCTGGCTGTAGACCTTCGCCTCGTGCCGGGCCACGACGTCGGGGTTGTCGGTGCGCAGGAACTGCGCACCGACCGGGAACACCCCGTACCCGCGGACCTCGGGAATCCGGGCCTTCTGGAGCAGTTTCAGGGCATAGCCGCCCGCCCCGACGAACACGAAACGCGCGCGGATGGTGAAGCGCTGCCTGCTGTTCCGATCGCGTCCGGTCACCGTCCAGATGCCGTCGTCGCCGCGCCGCAGCCCGGTGACCTCGTGGCCGGTGCGCTGCTGACCGCCCGCACCGGTCATGGCCGCCACCAGGGATGCGGTGAGCGCTCCGAAATCGACATCGGTGCCGCCCTCGTACCGGGTGGCCGCCACCGGCTCACCCGGTTCACGTCCGTCCATGAGCAGGGGAGCCCACCGCGCGATCACGCCCGGATCCTCGCTGTACTCCATTGCCGAGAACGCGGGCAGTGCCCGGAGCGTCTCGAAACGTCGGCGCAGGTACGTCACATCTCGCTCGCCGAACACCACATCCATGTGCGGCGTCGCGGTGACGAAGCTCGGATCCGGCAGCATGCCCCGATCCGCGAGGCCCGCCCAGAGCTGCCGCGACAGCGCGAACATGGACGCGATTTCGGCCGATTTGCTCGGATCGCCCGCATTCGGCATGTAGTTGAGTTCGCAGAACCCCGAGTGTCCCGTGCCCGCGTTGTTCCACGGGTCCGAGCTCTCCGCGGCGACGCGGTCGAGCCGTTCCAGCAGGACCATCGTCCAATCCGGTTGCAGCGCCGCGATCATCGCGCCGAGGGTGGCGGACATGATGCCGCCCCCGATCAGTACGACATCGAGAATTGCTGTGTCCGTGTGGGATTCGGTGCTGTCGGCGTGCGTGTCCATCTGACTGACCTCCTCGGCTGCTGGTATCGGTAATCGTCACGCCGCGCCCATTCATCCGTCCAATGTTCATTTCGAGCGATTATGATCCGAATATGGATGGATTGCCGTCTGCTCAGGTCGAGGCGCTGATTCCGCTGCTCGCGGCGTTCGACGCGGCGGCGGCCGAGGGGCACATCACGCGCGCGGCGCAGCGGCTCGGCGTGCCGCAGTCGTCGCTGAGCCGCCGGTTGAAAGCGGTCGAGCAGGCCGTCGGGGTGAAGTTGTTCCAACCGGTCGGTCGCCGAGTCGCGCTCACCGCCGCGGGCCGGGAGCTGTTCGACCGCACGCGCGGACTGGTCCAGGCTCTCGGCGACGCGGTCGACGTGGTCCGCAGCGACGCCGATCCGGAGAGCGGCCTGGTCCGCTTCGGCTTCCCCTTCACCCTGGGCCCGGTCAGCATCCCGTCACTACTGGCCGACTTCCACGCGGGTGCACCCCGCATCCGCCTGAGTCTGGTGCAGGCGCACGGCACCGCCCTGGTCGGAATGGTCCGCGAGGGTCGCCTCGATCTGGCCGTCACCATCCCCGCGCCCGATGACCTGCCCGCGATCATCCTCGGGTTCCAGCGCCTGCACCTCTATGTCGCGAACGCCCACCCGCTCGCGGCCCGTGGACTGGTCGATCTCGCCGAACTCGCCGATGAGCCGTTCATCGCCAATCCGCCGACCTATCACCTGCGCCGGCTCGTCGACTCCTGGTGCGCCGAGGCCGGATTCACCCCGAATGTCGGCTTCGAGATCACCGAGTTCGAAACCCTGCGCGCCCTGGTCGCCCAGAACCTCGGCATCGCGGTGCTCCCGGCCCCGGAGACCCCGCACCCGGGCCTCACACGTGTCCCCCTGACCGGGGAGCGAGAGCGCAGCATCGGCCTGGTCTCCGGCAATCACCGCCCGACGCCCGCCGTGGCGCGCCTGCGCGATCATGTTGCGGCGCATGCCATGTCGTATCTCGAGCACGCGCGCGAGATCGTGGTCAGGACCCGTTGGGAAGTGGATTTCCCGGGTTGACGTCGAGCACCTTGCCGGGGTTGAGCAGCCCCAGCGGGTCGAGCGCCCGCTTCACCGCCGCCATCAGATCCACTGCGGCCCCGTGCTCTTCCCGCAGATACTTCTTCTTGGCCAGCCCGATCCCGTGCTCACCGGTGGCGGTGCCGCCGACCTCGAGCGCATGCCGCACCACCAGATCCGAGAACCGCTGCGCCGCCTCGTATTCGGACTCGGTATAGGGAACGATGGTGTGGACGTTCCCATCCCCGATATGCCCCGCGACGGTGATGTTCAGCCCGAGTTCGGCCCCCAGCCGGGTGGCGGTCTCCACGGCCCCCGCGATCCGCGAATAGGGCACGGCGGTATCGGTGATCATGAACCGGCAGCCGGGATTGCTCGCCTTGACCGCGAAGTAGAGATTGTGCCGATCCTCCCAGAGCGCATGCCGATCCCCGTGCGTGCGCGCGGTCACCACCTCGATAGCATCGTGCGCGGCGGCGATCCGCCCGATCTCCTGCTCATTGGCGGCTACCGCTGCGGACGACCCGGATTCGATATCGATGAACAGGGCGGGCGTCTCGGCGTACGCGGTACCGCGGAACATGTTGATGGCCGCCATGCTCGGCGCGTCCACCAGTTCCAGCCGGCTCACCGGCAGCGCCGCGCCCAGCATCTCGACCGCGGTGTCCACCGCATCGGCCACCGTCGGGAACGAAATGCGCAGCGAGTGAATCCATTCCGGAATCGGATGCAGCTTGACGGTCAGCTCGGTGATGATCCCGAGCGTGCCCGCCGACCCGATGAGCAGGTCCTTCAGGTCGTATCCGCTCGAGGATTTGCGCACCGCGCGCCCGATCCGGGTGACGGTGCCGTCGGCGAACACCGCCTGCAACGCGAGCACATTGGCCCGCATGCCGCCGTAACGGACGGTGGTGGTGCCGCTGGCATTGGTGGCCGCCATCCCGCCCAGTGACGCGTCGGCACCGGGATCCACCGTGAACTGCAGCCCGAATTCGGCCGCCGCCGCATTGAGCCGGGTCCGGCTGACGCCGGGCTGCACGGTGGCGGTGAAGTCGCCGGGGGAGATGTCGAGGATCTTGTCGGCCTGGGTGAAATCCAGGATCAGCTCGTCACCCCGGGCCAGGAGATGCCCTTCCAGGCTGGTCCCGGCCCCGCGCGCGATCAATGGGGTGCGGTGCTCCCGGGCCCAGTCGACCACGGTCACCACGTCGTCGACGGTGACCGGATAGACGACGCCGCGGGGACGCCGTCCCGCCCGGCCGGTCTCGTCGACCGTGAATTGGTCGAGGACCACCGGACGAGTGTCGATCTCGAGCATGTGGTCCTCCGCAGCGGCGAGTGGCTACTCCTGGTACGTCATGAGAATACGGCGGATCGACGGGGTGACCGGCAGTTCGCCACTGAGCGGGACCCACCGGTACTCGGCGTAGTTCGTGACCCGCACCGGCCCGGCACTCGCCACCGAGGCCGCGAAATGTTCTCTGCGGACCCGCTTTCCGGCACTCGAGAGGTAGTCGAAGCTGCCGAGGTGGCGCGCGACGTCGACCACCGCGAGCCCGGTCTCCTCCCGCACCGCCCGCACCACCGCGCCGGCCAGCGACTCGCCCGGGCGGACCACCGTCCCAGGCAGGTGTAGCGGACTGCGTCCCTCGACGTGCTCCTCGTGCTCGAGCATCAGCACCGCGTCATTGTGTTCGACAACCACTCCCACCCGTAGCGCGACCCCGTCGGCGGCCGCCCGCTCCCGGAGTTCTTCCAGCACCGTCTCGCCGATGGATTGCCTGGGCGAAACCTCGAAATCCCACACGTCACACCACATCCCGTATCACCGGACACCGTCGACCGATAGTGACAACGCTACCGGCGCAGAAGCGGTCGGCGGCAGAGACATTCGCAAGATTAGACGCATCTTCGCCCGGCGCATCGCTGCTCCGGAAACTTTCTGGTACCGATCGAATCGTTCCGTCGGTCCGATGGAAAGCTGGGAGTGTGCCCGCCTACGAGAGGAGTCACCGATGAAGGTATTCCAGATCGGAGCGGCCGGCGGCATCGGACGCCGTCTGTCGACGCTGCTGACCGCGCGCGGTGACGAGGTCACCGGTATGCACCGCAACCCGGACCAGGCGGCGGTGATCGCCGCGACCGGCGCGACTCCGGTGGCCGGCGACCTGGTCACCGATTCGGTGGACGAACTCGCCGCCAAATTCCACGGCCACGACGCCATCGTCTTCTCCGCGGGCGCGCACGGCACCGGGATGGACCAGACCTCGCTGATCGATGGCAGGGGACTGGAAAAGTCGGCCGATGCCGCCCGATTTGCCGGTGTTGCCCGTTTCGTTCTGGTGTCCGTGTTCCCCGACGCGGGTCGCGCTCTCAACACAACACCCGCCTTCGAGCACTACATGCGCGTGAAGAAGATGGCCGACGCCTACCTCGTCGCCACCGACCTCGACTGGCTCATCGTGCGTCCCGGAACACTGCGCAACGAACCCGGTAAAGGCCTGGTCGCAGCCGGACTGGCAATCGAATACGGCGACGTCCACCGCGACGACGTCGCCGCCTTCATCGACGTCGCCCTGCACCGCCCGGCCCTCAACCGCGTCATCATCGAACTGACCGACGGTCACACCCCCGTCGCCGACGCCGTCGAACTGGTCCTCGACCACGCCACTACGGCCAGGAAATAGCCGAAAGCCACATTTCACGACCGAAATTCGCGCCGCGATCGGATCCGGGTGCGGCAATTGCGCGAGATACCTGGAATAGTTGGGGCGGAACGCACAGGACCAAGGCGAAAGCGGGGATGTTGGTGACTTCGACTGACGGTGTGAGCGGGGTAAGCACGGTGAAGGATGCACCGCCCTCGCCTCCGAACACCCTCGAGCGCGATGTCCAGACCCTGGAAAAGGCGATCTACGAAGTCAAGCGCGTGATCGTCGGTCAGGATCGGCTGGTCGAGCGGCTGTTGGTCGGTGTCCTCGCCAAGGGGCACGTCTTGCTGGAAGGCGTGCCGGGTATCGCCAAGACCCTGGCCGTCGAGACCTTCGCGAAGGTGGTGGGCGGCAGCTTCTCGCGCGTGCAGTTCACCCCGGACCTGGTGCCCACCGACCTCGTGGGTACCCGCATCTACCGGCAGGGCCGCGAGGAGTTCGACACCGAGCTGGGCCCGGTGGTCGCCAACTTCGTGCTCGCCGACGAGATCAACCGCGCGCCCGCCAAGGTGCAGTCCGCACTGCTCGAGGTGATGGCCGAGCGGCACGTGTCCATCGGCGGCAAGACCTACCCGATGCCGAATCCGTTCCTGGTCATGGCGACCCAGAACCCGATCGAGTCGGAGGGCGTGTACCCGCTGCCCGAGGCGCAGCGCGACCGCTTCCTGTTCAAGGTCGTGGTGGACTACCCCTCCGTCGAGGAGGAGCGCGAGATCATCTACCGGATGGGTGTCACCCCGCCGGAGGCCAAGCGGGTGCTCGATCCGGAGGAACTGGTCCGGCTGCAGAGCGTGGCCGCCAATACCTTCGTCCACCACGCGCTGGTCGACTACGTGGTCCGTGTGATCGCCGCGACCCGCAAGCCCGCCGACTTCGGCATGCAGGATGTGGCCGGCTGGATCTCCTACGGCGCCTCGCCACGCGCCTCGCTCGGCATCATCGCCGCCGCCCGCGCGGTCGCGCTGATCCGCGGCCGCGACTACGTGGTCCCGCAGGATGTCGTCGAGGTGATCCCGGACGTGCTGCGCCACCGCCTGGTGCTGTCCTACGACGCCCTCGCCGACGAGGTCAGCCCCGACGACGTGATCAAGCGCGTGCTGCAGACCGTCGGCCTGCCGCAGGTCGCCGCCCAGGCCAATGCCCCGGCCGGCGCCCCCGCGCCCGCCGAAGCGCGGGGAGGCGGAGCGCCGATGCCCGCCCCGGCGCAGCAGCCGGTGCTGGTCCCGCACGGCGGTGCCCCGCAGCAGCCCGGCGTGCCCGCCCAGGGCATTCCGCAGCAGGGTATTCCGCAGCCCCCCAACGGTCAGGTGTCCGGAGTTCCCGGTCAGCCCCAGCCGAAGTGAGGCCGGTCTCGGAATCGATTGCGCCCGTGACGATCTCACCCCCCAGCGGCTCCACGCACGCCCCGCCCTCGTTCCGGCAGGGGCAGCTGACCGACCCGCGATTGTCGGCGGCGTTGAAGACGCTCGAACTCACCGTGCGCCGGCGTCTGGACGGCGTGCTGCACGGTGACCACCTGGGCCTGATCCCCGGTCCCGGCTCCGAACCCGGTGACGCCCGCATGTATCAGCCGGGCGACGATGTGCGGCAGATGGATTGGTCGGTCACCGCCCGCACCACCCATCCGCACGTGCGGCAGATGATCGCCGACCGCGAACTCGAGACCTGGCTGGTCATCGACCTCTCGGCCAGTGTCGACTTCGGTACCGCGCTGTGCGAGAAGCGGGATCTGGTGGTCGCCGCGGCGGCCGCGGTCACGCATCTGACCAGTGGCGGCGGTAACCGGATCGGCGCGGTGGTGGCCAATGGCCAGCAGCTGATCCGGATTCCGGCCCGCAGCGGCCGCGTGCACGAGCAGGCGATGCTGCGCAAGATCGCGACCACCCCGCACGCTCCCGACGGGGTGCGCGGTGATCTGCGCGGGGCCATCGAGGCCCTGCGCCGCCCGCAGCGCAAACGCGGTCTGGCCGTGGTCGTCTCCGATTTCCTCGGGGACATCGACTGGCAGCGTTCGCTGCGCGCCATCTCCGGCCGCCACGACCTGCTCGGCGTCGAGGTGCTCGACCCGCGCGATCTGGAACTCCCGGACGTCGGCGATGTGGTCCTGCACGACCCGGAGTCGGGCCGGACCCGGGAATTCAGTGTGACCCCCACGCTCCGTACCGATTTCGCGCGCGCCGCGCAGCATCATCGCGACCAGGTCGAGCAGGCGCTGCGCAGCTGCGGTGCGCCGGTGATGACCCTGCGCACCGATCGCGACTGGATCGCGGACGTGGTCAGATTCGTTTCGACCCGGCGCCATACCTTCGGCGCCCCGACTGCCGGGCGGGTGCCGCGACAGTGAGCATTGGCAATGTCACTTTGAGCCTTTCGCATTTCACGGCGCAGTACTGGCTGGGATTCCTGGCCGTGCTGGCCGCGATCGCGCTGATCTACATCCTGATCCAGCAGCGGCGGCGAAAGCACATGCTGCGCTTCGCCAATATGGATCTGCTGGAGAAGGTCGCACCCTCGCAGCCCAAGCCGTGGCGGCACATCCCGGTGGCGCTGACCCTGGTGGGCCTGATCTTCCTGACCTTCGCCGCCGCCGGTCCGACCGCGGCCAAGAAGGTGCCGCGCAACCGGGCCACGGTCATCCTGGTGATCGACGTGTCGCTGTCCATGGAGGCGACCGACGTGCCGCCCAGCCGAATTCAGGTGGCCAAGAAGGCCGCCAAGGAGTTCGCGGACAATCTGACGCCCGGTATCAACCTGGGTCTGGTCACCTTCGCCGGTACCGCGTCGGTGCAGGTGTCGCCGACGACCAATCGGGAAGCGGTCAAGGCGGCCATCGACAATATGAAGCTGGCCGAGCGGACCGCCACCGGCGAGGGCATTCTCACCGCCCTGCAGTCGATCGACACACTGGCGTCGGTGCTGGGCGGCGCGGAGAAGCCGCCGCCGGCCCAGATCGTCATGATGTCCGACGGTAAGCAGACCGTGCCGGACGACAAGGACGTCGAGAACCCTCGCCACGGCTTCACCGCCGCGCGGCTGGCGAAGGAGAAAAACATTCCGGTGTCGACGATTTCGTTCGGCACCACCTGGGGCACCGTCGAGATTCCGGATCAGGACGGCAAGGGTTCGCAGCGGGTGCGGGTGCCGGTGGACGACGATTCGCTGCGCGAGATCGCCAAGTTGTCCGGCGGCGAGTTCTTCACCGCCTCCACGCTGGAGGAACTCAAGAACGTCTATGCCCATTTGGAAGAGCAGATCGGCTACGAGACCACCATGGGCGACGCCAGCCGTCCGTGGCTGTTGCTCGGCCTGCTGGTGACCGCCGGTGGCGTGCTCACCGCCCTGCTCTATCGTCAGCGTCTGCCGTAAATCGGTACCGCGCGCCGAGTCCCGAACACGAACAGATAGGTTTGCCCTTATGTCGAACATCACATCCCGGTCGGTACTGGTGACCGGCGGTAACCGCGGCATCGGTCTCGCGGTTGCCCAGCGCCTGCTCGCCGACGGACACAAGGTCGCCGTGACTCATCGTGGGTCCGGCGTGCCCGAGGGGCTTTTCGGCGTGAAATGCGATGTGACCGATGCCGAATCGGTCGATCGCGCGTTCTCCGAGGTGGAGGCGCACCAGGGTCCGGTCGAGGTTGTCGTCGCCAATGCGGGCATCGTGGACAACGTCCTGTTCATGCGCATGAGCGAGGAGTCGTTCTCGAAGGTCATCGATGCCAACCTGACCGGTGCGTGGCGAGTCGCCCAGCGTGCCAACCGCAATATGCTCAAGAACCGCTTCGGCCGCGTCATCTTCCTCGGCTCGGTGGTCGGTCAGATCGGTGCGCCGGCGCAGGTCAGCTACGCGGCGGCCAAGTCCGGTCTGGTCGGTATGGCGCGCGCCATCACCCGTGAGGTCGGCAAGCGCAACATCACCGCGAATGTGGTCGCGCCCGGCCTGATCGACACCGACATGACCCGTGACGAGATGACACCGGAGATGCGCAAGACCGCACTCGATTTCATCCCCGCGGGCCGGATCGGTCAGGCCGAGGACGTCGCGGGCGTGATCAGCTTCCTCGCCTCGGACGACGCCTCCTACATCTCCGGTGCGATCATCCCCGTCGACGGCGGTATGGGCATGGGCCACTGAGCCTTTCGCTGTAAGAGACACAGCGCTCAGTTCCATCCGTATCGCTCAGCCCCCAGCATCTTTCAAACGAGGAGAACCGACCAACCCATGGGTGGATTGCTCGAAGGCAAGACCGTACTCATCACCGGCATCATCACCGACTCGTCCATCGCATTCCACGCGGCCGCGGTCGCGCAGGAGCAGGGCGCGAAGGTGATCATCACCGGTATCCCGGAGCGGCTGCGGCTCATCGACCGCATCGCCAAGCGCCTGCCGCAGGAGGTGCCCCCGGCCATCGGTCTCGACGTCACCAGCGAAGAGGATCTGGCGAATCTGCCGGAGAAGCTGCGTGAGCTCGCGCCCGAGGGCATCGACGGTGTGCTGCACTCGATCGCCTTCGCCCCCAAGACCCTGATGGGTCCGGACGCGGTGGCGTTCCTGGACAGCCCGGGCCCGGATGCCGCCAAGGCGTTCGAGATCTCGGCCTGGTCCTACGCCTCGCTGGCCCGCGCCGTGCTGCCCGCCATGAACGAGGGCGGCTCCATCGTGGGCATGGACTTCGATCCGCGCACCGCCATGCCGTACTACAACTGGATGGGTGTCGCCAAGGCGGCGCTGGAGTCGGTGAACCGCTATGTGGCGCGGGAAGTCGGCAATGCCAAGAAGGTCCGCTCCAACCTGATCGCGGCCGGTCCGATCAAGACCCTCGCCGCCAAGGCCATCGCGGGTACCGCCACCGATGATGCCAAGCAGCTGAACATGCTCAACGAGTACTGGGACGGGGCGTCCCCGATCGGCTGGGATGTCGACGACCCGACCGTGGTGGCCAAGTCCATCGTGGCCATGCTGTCGGACTGGCTGCCCGGCACCACCGGTTCGATCATCTACGTCGACGGCGGCGCCAGCCACAACACCTGGTTCCCGGAAGCCGGTTTCGGCGGCAACTGATCCGGACGAGGTTCGAGGGTAAGGAGGAGAGCAGTGGCTGCGGAGCCCACGGCTCGTGAAGTGGACGCCCTGCTACTGCTGTCCTTCGGCGGTCCCGAGCGCCCCGAGGATGTGATGCCGTTCCTGGAGAACGTCACTCGGGGCCGGGGCGTGCCGCCGGAGCGCCTCGCCGAAGTCGCGCAGCACTACCTGCACTTCGGCGGGGTATCGCCGATCAATGCCCTGAATCTGGACATCATCAAGGCCATCGAGGCCGAATTCGCCACGCGCGGTATCGATCTGCCGGTGTACTTCGGCAACCGCAACTGGCACCCGATGGTCGAGGAGACCGTCGAGCGCATGCGCGCGGACGGTGTCCGGTCCGCGCTGGTGTTCCCGACCTCGGCGTGGGGCGGGTACTCCGGCTGCCTGCAGTATCACGAGGACATCGTGCGCGCCCGGGCCGCGGTCGCCGACGCGCCCGAATTGGTGAAGCTGCGCCAGTATTTCGACCATCCGCTCTTCATCGGAGCCTTCGCGGACTCGATCCGCGGGGCTGTCGCGGAACTGCCGGCCGACAAACGCGAGTCCGCCCGCCTGGTCTTCACCGCCCACTCGGTGCCGGTCTCGGCCGATGTCGCCTCCGGCCCGCCCGCCGAGCAGCACCTCTACAGCCGTCAGGTCGCCGAGGCGGCCCGATTGTGCGCCGCCGCAACCGGATTCGACGACTACGACCTGGTGTGGCAGTCGCGTTCCGGCCCGCCGCAGATCCCGTGGCTGGATCCCGACATCGTTGACCACCTCGACGCCCTTGCCGCGCGTGGCGTGGACGCGGTCGTGGTTTGCCCGGTCGGCTTCGTCTCCGATCACCTCGAGGTCATCTGGGACCTGGACAACGAGGCGAAGGAGCGGGCCGCCGAACTGGGCATGGCCTTCGCCCGCGCCGCCACACCCGGCCCGGACCCGCGCTATGCGCAGCTGGTCGCCGACCTGGTGGACGAGTACCGCACCGCCGCCGCCCCGGCCCGCCTGAGCGAGATCACCGCCCTGGGCTGCACCGTCAACGGCGCGCCCTGCGTCGTCGGCTGCTGTGCCCTCCCGCCGCGCCGCCCCGCGGTGGCACCGACGGCCGCCGAATTGTAGTCTCGCCCAGGTGACTACACCCGGACGCGGAACCCCGCAACGCCGTCAGCCCGCCTCGAGCGGCGCCGTCGCCCGCAAGCAGCGCACCTTCGGCCCGCCGGACATGTTCGTCTGGGCGCCGGTCCTGACGCTGTTCCTCGCCGCCGGCATCGTCGGCACCATCGGCCAGTCCATCGGCTTCGCCGCCGCCTTCGTCGGTGTCGCGGTGATCATGCTGGTCGCCGACATGTGGTTCAACCGCTGACACACCAGGTTCGGCATTACTTCAGGACGTTGACCGCGCGGGCGATGACCAGGCTCACGGTGACGAGTGCGATCGCCGATTGGACCATCATCAGGGTTTTCGCCCAGCGGGACATCGGCATCACGTCGGTCGGGCTGAACGCGGTGGCGTTGGTGAAGGACAGGTAGAGGTAATCCGGAAATTGCGGTTCCCACTCGGGATCCGTGAGATCCGGATTCTGCATCTGGACCCAGAGGAAATCGGGATAGGGCTTGCGGGCGTGGGCGCGGGCGGCGGGCCCGCCGCGGTCGAAATCCCAGTACCAGAGCGCGAATACGAGCACATTGGTCAGCCACACCGCGCCGCCGGAGGTCAGCAGGCCGGCCGCATTGTCGCTGACCGTGCCATCGATCAGGCCCTGGACGAGGTGCGCCACCGACCACACCATGGCGAATCCGAGCAGCGCCATCAGCAGCAGGCTGAAGCGGCGCAGGCGGATCTCGTCCCGGTCGAGGCGGACGGGGTTGCCGATCATCAGCACGATCAGCAACAGCAGCCCGATGCCCGGGACGACCCAGCGCGGCCCGGCAATGAATTGCGCGGGCAGATAGAACTGCACAACCAGGATTCCCACAATGGCCGCCGTCGCCGCCCACCGCGATTCCCCCGCTGTCCGCCGCGCCCACGCGGGCACCTGATCGTCGTCGGTCTCGTTCCCGGGCGCGCTCACGCTGGTGAGTATGCCCGGCGGCCAATGGTGACAGAAGTATGACGCGGGGTTGAGGGTGGACTTTCCAGCGGGCAGGGTGGGTTGTAGCTGAGGCCGATCAAGGAGGTCATGTGGCACAGGAGTACAACCGGAATCCGGCGGCTGTGGCCGCGCTGTCGCCTGAGCAGTATCACGTCACGCAGGAGAACGGGACCGAGCGAGCGTTCACGGGCGAGTACTGGGACAACCACGAGCCTGGTATCTATGTGGATGTGGTGTCCGGTGAGCCGTTGTTCGCGTCGACGGACAAGTTCGAGAGCGGATCGGGGTGGCCGAGTTTCACCAAGCCGATCGACAACGCCAATGTGGTCGAGAAGCGGGATCTGAGCCACTTCATGATCCGGACCGAGGTGCGCTCGTCGCACGGCGACAGCCATCTGGGGCATGTGTTCACCGATGGGCCGCGCGATGCGGGTGGGCTGCGCTACTGCATCAACTCGGCGTCGCTGCGGTTCATCCACCTCGACCAGCTCGAGGCCGAGGGCTACGCACAGTACAAGTCTCTGTTCACGAAGGAGGAAGCGTGACCGATACGCGGAAGGCCATTCTGGCCGGCGGATGCTTCTGGGGCATGCAGGATCTCATCCGGAAGCAGCCGGGTGTGCTGTCGACCCGGGTGGGTTACACGGGTGGTCGCAACGACAACCCGAACTACCGCAATCACCCCGGGCACGCGGAGGCGGTGGAGATCGTCTACGACCCCGCGCAGACGGATTACCGTGCGCTGCTGGAGTTCTTCTTCCAGATCCACGATCCGAGCACCAAGGATCGGCAGGGCAATGACATCGGGACGAGCTACCGCTCTGCCATCTTCTACCTGGACGACGAGCAGAAGCGGGTTGCCGAGGACACCATCGCCGACGTCGACGCCTCCGGCCTGTGGCCGGGCAAGGTGATCACCGAGGTGACCCCGGCGAGCACGTTCTGGGAGGCCGAGCCGGAGCATCAGGACTACCTGGAGCGGTTCCCGAACGGCTACACCTGCCACTTCCCGCGGCCGGGCTGGAAGCTGCCGAAACGGCAGGCCACGGCGTAGATCCGAGTGGGCCTCATCGGGTTTCCCCGGTGAGGCCCCTTTTTGTTCCACAGACTAGTTGCGAAGAAACTAGTTTCATGGATACTATTGCTCAGTGGTCGCGAGGGTGATCGAAGGAATCGGGGAAGGCAATAGTCATGAACGGCATCAAGAAGGCACTGATCATCGGCGGCGGCATTGCGGGCCCGGTGACCGCGCTGGCGCTGCAGAAGGCCGGCATCGAGGCGACGGTGTACGAGGCGTACCCGGCCGCGGCCGACACCGGCGCGATGCTCACCGTAGCGCCGAACGGCCTTGCGGCGCTGGGGATCATCGGCGCGGACAAGCTCGTCGAGGCCGCCGGGCACCCGCTGCACAGCATGGTGATGGAGACCGGCACGGGTCGCACACTCATGCAGGTCGACGCGCTGCCCGGCCTGCCGCCGAGCTGCACCATCCTGCGCTCGGACCTGTTCCGGGTGCTGCACGACCACGCGGTCGACAACGGCATCACCATCGAGCACGGCAAGCGGCTGGTCGACCTCGAGCAGACCGAGACGGGCGTGATCGCCCAGTTCGAGGACGGCACCACGGCCACCGGGGACATCCTGATCGGCGCGGACGGCATCCACTCCACCGTGCGCACCCTGATCGACCCGCTGGCCCCCGGTCCGGAGTACACCGGCCTGATGAGCTTCGGCTTCGGCGAATTCACCCCGGACGGAAAGCTTTCCGACGGCGGCGAGGGCGATATCGAGGCGATGCACTTCGCATTCGGCAAGCGTGCCTTCTACGGCTACTGGCGTCAGCCGAACGGCAAGTATGTCTTCTTCAGCAACTTCCCGCAGGAACAGCCCATGACCCTCGCCGAGGCGAAGGCCGTGCCCGCCGAAGACTGGCTGGCGAAGCTGCGCGCCGCCCACATCGGCGATACTCCCGGCGAGCGGCTGTTCGCCGAGGCCGGCGTCGAGGACATGATCGTCACCGGCCCGATGGAGCGGATGCCCCACGTGCCCAACTGGTTCCGCGGTCGCGTGGTTCTGGTCGGCGACGCCGTGCACGCCCCGTCCTCCAGCTCGGGCCAGGGCGCGTCGCTGGCCATCGAGTCGGCCGTCGAGCTGGCCCGCTGCCTGCGTGACATCCCGGACCCCGCAGCGGCTTTCGCGGCCTACGAGCGCCTGCGCCGCCCCCGCGTCGAAGACATCTCGGACAATGCCGCCAAGACCAACAACGGCAAGACCTCCGGCCCGGTCGCCAAGGCCCTGTTCGGTCTGATGATGCCTATCGCGACCCGCACCTTCCTCAAGCCGGAGAAGATGTTCGGCCCGGTGCACCGTTTCGTCATCGACTGGGACACAACGATTACCGCGTGAGCCGGGCACAGTGATCCCCGGGGGCGGCCCGGGGATTTCGCCTGTTCCGGACGCCCGTCAGCGACGCAGCGCCCGGTACCCGGTCCAGAGCAGCAGGCCCGCGCCCACCACGACGAGAACGCCACCGAGGTAACTCCATTCTGAGTGCCCGGTCATGGGCGATCCGTGCAGGGAACCGGCGCCCTGCACGATCCAGATCACTCCGACGACGCACAACACGATGCCGATCACGGCGGAGACGATCCGTCCCATGACACCTCCTCGGTGGCCTGAGCTCAGCATAGGACTTCGAGGGGCTCATCGGCCGCTGGGACGCCACCTCCGTCGAGGGTCTGGCCGAATGCTGGTCGGGGCGAGGTAAACACGTTGTGGCGCGACCGATTCGGGGCCTACTGTCGAGGCGATCCGATCGGTCGAGGGGAATGTAACGAGGTCACGTAAGATCGCGACGCTGGCGGCGTTCGCGGGCACCGCCGCCATGGCTGCGCTGTTCGCGCCGACAGCGTCGGCGGACGACATCGTGCCGGGCGTCGCATGCGCGGGCACCAACTGCACCAACGACAACGACGAGGATTACGTCGTCTCCGGCACCACGTTGTGCATCCACTGGAACTTCCCGACGTACCAGAACGGGAACGACACCTCGACGACCAGTATCGAACCCGAGGGCTTCCGAGTAACCGTTCCGGCGCACGCCCAAGCAACCCTGACTCCCGGCTGCGCGGGCGGTGACGTCATGAGCTCGTGGAATATCACCGGCGCGGCGCCAAGTTCCCAGGTGCCGACCGGCTCCTGGGTCTAGCGCCGCGCCGATTCGAGCCTCAGCTGCTCGCGAGGCTCCGGGCGATGACCAGGCGCTGGATCTGGTTGGTGCCCTCGAAGATCTGGGTGATCTTGGCTTCGCGCATGTAGCGCTCGACGGGGAAGTCCTGGGTGTAGCCGTAGCCGCCGAAGACCTGGACGGCGTCGGTGGTGACCTTCATGGCGGCGTCGGTGGCGGTGAGCTTGGCGACGCTGGCCTGGCGGGAGTAGGGGAGGCCGGCGTCGCGGCGGCGGGCGGCGTCGAGGTAGGTGGCGCGGGCGGAGTCCACTGCGGCGGCCATGTCGGCCAGGACGAAGCCGAGGCCCTGGTGGTCGATGATGGGGCGGCCGAAGGCTTCTCGCTCCTTGGCGTAGGCGACGGCATCGTCGAGGGCGCGCTGGGCGATGCCGGTGGCGACGGCGGCGATGCCGAGGCGGCCGGAGTCCAGGGCGCTGAAGGCGATCGGAAGGCCCTGTCCCGATTCGCCGATGAGCCGCTCGGCCGGGAGGAAGACGTTGTCGTAGGCGGCGGTGGTGGTCGGGACCGCGCGCAGGCCCATCTTCTCCTCGGGCTTGCCGAACGACAGGCCCTCGGTGCCGGCGGGGACCAGGAAGCACGAGATGCCGCGTGAGCCCTCACCGGTGCGGGCGAACAGGGTGTAGTAATCGGCCTTGCCGCCGTTGGTGATCCACGCCTTGGTGCCGGTGATCCGGTAGCCGCCCTCGGCCTCGACGGCCCGGCAGCGCAGGGCCGCAGCGTCGGATCCGGCATGCGACTCGGACAGGCTGTAGGCGCCGATCAGATTGCCGGACAGCATCTCCGGCAGCCAGCGCTGCTTCTGCTCCTCGGTGCCGTAGGCGAACAGCGGATGGCACGACAGGCTATGCACGCTCACCGCCACCGCGACCGCCGCCCAGCGCGCGCCGAGCTCCTCCAGCACCTGCAGATACACCTCGTACGGCTGCCCGGCCCCGCCGAACTCCTCCGGATACGGCAGGCTCAGCAGCCCCGCCGCGCCGAGCGCGCGGAACGCCTCGGCAGGATAGCGCTCCTGCTTCTCGTACTCCACGACCTGGGGCTCGAGCACCTTGTCCGCGATATCGCGGGTGAGCTCGATGAGGTCGCGGGCTTCGGGCGTGGGCAGCAGGCGATCGACGGGCATACCGGTTACATTACGACCGACACCCAATTGCGTGCAAGGGAGCACGCAATTTCGCCAGGCCGCTAGACTGACCAGGTGGTATCCGGTCTGCCCCCGAACAAGCATCAGGAGAAGAGCCTCCGCACCCGAGCGCTGCTGCTGGATGCGGCCATCGAGAGCCTGGCCGAGGTCGGGTACGCGAGCGCGTCCATCGCCGACATCACCGCGAGGGCCGGGGTGACGCGGGGCGCGCAGCTACATCACTTCCACACCCGGCAGGAATTGTTCGCCCAGACCATCGAGCATCTGACGCAGCGGCAGGGGGAGGCGCTGCAGCGGCGGGAGCGGACGCTGTCGCGGGCGGTGCCGACGGGGGAGGTGCTGGTCGAGTTGGTGACCGCGCCGTTCGCGGGGAAGCTGGGCAAGGCGGCGGTGGAGTTGTACGTCGGCATCGCCAATGACAAGGACCTGCGCCGGAACATGCTGCGCGTGCAGCACGACCTGACGATCGAATTGCTCGACGCCTGTGGGCGTTTCATCGACGCGCCGCGCGAACGCCTCGAGCCCGCGTTCTGGCTCACCATCAACCTGGTGCGCGGCGCGACCCTCGACGAGATGGTGGGACGGGATCGCCTGCGGCGCAAACAGGTTCTCGCCGATTGGGCTCGGCTCGCCGAGGGCATGCTCGGGTGAAACACGAACGTTCACGGTCGCGATAACCGATCGTTGGATGGTTCGTGTGTGCCCGGGCACACCCTCGGGGGAGGGGCGCCGTCATGGCGATCAATCGGCGAAATCTGTTGCGGGCGGCCGGACTCGGCGCGAGCCTGGCCGCTCTGGGGTCGGGGACCGGCTGCGTGCCGGAGGTGCCTGCCGCGCAACCGCCTGCCGGACAGGTGGATTGGGTCGCGTTACGGCAGCGCTCGAGCGGGACACTGAATCTGCCGTCCGACTCCGGTTATGCGACGGCGAAACTGGCCTACAACCCCTCGTTCGACACCCGGCAGCCCGCGGCAATCGCGCAGTGCGCCACGGCTTCCGATGTACAGGCCTGCGTCGATGCCGCCGCGAGCGCGAAGATCCCGGTGGCGGCACGCAGCGGCGGGCACAGCTACGGCGGCTATTCGACACCCGACAACGGCCTGGTCGTGGATCTGGGCGGGATGAGCGGGGTCGAGGTGAAAGCGGACGGCACCGCGGTCATCGGTGCGGGCACTCGGCTGATGGACGTGTACTCCGCGCTGGCTCAGTCGGGCCGCTGCCTCCCGGCCGGGTCTTGCCCGACGGTCGGGATCGCTGGTCTGACGCTCGGTGGCGGGGTCGGCGTGCTGGCGGGGAAGTACGGATTGACGTGCGACAACCTGGTTTCGGCGCAGGTGGTCACCGCGGATGGCATGCTGCGGACCGCCTCGGCGACCTCGGAACCGGATTTGTTCTGGGCGTTGCGCGGTGGCGGTGGCGGAAACTTCGGCATCGTGACCTCGTTCACCTTCCAGACCGTGGCGGCACCGCAGCTGGCGGTCTTCCAGGTCCGCTTTCCGGCCGGATCGCTGACCGACGTGCTGGGCGCCTGGCAGGCCTTCACCGCGTCGGCTCCGGATGAATTCTGGTCCACGCTCGGCATTTCCGCCGGGAGCCCGCCGACGTGCCGGATCAATGGCTGCTATGTCGGATCCGAGAGCGAGATGAACGGTCTTCTCGACAAACTGGTGGCAGCCATCAAGACCCAACCGTCCAACAGGTATTCGCTCACGAAGGACTACCTATCGGCGATGATGTATTTCGGCGGGTGCGCGAATTATTCGGTGGAGCGGTGCCGGCCGAATTGGAATGGCGGGGGAGTATTGGGTCGCGAGTCGTTCACGGCCTCCTCGCGAGTACTGACCAAACCGCTTTCCGACCCGAGTCGGTTGACCGCACTGCTCACCGGCCGCGAAGGGATGGATATTCTGCTGGACAGTCTCTCCGGGGCTCCCTCGCGAATCGGCGCGAAGGACACGGCTTTTCCGTATCGCGGCGCACTCGCGACCGCCCAGATCTATGTCGGCGCCACCACACCGGATGCGCGGAGCGCCGTGAACGAGGTACGGGATCGGCTCGGCGACCTGACCGGGAACACGGCATTCGTCAACTACATCGACCCCGACCTATCGAATTGGGGGAGCGCCTACTACGGCGACAACGCGCCTCGTCTGCACGGCATCGCCGCGCACTACGACCCCGATGGCGTCTTCACCTTCGACCAGTCGGCGTCGAAGATCTGACGGCTCAGAACGGTGCGGGCAGCCGAGCGTAGACGGTCGGAGAGCCGGCCAGGGCTGTCCCGCGCGCCCACGAGGTGATGCCGGCCAGCTTGCCGTCGACGAGCAGCGGTCCGCCGCTGTCGAATTCGGCGGTGTCGGCCTCGGTCGAGCCGGCGCACACCATCTCGGTGGCATCGAAGACGCCGGGGTAGTCGGCGGCGCAGTCGGCGTCGGAGACCAGTGGCACGGTGGCGCGCCTGAGCACGGTGTTGAACAGGTCGTTTTCGGAGGTGCCGCCCCAGCCGAGCACGGTCGCGCTGCCGCCGTGCGGCGCGGCGATCGGCACGGTGGGCCGGTGCTGCGGCGTCGCGAGGGTCAGGATGGCGAGGTCGTGGTGGTAGACGTCGACGCCGTCGACCGTGTCGGTGCGGAATTCGGGATGCAGGCGAACACCGGTGACGCTCACGGTGATTCCGTCGTGTGAGGTCAGGTCGCTGCGATCGAAGGTGACCGTCAGCGCCTGCGGCAGCAGCTGGGCGATCGCCACACAGTGGGCGGAGGTGAGCACCTGGTCGGGCGTGATGAGCGCGCCGCCGCAGAACTGGCCGGAGGCGCGGGGGAAGAACAGTGGGGTGCCGACTGCGGCGAGCCAGGGATAGTCGCCGGCCTGGGCTTCGGTACCGCCGACCACGGCATTCGCCGGGAGCGTGGCGGGGATGACGCAACCGATGAGCGCCGCGGCGAGCACGGCGAACCGGCGGGAGATCGACATCTGGCCATTCAAACAGAGATCAGGGAGTTTCCACGAGCGGAGGTGTCGGTCCCCGGGAGTACGGTCGCGACCATGACCTCCTGGACCGAGTTCGCCGCCGCCGCACCCCGCATCTCGACCATCTTCACCCGTCGTCACGCCGCCACCGGCAACCTGTGCATGCTCGCCACCCTCCGCAGGGATGGCTTCCCGCGCATCAGCCCGCTCGAACCGCGCATCTTCGAGGGCGAGCTGTGGCTGGTCGGCATGCCGGGAACGAAGAAGTTCGCGGATCTGGCCCGCGACCCACGCTTCTGTCTGCACACGGCGACGGTCGACACGCAGGTCAGCGATGGGGACGTGAAGATCTTCGGCACCGTGCACGATGTCCAGGATCCCGAGTTGCAGCGGCGCTGGGCCGAAGACCTGTTCGCCGAGAGCGGGTTCGACCTGCGCGGCCGCAAGTTCGAGCCGTTCTACGCCGTCGACATCACGGGGGCGTCGTCGGTCGAGATCGTGGACGGGCGCATGGAGGTGACGGCCTGGAAGCCGGGGCAGTCCGAGCACGTGGTCGAGGTCTCCGATGCAGCGGAACCCGCGACTACATAACGTGCAATATTGCATCGAGTGCAAATTGGCAAACGATGCAAGTGTGCACGAAGTGCTGAACAAGGGTGTGTTTCAGCGCTTTTCGGGGTCGGTATGCGGTGAGGAGTGGGTGTGGTGACGGAAATCCACCCGCCGCGGGGCTATCGGGAGCGACCGTCGGGTGTCGGCGGCGCGGTGGTGTGGACTCGCGAGGGCGTCGTGGACGCGGATCTGCCCGTGCTGCCGGACGGCAGCATGGATCTGCTGTGGATCGACGGGCGACTCTCGGTGGCGGGCCCGGACACCCGCGCCTACCGTCCGCCGGCGGGATTCGCCGACCGGATCACGGGGATCCGCTTCTTCCCTGGTACGGCCCCGGCTCTGCTCGGGGTGCCCGCGCACGAACTGCGCGACGCCAGAGCTGATCTCGCCGACCTCTGGTCGCCGGCAGACCTGCGCCGCGCCTCCGAGCTGATCGCCAAGGCGCCGAATCCGGAGGTCGGTCTCGAGGCCATCGCACGCTGGCGTGCGAGCGAGACCGATGCCGCGGATCCGATGGTGCGAATCATCGTGACCTCGTTGGGCTCGGGGATGTCGGTGTCGGCGACGGCCGAAGAATTGGGGACGGGTCCGCGGCGGCTGCACCGACTCTCCTTGGCGGCCTTCGGGTATGGGCCGAAGACTCTGGGCCGGGTGTTGAGGATGCAGCGGGCGCTGGCGCTGGCGCGGGGTGGGATGGGGCTTGCGGAGGTTGCCGCATTAGTGGGATACGCCGATCAAGCGCATTTGACTCGGGATATTCGGGAGTTTTCGGACATGTCGCCCGGGCAATTGCTTGGGTTAGTGGAAATGTCCTCGGTCTGAATTGCCTTATATCACATGGTAATTCGCGCCCCATTGGCATGTGGCAGAGGTAAAATTGATGCATGGATTCGAAGGGAGAAACACTCGACACGTGCGGCATCGCCGACCTGGCGACCGCCGTCGAAACTCTGTCGAATTCCGTCCTCCACGGCGACCTGAACCCGTTTTCCGATGGTGATGTCGTGGAGTTGATGCAGCGGCTGGAAACCTGCAAACGTCAACTGTCGGCGCTGGATTCACGCCTGATCATCGAAGCCTGCAATCGTTCGCTGCCCGAAGGCAGCGGGGCAAAAGATGTGGTGCCGTTCCTGCGGCAGACGTTGGGCCTGTCGCGGTACGACGCGTCGGTGCGGGTGAAGATCACCCGCCGGTGCGGGGAGTTCTTCGAACCTTCGGGTTATCTGCGTCCGGCCGCGTTGGAGAAGACCGCCGAAGCCTATGAGGCAGGCGATATCTCGCGTGATCATGTTCGCAACATCATCGACGTGATGACCCACCTGCCTGCCGACATCCCCGCCGAGACGCGCGCGGAGGCCGAGGACATCCTGGTCGGCCATTCCCGGGTCGGTTGGCCTGATGACCTGCCCAAGATCGGGCGCGACATCCTGGCCCGCATCGACCCCGACGGTAAGGTCGTCTCCGACACCGACCGTCGTCGTCGCCGTGGCCTGATCCTGGGCCGTCCCGGGGTGGATGGGATGTCGTGGATCGAGGGCTGGATCACCCCCGAGCTGCGGGCGCTGCTCGATGCGGTGTTCGCCAAGCTGGCGCGTCCGGGTTTGTGCAACCTCGACGACGCCGACAGCGTTGCCGCCACGGCCAAGGTGGTCGATTCGACGGTGTTGGAGGCTGCTGCGCGTCGTGACCGTCGTGATGCCGGTCAGCGCACCCACGACGCGTTGTTCGCGTTGCTGCAGCCCGGTGTCGACCCGGCCAGGCTGGGTTCGCATCGTGGTTTGCCGGTGCAGGCCATCCTGACGATGAACCTCGCCGATCTCGAGCGTGGGGCCGGGGTCGCGACCACCGCTTCCGGTGGCCATGTCTCGATCGACGAGGCGTTGAAGTTGGCCGAGGGCACGCGTCCGGTGCTGGCGGTCCTCGACGCGGACGGGTTGCCGCTGTATCTGGGTCGTTGCCAGCGACTGGCCAGCCCGGCGCAGCGGTTGGCGTTGATCGCTCGCGACAAGGGTTGCACCCGCCCGGGATGCGAGGCGCCCGCGAGCATGTGCGCGGTGCACCACATCACGGACTGGGCTAAGGGCGGGCCCACGGATCTGACCAATCTGACCTTGGTGTGTGATCACTGCCATGCGCTGGTGAATGACAGTGCCGGGGGTTGGAAAACTGTTGTCATGGGCAAGGATTCCCCGTATCGGGGGCGTACCGGGTGGATTGCCCCAAAACGCCTCGACCCCACGGGCACGGCGCGGGTGAACGATCGACATCACGTGGGGCAGTGGGTCGCCGCTGCGATCGATTCGAGTTGCCGGAGGTTGGGTTCACGGGCGGCGTGATTTATCGTTGCCCAACTTGCGAGCGCATTCGGCACCTGCGGCGGCCACCACTGCGACAGCCGCCGCCATCTCCACCGCTTGGCAGGCGACCGCCGCCGGGGGATCGCGATCGAATCGACAGACCACATCTTCACGGCCCAAGGTCTCGGAGTCCTGCCAACTGGTCAGCACTCGCACCGAACGCTGAAGCCCATCAAGCCGGTGACCTCATCTCGGGTAGCACGGACTATCTCCGGCCTGGCAGCCCCCTGTCCTCATCACACTGCAGCCGGCCGGCAGGTCGATCCCCGGCCTCCCTGCTGATCGGCAACTGTCTCCACGGGGCGCCAGTCATCATGTGGCGACCCCAACCCAGTGATCTGAGGGAATACCTCCTGCAGTAACCCCACATGCGGCTTCGAAGGTGAGGGGGCCGGTAGGCGGAGGCGCGGACGGAGCCGGCCCCCTCTCTTCTCCAGGCATCGTTTGTCTTTTGATCTTTTGTCTTCTCGTCCTTGGGCCTTGCCGCTTTACGCGAGGGCGGCGTAGAGGTCGACGCTATTCCCGTCGGGGTCGAGGACTGTGGCGTACCGCTGGCCCCAGAACGCATCGAAGGGTTTGAGCTCTGCTCGGTAGCCTGCGTCGACCAGCTCTTCGAACCTTTGGTCCACCCCGGCGGGTGAGCCGCAGTCACACGCGAGGCCGATTCGCCCGGCCCCGGGAACTGCCTGCCAGTCCGGATGGAATGAGCGGACTGTTTCCTCGGTGTCGAGCATCAGCTTGATCCCGCCGCCCAGGTCGGCGTCCACGTGCGGCTGCTGGTCGGAGCCGTCGGCGAACTCCACGCCCAGACGCCGATAGAACTCCAGTGACGCACCCATGTCCGTCACCACGATCCCGATCACATTCAGTCGAATAGCCATACCCGAACGGTATGCGGCCCCATCACGAGAGGTCTTGAAGAAATCGGACAGTCAGCGGGCGTGGACCGCGGCCAGTCGTGCGGCCCGGATCGTGTTCCAGAGTGGCCGGAGTAGGGCTTCCTGTGCGGCCACGGCGGTCGCGGAGGTGGGGGCCGAGGCTGGTTCGCGTTCGGCGACGGTGAGGATCGCGGCCACCTGGTCGGCGGTGTCGAGGATCCGCCGGGCACGCAGGGGCATCGAATCGGGGTACTTGTGCCTGGTATGTCCGGCCAGTTCGGCTTCGACGAGTTCGCGAGGCCCGACTCCGCCGGACCCGAGCCGGGTGGTCTGGAGCTGCTGGAGTGCGTCGGCGGCGTCGCGGACCGCCTCCCGCATGGTGTATTCGGCTTCGCCCAGCGGCATTTCGGGTGCGAGCGCGAAGGGGATCGGTGCCGAGTAGACCCGCCATTGCAGTGCGTCGTCGCCGGTCCAGACGGGGACCAGCCCGGTGCCGCTGGATCCGGCCGTCCCGATTAGAATGCCTTCCTCGGCTTCGGTTGCGGCGGTGGCGAATTCGGTGCCGACCGGGAGTCCGCGCACGTCTCCGGGGATCGGCAGCACCAGCCGCAGCTGCGCCTCGGGCCCGTCGATCGCTTCCCGGATGACCTTGAGCAGCACCATGATTCCCGCCCCGGCCACTGCCGCGGGCTCGTCGTCGGACGCCCACGGTAATCCGGTGCGCCCGCCGGTCACGGGATCCCCGGCGGCCACCGTCTGCTGGGGAGCCCAGGCGCGCAGCGCGTCCAGCACGTCGTCGGGGGCGCTGCGGCCGGCCAGCCAGGAGCCGGCCCAGACCGTCAGCGATGCACTCGGGGAACTCATGCATTCGAGGATAACTGGCGGGCTACTCCTGCTCGGTGACGAAATCGATCAGTCGTTCGACCGCGCCGATGAGCGGGGTCTCCAGATCGCGGTAGGAGTTGACCGCGTTGTAGACGCGCCGCCACCCCTCCTGCGGCGTGCCCCAGCGTAGCCGCTGGCAGATGCCGGTTTTCCAGTCCTCGCCGCGCGGGATATCGGGCCAGGCGGGGATGCCGACGGCCTGCGGGCGGACGGCCTGCCACACGTCGATGTAGGGGTGGCCGGTGACGAGGACGTGCGCACCCAGGCCCTGGGTCAGGCCGGATTCCTTGGAGCCGGTGACCAAATGGTCGACCAGGACTCCGACGCGCCGGGTCGGTCCGGGCTGGAATTCGGCGAGCTTGGCGCCGAGATGGTCGAGGCCCTCGAGCTGTTCGACCACCACGCCCTCGACCCGCAGGTCGTGTCCCCACACCCGTTCGACCAGTGCGGCGTCGTGCACACCCTCCACCCAGATGCGGCTGGCCTTCGCGACGCGCGCCTTCAGCCCTTCGACGCGGGTGGACCCCGAGGCGGATCGGGTGGGCTGCTTGGGTGCGGCGGCGGTCGGCTTCACGAGTGTCACCGGCTGCCCGTCGATAAGAAAGGCGGCTTCTCGCAGCGCGAACAGCCGGACCCGCCCATTGCGATCCTCGAGTTTGACGAACTCGCCGTCGTAGCTGCGGTCGAAACCCACTACGGCGCCGCAGAATCCGGTGGCCGCGTCCTCGGCGACGAGGTCGCGTTCGGCGACCACGCGGGGCACCTCCCGTTTCTGCTTGCGCGCGTGCCCGGAGAAGATGTCGCCGTACCGTTGGTGCCCACTCACCGCGTCGAGGTTACCGGCGGTGAGCGGGAATCCTCCTCGCGCCGCGCCCATTCCGATATGTCCGGTAGAAAGCGCGGAGTGATCACGAATACCGGCCGTAACCCGCGATTACGGTTACTGTTGGTGACGTGGCCGCAATAGTTTGGCTGGTCGCGGGGATCCTGCTCGCGGCGGCCGAGATGCTCACGGGCAGTCTCGTGCTGATCATGCTGGGTGTTGCCGCGCTCATCACCGCGGGCGCCAACGTGCTCATCGGCTCGTCGGTACTGATCGACGCGGTGGTGTTCAGTGTCTCGTCGATTGCCCTGCTCATGTTGGTCCGCCCATTCCTGTTGCGGCGCTACGCGATTCCGCCGCCGCATCAGACCGGGGTGGATGCGTTGCCCGGCAAGACCGCGAAGGTGCTCGAAACGGTCGACGAGCACGGCGGTCGCGTGAAGCTCGGTGGCGAGGTGTGGAGCGCGCGTCCCTATGACGCCGCGGAGTCCTATCCCGTCGGTTCGACCGTGTACATCATGAGGATCGACGGCGCCCACGCCGTCGTCATGAAAGGGCCGTGATGGCTGTACTGATAGTCGCCGTCGTACTCATCCTCCTGGTCGTGGTGGTGGTCTTCAAATCGGTGGCCCTGGTGCCGCAGGCCGAGGCCGCCGTGATCGAGCGGCTGGGCCGGTATTCGCGGACGGTATCCGGGCAGCTGACCTTCCTGGTGCCGTTCGCCGATCGGGTGCGCGCCAAGGTGGATCTGCGCGAGCGGGTGGTGTCGTTCCCGCCGCAGCCGGTCATCACCCAGGACAACCTGACCGTCCAGATCGACTCGGTGGTCTACTTCCAGGTCACCAGTCCGCAGGCCGCGGTCTACGAGATCTCCAATTACATTGCGGCCGTAGAGCAGTTGACGATCACCACACTGCGCAACGTGGTCGGCGGCATGACCCTCGAGGAAACCCTGACCTCCCGCGACCAGATCAACAGCCAGCTGCGCGGGGTGCTCGACGAGGCCACCGGCCGCTGGGGTCTGCGGGTGTCGCGCGTCGAGCTGAAGGCCATCGATCCGCCGCCGTCGATTCAGGAATCGATGGAGAAGCAGATGAAGGCCGACCGTGAGAAGCGCGCGATGATCCTCACCGCGGAAGGTCAGCGGGAGGCGTCGATCAAGACGGCCGAGGGCCAGAAGCAGGCGCAGATCCTGGCGGCCGAAGGCTCCAAGCAGTCGGCCATTCTCTCCGCCGAGGGCGAGCGGCAGTCCCGTATCCTGCGCGCGCAGGGTGAGCGGGCCGCCGCCTACCTGCAGGCGCAGGGCCAGGCCAAGGCCATCGAGAAGGTGTTCGCCGCGATCAAGAACGGCAAGCCGACCCCCGAGCTGCTGGCCTACCAGTACATGCAGACCCTGCCGCAGGTGGCCAAGGGCGACGCCAACAAGGTGTGGCTGGTGCCCAGCGATTTCGGCAAGGCCCTCGAGGGTTTCGCGCGCGGCTTCGGCAAGCAAGGTGAGGACGGCGTGTTCCGGTACGAGCCGTCCGAGGACGGTGCGGCCGCGGAAGCGCCCGAGAACGATGCGGACGAGGTGGCCGACTGGTTCGACACCGCCACCGACCCGGCTACCCAGCGGGCCGTCCGGGCGGCCGAGGCGGATGCGCGGACACCGGTCGAGCCGGTCGGTTTGCCGCAGACCTCGACCCGGCCGAATCTGGAGCAGCGGTCCCCGCAACCGCCGCAGCAGCAGCCGGTGCAGCCGCAGTACCGCCAGGAGCCCCCGGACCAGCGCTGGCAGAACCCGCCTCCGCCGCCGCGTCCGCTGGGCCGCTGACGGTCCGGGGTATCGAACACGGGGATCGAATCAGGAACTGAGCGGGGCCCTCTCGACACTGTCGAGAGGGCCCCGCTGATTCCGTGGCGAGGGCCGCGGGATCAGTTCTGCGAGCCGCCGAAGTGCTCACCGGCGATGGAACGCGAGGGCTCGCCGTCGACGCCGACCGGCACGTCGCCCTCCAGGGTCGTGCGGTAGAGCACGCGGGTCACGTCCAGGTGGGTGAGGTCGCCGGGTGCGAGGTGCGCGGTGGCCCGGTTGTCCCAGAACGCGACACTGCCCTTCTCCCAACGGAATCGGACCGTGTACGCCGGATCGGCGAGTTCGGCGTAGAGCAGTTCCAGCAGCGCGTCGCTCTGGCGTGGGCTGAGGCCGACGATGCGCGTGGTGAAGCCCGGGTTGACGAACAGCACGCGTTCGCCGGTCACCGGATGCACCCGCACCACCGGGTGCTCGGTGATCAGCGGCGCGGCAGCGACCCGCTTGGCGTAGTCGCTCTCCGCGTCCCAGGCGGGCAGCTTGCCGCCGAATCGGTGTTCGGCGCGCAGTCCGTCGAGGAAGGACCTAAGCGAATCCGGCAGGCCCGCGTAGGCGGCGGCGAGGTTGGTCCACTGGGTGTCGCCGCCGCGCTCGGGCGCGATCTCGGCCCGCAGCAGCGAGGCCGCCGGCGGGTTGATGAGCGGCGAGACGTCGGTGTGCCAGTGGTTGGTGTAGCTGAATTTCTTCTTCCCGAACCGCTTTTCGTACAGGCGGCTGTCGACGGCGAGGATCTCCGGGTACTCGGTGGGCGCGTCATCGTCGTACGGGTGCGAGGGCGTGACCGCGCCGAATCGCCGGGAGAAGGCGATCTGTTCGGCGTGCCCGATGTGCTGATCCCGGAAGAACAGCACCTTGTATTCGTGCAGCGCGGCGGTGAGTACCGCGATCTGCTCATCGGTGAAGTCGTCGCGCAGGTCGATGCCGCTGATCTCGGCGCCGATATGCCCGGCGACGGGTCCGATGCGGAAGGTGCTGACCGGGTTCTCGGTTGCGGTGGTCATGTGCGTTCCTTTCAGATCTCAGGCGGTCGCCTGGGTACGGGCGGGGGCGAACTGGCTTTCCACGGGCGCGAGTCCGTAGTGACCGCGCAGGGTCGGGGCGGTGTAGTCGGTGCGGAACAGGCCGCGCTCCTGCAGGATCGGGACCACGCGGTCGACGAAGTCCTCGAGCCCGCCGGGCAGGTAGGGCGGCATGATGTTGAAGCCGTCGGCCGCGCCCTGGTCGAACCAGGACTGGAGTTCGTCGGCGATCTGTTCGGGCGTGCCGGCGAAGGTGCGGTGGCCGCGGCCGCCGCCGAGTTTGCCGATGAGCTGGCGGACGGTCAGGTCCTCCTTTTCGGCGAGCTCCTTGACGAGGGTGAATCTGCTCTTACCGCCTTGGATGTCGCTTTCCAGCGGCAAGGGCGGTAGCGGTGCGTCGAGGGCGTGCTCGGTGAGGTCGACGCCGAGCAGGGTGGAGAGTTGCCGCAGTGCGTAGTCGGGGGAGATGAGGTCGGTGAATTCCTGTTCGAGTGCGCGGGCTTCGGCCTCGGTGTCGGCGATGAAGGGGACCAGGCCGGGCAGGACCTTGAGGTCGTCGGCGGCGCGGCCGTATTTGGGCAGCCGGGACTTCAGGTCGCGGTAGAACCTCTGCCCCTCCTCGATGGTGCGTTGCGCGGTGAACACCGCTTCGGCGTGGCGGGCGGCGAATTCCTTTCCGCTCTCGGACGATCCGGCCTGCACCAGCAGCGGGCGGCCCTGGGGGCTGCGAGGCGAATTCAGCGGACCGCGGACCTGGAAGCGTTCGCCGCGGTAGTCGAGAGTGTGAACCTTGTCGGGGTCGGCGAAGATGCCGGTTTCGGGGTCGAGCACGATGGCGTCGGATTCCCAGCTGTCCCAGAGCCGTACCGCCAGGTCGACGAATTCATCGGCGCGCTCGTAGCGGCGGGCGTGCTCGGGGATGGCGTCGTAGCCGAAATTGAACGCCTCGTCCTCGCTACCCGAGGTGACGATGTTCCAGCCGGCCCGGCCGCCGCTGATGTGGTCGAGGGACGCGAATTTCCGTGCCAGGTTGAAGGGTTCGTTGTAAGTGGTGGAGGCGGTCGCGATCAACCCGACGTGCTCGGTGACGGCGGCGATGGCGGCGAGCAGGGTGATCGGCTCGAAGACCGAGAGCGCGTTGCGCTTGATCCGGGGTCCGACGGCCAGCCCGTCGGCGAAGAACACCGAGTCGAGCTTGCCGCGTTCGGCGATGCGGCCCAGTTCCTGGAAGTGCTTCACATCCAGGACCCGATGCTCCTCGGTGCGTGGATGCCGCCAGGCGGCCTCGTGGTGGCCGACGCCCATGAGGAAGGCGTTCAGGTGGAAGGTCTTGCGTGCGTTGGACATAGAAAAGGGTTCCTTCGACGGATTTCAGTGGGTGCGCCAGCGGGACAGCCGTCGCTCGATGGCCACGAGCACGCCGTTGTAGGTGAGTCCGACCAGTGCGATGGCCACGATCCCGGCGTACATGTCCGGTATCTGGAAGTTCTGTTGAGCGGCGGTGATCAGGTAGCCGAGCCCGGAGCGCGCCCCGAACATCTCGGCGGCGATGAGCACCAGGATCGATCCGGAGGCGGCCATCCGGATGCCGGTGAAGATCGACGGCACGGCGGCGGGCAGGATCACCTTCTGGAACAGGCGGAGCGGTGAGAACCCCAGCGAGACAGCCGATTTCACGAGCAGCGGATCGACCGTCCGCACCCCGCTGATGGTGTTGAGCAGAATCGGGAAGAACCCGGCGTACACCACCAGCGCGATCTTGGAGGTCTCGCCGATGCCGAGGATCAGGATGAACACCGGCAGCAGCGCCAGGGCGGCGGTGTTGCGGAACAGTTCGAGCACCGGGCTCAGGAATTCCGCCACGGGCCGGTACCAGGCAATGGCCACTCCCACCGGAATGGCCGCGACCAGGGCGATGGAGAAGCCGATGAGCGACCGGGTCACGCTGGCCGAGACGTGTTCCCACAGTTGGCCGTTGCGGATGAGTTCCAGGCCGGCCTGCACGACGGCCGAGAACGGCGGAAGGAACACCTCGTCCACCAGCCCCAGCCGTGGTGCGGCTTCCCACAGGGCGAGGAAGGCCGCGATCACGATGGCGGGCTTGCCGATTCGCCATGCGATTCTGGCGACGGCGGGCAGCACGGCCGGAGCACGCCGGGTTTCCGTGTAGGTGGCGTCGCCGGTGCCGGCCGGCTCCGGACGGAGATCGATGGATGCTTCGACGAGTTGCAGTGCGCTAGACATGGGAGCTCCTCTTGTCGGCGGTGAGCGTGGCCTGCTCGAGGTCCTGTGCCCGCGCGACCTCGTCGTGCAGCAGGGACCAGACGTGATGGCGCAGCTCGCGGAATCGTTCGCTGGAGCGGATATCCGGGTCCCCGGCACGGTCGAGGTCGATGTCCACGACCGCCTTGATCCGTCCGGGCCGCGAGGTCAGCACCGCCACGCGTTGCCCCAGGTACACCGCCTCGTCGATGCCGTGGGTGATGAACAGCACCGTCTTCCCGGTGGCCCGCCAGATCCGTAACAGCTCGTCCTGCAACGACTCCCGGGTCTGGGCGTCGAGGGCGGCGAAGGGCTCGTCCATCAGCAGCACCTCCGGGTCGAAGGCCAGGCTGCGGGCGATGGCGACCCGCTGTTTCATGCCGCCGGACAATTCGTGCGGATAGCGGTTCCCGAATCCGGCCAGGCCGACCAGTTCGAGATAGTGCTCGGCGATTTCGCGGCGTTCGCGGCGGCGAATGCCCTTGGCCTCCAGCCCGAATTCGATATTCGCCCGGGCGGTGCGCCAGGGCAGCAGCGCGTACTGCTGGAAGACGATCCCGCGGTCCAGACCGGGTCCCGCGACCGGCGCCCCGTCCAGCAAGATCTGTCCGGAGGTGGGTTTGCCGAGCCCGCCGAGCAGATCCAGCAGGGTGGACTTGCCCGAGCCGCTGGGCCCGACCAGGACCAGGAACTCACCGTCCCGCACATCGACGCTGATATCGGCGAGCGCGGTGAAACTCTGCTGCTCCCCGCGCACGGCGAATTCCTTGCTGACCCGGGTGAGCGCGAGTTTGACGGCCGCGGAACTCATTTCGCCACCGCTTCACCGCTGGGACCGCTGGTGGCCGGGTAGGTGCCGTTGGCGTAGGGATTGTCCTTGTTGGTGTAGAGGTCCTTGGCCGCGAGCTTGCCTGCCGGCAGTTCCCCATTGCGGACCAGCCAGTCGATCCAGATCTGGATTTCGCGTTCGGCGATCACGCCGCCGGGGACGGGGATACCCGAGCTCTTGTAGTACTGCAGCAGCCCGGTGTTCTCGTTGCGCCCGCGCTTGTGGATGATGTCGGCGAACCGCGCCACCACCTCGTCGCGCGGCGTGACCTGCAGCCAGCGGGTGGCCCGTGCGGTGCCCTGCACGAAATCGGCGACGGCCGCGGTATGCGACTTCAGGTAGTCGTTGCGGAAAACGTAGGTGCCGTAGTCGAACTGGCCGAACAGATCCTTGTCGGTGTAGAGCGGATGCACTCCGCCCCGCCCGACGGCGGTGTCACGGAAGACGCCGCCGAGCGCGGCCACATCGATCTGGCCATTGCGCAGCGCGTCCTCGGTATTGGCGGGCGGCAACACGACCAGCTGGACCTGCTTGATCTCCTGATCGCTGAGCCCCTGGTCGTGCAGCCACTGCCGGGTGATGAACTCGTGGTGCGCGCCCAGGGTGTTGACGCCGACCTTCTTGCCGATGAGGTCGCGCGCGGAGGTGATGCCGGAATTGTCGCGGACGAAGTAGCCGGTGAAGTTGAGTTCGTCAGCCCCGTAGGAGCTGAGGACAGCGGTGACGGGAGCGCCGCCCGCGACCAGCTTGATGACCGCGCCATTGAAGGCGCTGCCGAATTCGACCTGTTTGGTGGCGGCGGCCTGGATATTGGCCGGGCCGCTGGTGGTGTCGCCCTCCCAGTGGAGGTCGATCTTGCTGAAGTAGCCGAGGTCGGCGGCCAGTTCGAAGGCGGAGACCTGACCGGTCGAGCCCTGATAGCGGAGGACGGTCCTACCGTCGGCGGTCGTGCCCGCGTCGGTTTTCGCGCAGCCGGTGAGCAGGACGAGAGCACTGGAGACGGCGAACGCGGCGGCGAGGGCGCGGCGCACCCGGGTCCGGCGGGGAGGGAATGCCATGGGGGAGTCTTTCGGTGAATACGACTGTCGCTCGGTGGGATTCGAGGGCTGGGCGACAACAGAGCGTCATGGGGATTCCTTTGCAGGACAGGGGAACTGGCGATGATTCGGCGGTGGTCACATGCTGCGATCGGCGCTGCGGTGCGGCAACCGGCTTTTCACCATGTGGAAATCAGCGTGAGCGAAACTCGGCGGCGGGCACCGCGCCGTCGGTGGTCTGGAACAGCGGTGCGATCCGGCCCGCGGCGATCCGCATGGCGGGCACGACGGCCCGGTTGTCCAGGCGGGCCGAGCGGGCCTGCACGGCCAGCGCCCCGTGCACCTGCCGGCCGGGCCCGACGATGGGCACCGCCAGGGCGCGGATGGGGTCGTCGGTCTCGATCAGCTCGGAGGCGAAGCCGGTGCGGCGGACCCGGTCCAGGTCGGCGTCGGCGGCGGCGCGGGCGGGGGAGTAGGCCAGCAGGGCGTGGCCCGCCGCGCTGGCGTGCAGGGATTGCCGGGACCGCGGCACCTGATGGTGGCAGAAGTGGATCGGCGGGCGGGCCTGGAAGACGGTGAGCGCGTCGCTGTCGTCCATCACGCACACGCTGACCGTGATCCGGATGCCCGCGGCGAGCGCGTACAGGTGGGGCGCGGCGGACTCCAGACCCAGCCGGGCGAGCGCGGGCCGGGCCAGGGTCGCCAGCCCGTGCCCGACGCGGTAGCGATCACCGGCCGGGCCCTGCTCGAGCAGGCCGCCACGCACCAGCGCCTGGGCGAGACGGTGTGCGGTGCTGACGGGCAGCCGGGCCCGGTGGGCGAGTTCGCTCAGCGACAGCTCCGGATCGTCGCCGTGGAAGCAATTCAGCACCTGGATCGCGCGGTCGACAGCGCGTGCTCCGGAACGGGGTTCATCGGCCATGGAGGCACTATGGTCACGGCTCTGAACTGGGGCAATGGTTGTGCGCACCACGATCCGAGCCGGTCGGAGGGCGATTTTGGGTGAGGATCGTTTTGTTTCGGGTTTGTATTGCGCGATCGGGATCACTATTTTCTCGTGACCTGCGTCACAAAATTGTTTACGAATTCCGGAAATGTCATTCGGTGAAATTCCGATGCGAACTGCGAAAACGGATTGAGTATCCTCGATGCCCATCTGTCAACTGACCGTGATCGTCACGTGATCTAACGTGATTGATCCGTTACCGTCGTTCGTGGCTCGGATTCAACCGGGCCCCGCTCGAATCGACGAACACCGGCAACTCCGTCCCGCGATTCGAGAGCAACCGAGAAACCCCTGGGGACGGGGACCCGCAGCCGAGAGCGCGGGCCGGCGGGCGCAGGCGAGGAAATACCTTATGCATCGCAACCGGAAGCTCACCACCCGCACATTCGCCGCCGCTGCGGCCATCGGTGCGCTCGTGTCCATCCCGTTCGCGCTGTCCACCGCGACCGCCTCGGCCGCCGGGCACAACTGGGACGCTGTCGCACAGTGCGAGAGCAGCGGCAACTGGGGCGCCAACACCGGCAACGGGTTCTACGGCGGTCTGCAGTTCACCCAGAGTACCTGGAACGCCTACGGTGGTGGCGGCAGTGCCGCCAACGCCAGCCGCGAGGAGCAGATCCGCGTCGCGGAGAACGTGCTCGCCGGTCAGGGTCCGGGCGCCTGGCCCGTGTGCGGCGCCTACCTGTAATTCAGGTTTCGCGTCGATTCGAAACGTCCGATGGCCCGTTCCGCAAATTCGCGGCACGGGCCATCGTCGTATTCATGATCAAACGTGGGCGGCGTAGATCGCCTTCGCCAATTCGGCTTCGAGGGCCTGGAATTCGGCTGTCGCGGTGACGGTGATGTCCCGAACGTCCGCCTCGTCATCGCCCGGTAATACGGCTTCCCGGTCCACGATGATCCGTCCCGGACGAGCATGCATGACCAGGACCCCGATGGAGAGGAATACCGCCTCCTCCACCGAATGGGTCACGAACGCAATCGTTTTGCCCGATCGGCGCGCCGCGTCTTCCGATCCACACCTCGGCAATTCGGACCGAACTCGACATTGCCGCGGACGGCCAGCCGACGGCTGCGGTCGCTTCGCGCTCAACGGTTTCGTCGCGCGCTACCCCGAGCTGCAGCCGATTCTGGACGAACGCACCACCCCGGAGGGCAAGGTGCTGCTGAGCGACCTGGGCAACGAGTGCATCGGTGACGTGATCCTGAAGCATCCGTTCCTGCGCGGCACCGAGTTCGCCGTCGATCATCGGCCGATGATCGATCACCTCCAGGAGGTCCCCGAGGCCGAGGGCACCCTGCGGCGGCAGCACATCGGAAACCTCACTCCGGCAAGCCCGGTCCTGATCACCAGTGGTCGCAATGACGAGACCGTCCCCTACGGTCAGGCCCGGCAACTCGCCACCGAGTGGTGCGGCAGGGGCGCCACCGTCAGCTTCCGGACCGACGAGCTGCCCCCGATCCTGCCCGGGGCCACCCTCCCGAACCATTTCGGCCCCGAGTTGATCGACGGCTTCGGCACCGGCAATGCGATCGGCTACTTGGTCGATCGCCTCAACGACGTGCCGATCCCGGGCTGCGCCCTCGACTGACTCGGGCCATGAAAACCCCTGCGCTGCTGTCTATTTCGTCCTGACGGCAGTGGCGTGGGCAGGTGCGGGGTGCGGGTGGCTCGTGAAGAGCGATCGTGCCGGACCATTCACAGGAGTAACGTGTCCCGCACCGAGGCCGGAACCGGGGCACAGTCGCATCGGTTGGGGGGACGGAATGGCGACCCGCAGAACCATTTTGCGTGCAGGCGCACTGCTTCCGATGGCTGCGGCGTGCACCCCCTTCGTGTCCGGCCCGAATTCCGACACGGTGAAACTCGCGGTGCCCTGGGGTGGCGCGGAGTTGCGGGCATTCGAGCAGGTGCTCACCGATCTGCGGGATTCCCACCCGTTTTCGCACAGCACGCAGGTATTCACCCTGGGTGACGATGTGGGGACGGTGTTCTCGGCCGGCCGGTACACGCCGGACATCGTGGTGTTGCCGCAACTCGGGCAGATAACCCGGTTGGCGCAGGACGGACGGCTGCGCGCGCTCGACGAATCATTGTGGGGCGATGAACGGAAGGCGCCGCGTTATGCCCACGGCTGGTGGGAACTGGTGCATGTCGAGACGGTGTCCGGCAATCGGCTCTACGGACTGCCGTTCAAGGCCTCCTGCAAATCGCTGGTGTGGTTCGACCTGGCGAAGTTTCGGCGGCTCGGCCTGCCGCCACCGGGCAGCTGGGCGCCGTGGCAGTGGCCCGTCCTGCTGGATCGCCTGGCGCGCAGTGGAATCCACCCGTTGGCGCTGGGCGCGGCCGACGGCTGGATGCTCGCCGACTTCTTCGCGAATGTGCTGCTCGCCCAGTCACCCGACGCCTACGAGAGCGTGGTGAGCCCGAACGACTGGCGTCCCGGGCAGCGGCATGCCGAGATCACCCGGGCACTCGAGACCCTCGCGGGAATCTGGGGATTTCCGAATGCCTTTCCCGGCAGTATCGGCCGCGCGCTCACCCAGCAATTTCCCGATGCCGTGCGCGAGGTGTTCGCCAAGGGCGACGCAGCCATGGTGGTGGCGCCCGATTTCGCCGAGCCGATAGTCAGGAGTTGCTTCGGCGGCGATGACGTGGCGATGAAACAGGCCGTCGGGGTGTCGCTGTTTCCGAGTGTCCTCCCCGGATTCCGCGACGGCCCGGTGATCGGCGGCGGCGACATCATGGTCCTGACCCGATCGGCCAAAGACGAGGCGGCCGAACTGATCCGCCTGCTGTCGCTGCCCGATGCCCCGGACAGCTGGATCGGAAAGGAAGGCGGATTCATCGCACCCGACCTGCGCACCCGCCCGGCCTATTCGGCCATGCTCGAACCGCTCGGTCCGCGCGTCCGCTCCTGGAGCGAATTCGACCTGGCCGACCGCATTGGTTCGCGGGGCGGCGACAATCCGCTGTGGGGGATCATCACGCAATTCCTGATGGATCTCGATGGCACTCCGGCGGATTCGTCGCAGCGCGCCGCCGCGGCTGTCCGCACCGCCGTGGACGCCGTCTACGAGCTGGTACGCACTCGGCAGGGGTGAGATACGCGTGTATTCGATGCATTCCAACGGCCTCGAACTGACACTCGCCACCCGCAGGTTGTCGGGGCCGCTGGTGCCGGGCCGCCATCCCCACGTCGAGGTCGTGGTCAACTACCTGGTCCGGGCACCGGCCGTCGTGCTGATGGGGCTGCTGCTGGTGGCTCCGGCGCTGTACACCGTCGGGCTCGGCGCGCGCACCCATCCGGGGCTCGCCCTCGGCTGCGGGCTGCAACTGTTCGGTGGCGGCACGCTGCTCGTTGTCGACCGGCGGCGGCTGCGCACCGGAATGGCCGCCCTGCCGAACCTGTTCGCGTTCACCGTGTGGGCGTTCGCGGCCGCGCTCGGGCTCGGTTGCCTGGCGGCCGGATCGCTGGTGGTGTGGCGGGAGCTGCCCCGTGCGAGCCGCAGCGCGTACCTGCACACCGCGGGCTGGGTGGCGCTGGCCATCGTCCTGGTCGGTGCGGCCCTGGTGCTGGCCTGGCCCAGCCGGCGCCTGCCGTGGCTGTGGTGGCCGTTCATCGTGCCGTTCGGCGTCTCGGCCTTCACCTCGGGGATCGCTTTCCGGCTG
Source organism: Nocardia sp. NPDC051981 (assembly GCF_040680715.1). Lineage (NCBI taxonomy): Bacteria > Bacillati > Actinomycetota > Actinomycetes > Mycobacteriales > Nocardiaceae > Nocardia > Nocardia sp. NPDC051981. The sequence continues at coordinate 231,583 of NZ_JBFAXK010000005.1, read as the reverse complement.
CTTCTCGAAACCGCCACGCGCGGGCGATATTTCAGCGGTGTCGCAGCGGAACGCTATGCGTTCGAAGCGGTTCTGGTGGCGGCCTTCGTCTGGACCTGGCTCGGGCTGCTGGTCGGCCTGTTCCGCGCCGCCATCCTCGCGATCGAGGACGATCCGGTGCGCGCCCCGGAATTGGCCGGCGGTCCGCGCTGGCTCATGCCGATCCGGTTGTGGACGCAGGTGCGGCCCGTCGCCTCCGTGGCCTTCCTGGTGGTGGCGGTCGCCGCGGCCCGGGTATTCGACGCGGTGCTCGGCGCCGTGCCCCGGTCGCTGCAACACGATGTCGGCACCGCGACCGTGGAATGGTGGCGTCTCAACAGTGCGTGCGAGGCGAATTCGTGCGGCGAAGCGGCCGCGTACGCCCTGCCATTGACGGCCGCTCTCGTGCTGGCCGCGCTGTTCGCGCAGGATCGGATCAATGTGCGCCGCCCGAGCGGTCCGCGTCCGCTGCGCCCGCGCCCCTCCGCGTGGCGCGAGCACCTGCCCCTGTGGCGGGCCATCCCGCGCCGGCTTCTGGTGGGAGTCGCCGTGCTGGTGGTGCTGTCGCCGATCGCGGAGCTGGTGTACGTCGCGCTGCACGGGACCATCGGGCCGAAAGTCGTTGGCGTACCAGCTGTCACGATCGATCCGGCCCTGCGCGACGCACTGCGCACCACCCTGACCGTCGCGGTCCCCGCGACCGTGATGGTCGTGGCCTTCGCACTGCCGGTCGCCCACTGGCTGGCAGCCGCGCGTGTCCGAATCGCGGTGCCCTGCCTGGTGATTCTGACCGTGCTGCCCGCCCAGATGTATCTGGGCGCACTGCAGCGGGTGATCGGGTCCTCCGGCTGGTTCGGCACCCTGGTCCCCTTGATCTTCACCCATGCCGCCGCCGGACTGCCGATCTCGATTCTCGTCCTGCGCGGAGCCCTCCTCGCACCGGCCTACACCCCGGCCGCCGACGCCCTGTACGGACTGGCATCGTTGCGCACCATCGTCGCCCGGCTGCGTGCCGTGGTGCCGGCCGTCGTCGCGGTGGCGGTGCTGGAGTTCATCCAGGTGTGGAACGACTTCTTCATCGGACTGCTGGTCAACGGCACCGGCGGTAGCCCATGGTCGCTGCTGCTGTGGGGCTACACCCGCCAATTCGACGAGAGCTCCGCCCAACTCGCGACCGGGGCGCTGGTCTCGGCGGTCGTCCCGCTGGTGTTGCTGCTGGTGTGCTGGCGACGTTGGCTGGTACCGGGCCTGGCCGGGGGAGCGCGGATATGAGCGAAACCGAATCCGCGCCCGGCGGACCCGAGTCCACCGAGCTGGCCCGCGAGAGCCGCAGCCTGATGGCCACGCCGAAATCCGCGGTGTGGCAGTGGCTGCTGGGCGCCCCGGCACTGGTGGGCATCGGTATCGCCACCCTGATCGCCAATGTGATGACCGACGCGTTCAAGGCGAACCCCGCCGTGCGGTGGACCGAATCCGCTGTCGGGTGGGTCGTTCTCGCCTACTTCCTGACCGAATCCGCCCGGCGCGGTTATCGATTGGTGCAGGATCGCACCGGGCTCGCGGGTCCGCGACCCGTGGAGTTGCCCGAGCCCGGAGCGCCCTGGGGGCCGGAGCCCGAGCCCGAGACCAACCCGGAGTTGACGGGCAATTGGGCGGCGGCCGTGCTCCGCGAGCTGCCCATTCGAACCTATGAGACCGGGGTCCTCCTCGAAGTGCTCGGGGCGAGCGCCGCCGCCCGGCTCCCCGCCACCACGGCGGAGGCCGAAACGCCCTCCGCGCCACGACTATTGGCGAGCCTGACCACAGCGGGCGCGGTGGAGCCGATGCTGCCGGGCCGCTGCCGGCTGGTCGAGGCGCCGCCTGCCGGCGAGGATCCCGCCATCACCGAGAAGCCCGAGTGGCGGGCCGCGCTGGCGGTGCTGCTCCGCAGGCACGCCGAGGAAGCCACGCTGTGGGCGCGGGCGCTCGATCTTCCGGCACACGCCGCGGTCGCGCGCCGCTGGTTCGAGAACGAGGAGCCCCGGCTCTGTCTCCTCCTGCGCAACTGTGCGCGACGGGCCGAACCGGAAGCGGGACAGGCGAACAACACCCTGCTGAACCGGGTCCGCGCGGTGGTGCCGGATCTGGCCGCGATCGCCGACGCCCTGGACATCTGGTTCGCGCGCAGCGGCCGCGCGGAGGACAGCCCGGGGACGGGCGGCGCCCCGCACGATCCCGGCCCGGCCGCAGCGATGGTGACGATCACGTCCGCGACCCGATACGGCCCGCTGCATGCCCTGGCCGATATCCGCGCGACGGTGCCGGAGCGGCGACCGGCGCGCTACAGCCCGTGGACGGTGTCCCGCGGCCTGCGCGCCCGTGCCCTGCACCGACAGGCCCTGGGGGCCATGGACACCACGGACGCGAATCTGAGCAAGGCGGTCAACCTCCTGGAACAGGCGTGGTGGCTGCTACCGCGCGAAGATGTCGCCGGTGAGGTGTGCGCCCTGGTGAACATGGCGATCGCGCACCTCGTGCAGGGGCGGCACACCGCCGCACGCGACCGCCTGGAACTGGCCGAATCCATGGCCGCGGGCGGGCGCGACCCCGGCGGGCTGGCCCACGTGCGCGAGATCGCGGGTGTTCTCGACTGGTCGGTGGGCGACCCGCGGCACGCGCTGGTGCGATGGCAGACCGCCCTGAGCGAATGGCGCGCTCTCGCCGACGATCTCGGCACCGGCCGGTGCCTGCAACATCTGGGGTCGGCCGCGGCCATCGAGCCGACGCTCGCCGCGTTTCTGCTCGACTCCGATGGTGCAACACCGGCCGAGGTGGTCCGTCAGGCCAGCGGCTGGCTGCTCCGGGCACACGAACTCGACAGCACACTGAATTACGCCGAGGCACACCAGGATGACCTGCTCGCGCAACTGAACGAGCTGATCGAACCCGCACCGCCCCTGGATTCGCTCCCCGGCTTCGACCAGTGGCCGCTGCCGCCGCCCGATCAGGCGACCGGCTCCGGCTGAGCCTCCGGTTCCGCCACGGCCATTCTCGCGTCCACGACCAGCCCGATCACCCCGACCGCCAAACAGGCTCCCGTGACGATCAATTGGGCGGGGGAGGTGCGATTGGTGAGAGCGTCGCCCAGCAGCACCGTGCCCACGGTGCCCGGGATGATCCCGAGGAAGGTGGCGATCAGATACGGGGTGAACCGGATCGAAGACAATGCGGCGCAATAGTTCACGATCGAGAACGGCGCGAACGCGATCAGCCGCAGCGATCCGATCGCCAGCCATCCCCGCCGCGCCAACCGGGTGTCGACCGCCTGCACGGTCGGATGGGTGAGCCGCGCGCGTACCCACTCGTGATCGAGGGCGCGCACCAGCCACAGTGCCAGTACCGCACTGAGCGTCGTGGCAGCGAGGGCCAGCGTGAGTCCCTCCACCGAGCCGAACAGCATGCCCGCGCTGAGGGTGAAGATGGTGCGCGGGAAGGGCGCGACACAGACCAGCGTGTGCACCGCGAAGAACACCAGCGGCAGCAGCGGCCCGACCGAGCCGGCCCACTGCCGGATCTGCTGGGGTGCCGGGTGCGGTGCGAAGGCGGCCAGCGCGAAAAGTAGCCCGCAGCCGATCAGCAAGGCCAGATTTCGCGGTTGACGCAGACGGCTGAACAGCCCGGATACCCGCTCGAGCGGCACACGCACGGTTGTTGGCACCGCGCCAGGTTACCCGCTGGTAGTGAGACTCCGGAGACCGTTATCTCGAGGCTGCCGCTAGCATCAGGGGAAAGACGATGAATGCTCGTTAACCAAAGTGGCCGTTGAGCTGGGTGAATGCCGGTGCAACGGCCATCCGGTCAGGGAGTGGAAGAAGGAACAGCAGCTATGCCGATTGCTTCCGACTCGGACACCGATCCGGTGCCCGAGTATGCCGCCTGGCGCAAGGGTGTCGCCGGGGTGCTGGCGAAGGCCCGCAGGGTGGATGCGAGCGACTTGCCGGATGAGCCGGAGAAGCTGCTCGCGGTCACGACCTATGACGGCCTGACCGTCAACCCGCTCTACACGCGCCGCGACGAACTGCCCGAGCAGCCGCTGCCCGGGCAGTTCCCCTACGTGCGCGGGGGCGACGCCACCCGCGACGTGCACCGTGGCTGGTTCGTCAGCCAGCGTTTCGGCGGTCCCGATGCCGAGGCCGTCAACGCGGACATCCTCTTCGCGCTCGACAACGGCGTGAGCGCGGTGTGGCTGGGCGTCGCCGAGCGCGGCGTGCCGGTCGACGGGCTGGCCACCGCACTGCAGGGCTTCCTCTTCGAGCTGGCGCCGCTCACCCTCGACGCCGGGCCGGCCGCCAATGAGGCTGCGGCCGCGCTGTTCTCGGTACTCGACGGCTATGAGGCCCCGAACCGCAAGGACATTCGGGTCTCGCTGGGCGCGACCCCGCTGACGAGCCTGTTCGCCGGCTCCTCGGCCATCGACCTGGACGGCGCCGTCGCGCTGGCCCAGCAGGCGGTGGCCCGCACCGAGACGGTCCGCGCGATCACCGTGTGCGGCGTGGCCTTCCACAATTCCGGCGCCTCCGACGCCCAGGAGCTGGGTGCGGCGGTGGCCGCGGGTCTGGAGTACCTGCGCTCGCTCACCGACGCCGGGGCCGATATCGCGGATGCGCTGGAGCAGCTGGAGTTCCGCTTCGCGGCCACCGACGACCAGTTCGAGACCATCGCCAAATTCCGTGCCGCCCGGCGACTCTGGGCACGCGTCGCGCAGGTCTGCGGGGCTCCGGCCTTCGGTAACGCGCCGCAGCAGGCGATCACGTCCGCGGCCATGATGAGCCAGCGCGACCCGTGGGTGAACATGCTGCGCACCACCCTCGCCGCGTTCGGCGCGGGCGTCGGTGGCGCGGACATCGTCACCGTGCTGCCCTTCGACGACGCGCTGCCCGCCGGGGAGCTCGAGGTCTCCACGGCGTTCTCGGAGCGCATGGCCCGCAACACCCAGCTGCTGCTGCTCGAGGAATCCCGCCTCGGCCACGTGCAGGACCCGGGTGCGGGCTCCTGGTACGTGGAGTCGCTGACCGATGAGCTCGCCGCCAAGGCGTGGGAGTTCATGCAGGAGATCGAGGCCGCCGGCGGCTACCTGGCCGCGCTGCAGGCGGGCCTGCTCGCCGAGCGCATCGCCGAGACCAAGGCCAAGCGCGATTCCGATGTGGCGCACCGCAAGACGGCCGTCACCGGTGTCAACGAGTTCCCGAACCTGGGCGAGAAGCCGCTGTCGGAGGCCGCGCGCGCCAAGGATGGCACGGCCCGTTACGGCGCCGCCTTCGAGGCGCTGCGCAACCGCTCCGACGCCTACCTGGCCGCCAACGGCGCCCGCCCGCAGGTGCGGCTGGTTCCGCTGGGCCCGGTGTCGGAGAACAATGTTCGTGTCACCTTCACCACCAACCTGCTGGCCTCCGGCGGCATCGAAGCGGTCACCGAGACCGGCCCGTCGATCGCCGTGCTGTGTGGCTCCGACACCCGTTACGGCACCGACGCCGCCGCGGCCGTGGAGGAATTGCGGGCGGCCGGGGTGACCACCGTGCTGCTGGCCGGACCCGAGAAGGCGGTCGCCGACCTGACCGGTGCGCAGCGCCCCGACGGTTTCGTGACCGCGCGCATGGACGCGGTGGCGGCTCTGTCCGGCCTGCTGGAGAAGCTGGGAGCGTAGAGATGAGCGATATCAAGCACCGGATCGGCAACTTCGCCGAAGTACCGCTGACCGAGGGCGACACCGCCCCCGCCGAGGTCAGCAGCGAGCAGGTCGACGCCTTCGTCAAGGAGGCCGCGACCGCCAATCACTATGCGCCCGAACAGCTCACCTGGTCGACCCCCGAGGGCATCGAGGTGCCGCCGGTGTTCACCAAGGCCGACCGGGACGCCATCGTCGCGGAGGGCTACCCGCTCGACAGCGTGCCGGGTGTGGCCCCGTTCGTGCGCGGCCCGTACCCGACCATGTACGTGAACCAGCCGTGGACGATCCGCCAGTACGCGGGCTTCTCCACCGCCGCCGACTCGAACGCCTTCTACCGCCGCAACCTGCAGGCAGGTCAGAAGGGCCTGTCGGTCGCCTTCGACCTGGCCACCCACCGCGGCTACGACTCCGACCACCCGCGCGTCACCGGTGACGTCGGCATGGCCGGTGTCGCCATCGACTCCATCCTCGACATGCGGGAACTGTTCGATCACATTCCGCTGGACCAGGTTTCGGTGTCGATGACCATGAATGGCGCGGTGCTGCCGATCCTGGCGCTCTACGTCGTCGCCGCCGAGGAGCAGGGCGTCAAGCCCGAGCAGCTGGCCGGAACCATTCAGAACGACATTCTGAAAGAGTTCATGGTCCGCAACACCTACATCTACCCGCCCAAGCCCTCGATGCGGATCATCTCCGACATCTTCGCCTACACCTCAGCGAAGATGCCGAAGTTCAACTCGATCTCCATCTCCGGCTACCACATCCAGGAGGCCGGAGCCACGGCCGACCTGGAGTTGGCCTACACCCTCGCCGACGGCGTGGAGTACATCAAGGCCGGTCTGGACGCGGGCATGGAGGTCGACAAGTTCGCGCCGCGACTGTCGTTCTTCTGGGCCATCGGCATGAACTTCTTCATGGAGGTCGCGAAACTCCGCGCGGGACGGCTCCTCTGGAGCGAGCTGGTCGCCAAGTTCGAGCCCAAGAACTCGAAGTCGCTGGCGCTGCGCACCCACTCGCAGACGTCTGGCTGGTCGCTGACCGCGCAGGACGTGTTCAACAACGTCGCGCGCACCTGCGTCGAGGCCATGGCCGCCACCCAGGGCCACACCCAGTCGCTGCACACCAACGCGCTGGACGAGGCGCTGGCCCTGCCGACGGACTTCTCCGCTCGCATCGCCCGCAACACCCAGCTGCTCATCCAGCAGGAGTCCAACACCACCCGTCCGGCCGACCCGTGGGGTGGCTCGTACTACGTGGAGTGGCTGACCCACCAGCTGGCCGAGCGCGCCCGCGCCCACATCGCCGAGATCGAGGCGCACGGCGGTATGGCGCAGGCGATTTCGGAGGGCATCCCGAAGCTGCGCATCGAAGAGGCCGCGGCCCGCACCCAGGCGCGCATCGACACCGGCCAGCAGCCGGTGATCGGCGTCAACAAGTACCTGGTCGAGGAAGACACCCCGATCGAGGTGCTCAAGGTCGAGAACTCGCGCGTGCGCGCCGAGCAGAACGCCAAGCTGGAAAAGCTGCGGGCGGAACGCGATTCGGCCGAGGTCGAGAAGGCGCTGGCCGAATTGACCCGGGCGGCAGCCTCGTCCGAGGGTGGCATGGACAACAACCTGCTCGCCCTGGCCATCAACGCCGCGCGCGCCAAGGCCACCGTGGGTGAGATCTCCGACGCGCTGGAGCAGGTGTACGGTCGCCACCAGGCCGAGATCCGCACGCTCTCCGGCGTTTACCGTGAGGAGGCCGGCAAGGTGACCAACATCAGCAAGGCCATCGAACTGGTCGAGGCGTTCGCCGAGGCGGAGGGCCGTCGCCCCCGCATCCTGGTCGCCAAGATGGGTCAGGACGGCCACGACCGCGGCCAGAAGGTGATCGCCACGGCCTTCGCCGACCTCGGCATGGACGTCGACGTGGGCCCGCTGTTCCAGACCCCCGAGGAGGTGGCGCAGCAGGCGGCCGACAACGACGTGCACGTCGTCGGTGTCTCGTCGCTGGCCGCAGGCCACCTCACGCTGGTGCCCGCCCTGCGGCAGGCACTGGCCGATGTCGGACGCCCCGACATCATGGTCACCGTCGGCGGCGTCATCCCGCCCGGTGACTACGACGAGCTGTACGCCGCGGGTGCCGCCGGCATCTTCGGCCCCGGCACCATCATCGCGGACGCCGCGATCGACCTGATCAAGAAGCTGGCCGCACAGCTGGGCCACGAGATCGGCACCGGCGCAACGGAATGAGCGACGCCGCACGCGGGACCGAGGGTGGCGGAATCCACCCTCGGCTCGGCACCACCGCCGGCGTCGGCCTGCCCGGCACCGCCGGAGCAGAAACGCCCGTCCCCGGCGCCCAACCCGTCACTCCGGTGGCGCGCCGGGTGATCGACGTCGACCAACTGGCGGCACAGGTCCGGGCAGGGGAGCGGGCCGGCCTGGCCCGCGCCATCACCCTGGTCGAATCGACCCGCACCGACCACCGGGACCTGGCCCAGCAGCTGCTGCTGCGACTGACCCCCGAAGCGGGCAAGGTGGTGTCCAATCGCGTTGGCATCACCGGTGTTCCGGGCGTCGGCAAGTCGACGTTCATCGACGCGCTGGGCATGTACCTCATCGGCCAGGGCCACCGCGTGGCGGTACTGGCCGTGGACCCGTCCTCGACGCGGACCGGCGGCTCGATCCTCGGCGACAAGACCCGCATGGCGCGACTGTCGGTGGAACGGGACGCCTTCATCCGGCCGTCCCCCACGGCCGGAACCCTCGGCGGCGTGGCGAAAGCGACCCGCGAGACCATCGTGCTGCTGGAGGCAGCAGGCTACGACGTCATCCTGGTGGAGACCGTCGGTGTCGGCCAGTCCGAGGTCACCGTCGCCAATATGGTCGACGTCTTCTGCTTCCTCACCCTGGCCCGCACCGGCGACCAGTTGCAAGGAATCAAGAAGGGCGTCCTCGAACTCGCCGACCTGGTCGCCGTGAACAAGGCCGACGGCCGCCACGAGCTGGAGGCCAAGGCCGCCGCCCGGGAGCTTCAAGGAGCCATGCGGCTCATCCACCCGCGCGAATCCCTCTGGCGTCCACCGGTTCTCACCATGTCCGGCCTGAACGGCATCGGACTGGATTCGTTCTGGGACACTGTCCTCACCCACCGCCGCGTCCTCACCGAAGCAGGCGAGTTCGCCGAGAAACGCCGCCGCCAGCAGGTCGACTGGACCTGGACCATGGTCCACGACAACCTGCTCCGCCGCCTCACCGAGAACCCGAACGTCAAGGCCCTGCGCACCCAGGTGGAAAAGCAGGTCCGCGACGGATCGCTGACCCCCGCCCTCGCAGCCGAAGAAATCCTCCGGGCCTTCGACGAACGGGCCTGAGCCCCATGGACATCCGGATCCGACCAGGTACCGAATCCGACGCGGAAGCGGTCGCCACGCTGCACACCGCCAGCTGGCGCACCGCTTACGCGAGCATCATGCCCGAGACCTACCTGAACGGTGGGCTTGCCGACGACCACAAGGCGCTCTGGCACAGCCGCCTGACCGGCGACCGGTCCGAAGGCGACCTGTTCATCGTCGAATCCGGCTCGGGAGTACTCGGATTCATCTACCTGGCACCCCGCGCAGACGGCCGCATTCTCATCGACAATCTGCACGTCAGCCCTACCTTCAAACGAGCCGGCATCGGCTCCCGCCTCCTGCACCACGGATTCGAATGGGCCGCCGCCGAATACCCGGGCCGCCCCGTCTACCTCGAAGTCCTCCAGGCCAATACACCCGCCATCGCCTTCTACGAGCGCCACGGCGGCCACCCCGGCGAACCCCGGACCGCACACTTCCCCCAGGGCTTTGATCTCCAGGAACTGGAAATTACCTGGTCACGTACCTGATGCGGGAATAGTGATCAGTCGATCGATGCGGCGCAACCGGGCAGCCTCTTCTTTCTCTTCCTAGACTCCCAAAGCCCCCGCGAAAAGCGGCCAAGAGTCATGCATGTCGTCCTGCCAGTACGGCCACGCATGCGTCCCATTCCGATACACCACCTGTGCTGGAATCCCCAGCGAATCCAACGCTCCGACAAGCGAATCCGTGCAGCCTCGCACCACCGTCTCCATAGCCCCACCCACGGCCAGCCGATCGGTCAGCGTGTTGACATTCCCCCCGATGCTGGGATCGGTGAGCGAGTCATGAACTCCCAGAACGCCATTCCCCGCAGAAATGTACAGCGCCACACCGCGCAGTCGGCCCGCGTTGAGAACCGGGTCGTGGGCGCTCCAGGCCGGATTGTCGTCGCCGCCCCACATATTGGCGGCATTCGCGCCGAACAGCTCGAGCGTGGATCGCACATAGGTCCGCGCCGCCGCGTCCGCCGTGCGCGGGCAGCCGCTGAAGGAACCCACGGCCTGATACATGCCAGGTGCTTGGATGGCGAGGTCGAGTGCGGAGGTGGCCGACATCGATGCGCCCGCGACGGCATTGCGGCCCGTCATCGCGAACCGCGATTCCAGCAGCGGTGGCAATTCGTGAATAAGGAAAGTGGACCATTGGTTCCGGCCCAGTGTCGGATCATCGGCGACCCAGTCGGTGTAGAAGCTGGCACGGCCACCGATCGGGGTGATGACATTGACCGGCTTGTCGGAGAAGAACTGGGCGACATCGGTCCGATTGGTCCACGGGCCGCCGGTCTCACCGCCGTCCACCGCATTGAGCAGGTACAGGGCGGGCGCGGGGCCGTTCGGGTGTGAAACCCACACCGGGATGGTCCGGTTCATGGCCGCCGAGTAGACGGTGACCTCGTACTGGCGGCCGCCCAGCGGGCGCACGTCGACGATGGAAGCCCCGTCGCCGGGGTCGGCCGCCGCGGTAACGGGCGCAAGGGCAGCAAACGTGGCGATCAGGGCAACGAGGTAGCGCGACAGCCGATGCATGACAGCGAGTATGTCGCTTTTGAGGCTATTTTCCAGGCATAACCGTGTGTGTTGGTCGACGGAATGTCCTGCGGGGACGTGATTGCATCCTTCTCGAAACCGTTTGGTAGCAAACTTGTAGCCTCGCCCGTTGGAACGGCCTGGGGGCGTGGCCGCCCAGCGCGGAAACCGTGCCGGGCCGACACGGCGGTTGTCAGATCATGGCGCGCAGCGGACCCTCGGGCTCGATGCCCATGATGGTCAACGCCGTCGAGTGGTACAGCGATCCGGGCGTGTGGATGGCGTGCTGCAGACCCACGTGCGCGTCCCGCCAGAACCGCTGCATGACGTTCTGCCGCCGCACCGCATTGCCGCCGGACCGGGCGAAGATCTCGTCCACTGCCGACACCGCCCGCCAGGCGCAGCGAACTTGATTGCGGCGCACCAGGGAGCGATCCTCGAAGGTGATGGTCTTCCCGGCCTCGGCCTGGTCGTAGAGGCGGCTGATGCCGTCCAGCAGCTGAGTGCGCGAGGCCGCGATATCGGCCGCCGCCTCCGAGATGGCCGACAGCACGTACGGATCGTCCTTGATCTTGGTGCCCATGGCCGTGACCCGGTCGCGCTGATAGTCCAGGTGCGTCGCGAGCGCGCCCTCGGCGATGCCGATCACCGCGGAGGTGATGCCCAGCGGGAACATGGCCCAGAACGGCAGCTTGTAGACGGTCTCGGTGCGGCCCGCCCGCTCGGCCGCGATCTCGCCGGCCGCGACGGCATCGAATTCGATGGTCCGATAGGCCGGAATGAACGCGCCGTCCACGATGACGTCCTTGCTGCCGGTGCCCTGCAGCCCGATGACATCCCACGAGTCGTCGACGATCGTGTAGTCCTTGCGCGGCAGCACCACGTGCAGCACGGTCGGCGGCATGACCGGATTGCCGTCGGCGTCACCGAGCAGCGCGCCCAGGAAGATCCAGTCGCAGTGATCGGTGCCGGAGGAGAAGTTCCAGCGGCCGCGCAGGGTGTATCCGCCGTCGACCGGCGTCGCCACGCCCTGGGCGGCATACGGCGAGGCGATCCAGGTGTCCGGGTTCTCGCCCCACACCTCGTTCTGCAGTCGCCGGTCCATCAGCGCCATCTCCCACGGGTGCACGCCGCCGACGCCGCATACCCAGCCGGTGGACCCGCAGTGCTGGGCCACGGCCATGACAGCCTCGGCGAAATCCCGCGGATGCGCGGCGTACCCGCCGAAGTCGGCGGGCTGCAGCAGCCGCATCACCCCGGCCTGACGGATCAGCTTCACGCTCTCGTCGGAGAGCTTGCCCAGCCGCTCGGTCTCCTCGGCGGTCGCCGCCAACTGGCCCGACAGCTCCGCGACCCGGCTCACTACCTCGTGCGTCATCGCAACTCCCCACTGGTTCGGTGTGCCCCTATTAGAACGCGTTCTAGCGGTGGTGTCCGGGAATCCGCTTGCCCCCGAGCGAAATTCCCGATGATCGGAACCCGCCCTGCGGCGGAGTCCGGGCGATGTTATCGCCGGGTGTGACGCAGCGGACAGGCAATTAGATTGTGCACAATCTAATTGCTGGCTACCGTATTGGACATGACCGATGAGCTGGCGCTGGAAAATCAGCTGTGCTTCGCGCTCTACTCGGCGTCCCGGGCCATGACCGCCATGTACCGGCCCCAGCTGGACGCCCTGGGCATCACCTATCCCCAATACCTCGTGCTGCTCGCGCTCTGGCAGCGCGACGACCGCACCGTCGGCGATCTGTGCTCGGCCCTGGAACTGGACTCGGGCACGCTGTCGCCGCTGCTGAAGCGGCTCGAGGCGGCGGGCTTCGTGGCACGTCGCCGCTCGACCGTCGACGAGCGCCGCGTGGAGATCACGCTGACCGACCGCGGACGCGAATTGCGTTCGGCCGCATGCCGAATCCCGGCGCGATCGGCCGACATCGCCGGCCTGCCCGGCGAGGAACTGACCCAACTGCGGGAAACCCTGCACCGACTCACCGAAGCTCTCACCGCCCACACCAGATCCAAGGAGACCTCCTGATGAACGCGCTCTACACCGCCGAAGCCCTCGCCACCGGAGACGGCCGCAACGGCCAGGTCCGCACCGACGACGGCAAGATCGACGCCACGCTCTCGATTCCGAAGGAGATGGGCGGCAACGGCCTCGGCACCAACCCGGAGCAGCTCTTCGCAGCCGGCTACGCGGCCTGCTTCCACTCGGCGCTGCGCACCGTGGCGCGGTCGCTGAAGGCGAACGTGGACGACTCGGCCGTGGGCGCGAAGGTCGGCATCGGCCCCAATGACGCCGGCGGGTTCGGCCTGGCCGTTACCCTCGAGGTGTCGCTGCCGCACCTGACCCTGGACGAGGCGCAGGCGCTGGCGGACAAGGCTCACCAGGTGTGCCCGTATTCCAATGCCACTCGCGGCAATATCGAGGTCGACGTCATCGTGGTCGAAGACTGAGGAGGATGAGCATGCGTGCGGTAATCATCGAACAGTTCGGCGAGCCGGAGCAGGTCCTGACCACGGCCGAGCGGCCGGTGCCCGAGCCCGGGCCGGGTGAGGTGCGGATCGCGACCACGCTGGCCCCGATCCACAATCACGACCTGGCCATCATCCGGGGCGTCTACGGCTACCGGCCCGATCTGCCCGCCGTCCCGGGCACCGAGGCCGTCGGCCGCGTCGATGCCCTGGGCCCGGAGGTCACCGGCCTGGAAATCGGTCAGCGCGTGACGGTTTCGGGTGTGCAGGGCGCGTGGGCGGAGTACTTCGTGGCCAAGGCGGGCGGGATCGTCCCGGTGCCGGATACGGTGTCCGACGCGACCGCGAGTCAGTTGCTGGCCATGCCCCTGAGTGCGCTCATGCTGCTCGAGGATCTCGATGTCGAGCCCGGCCAGTGGATCGCGATCAATGCCGCCAATGGCGCGGTGGGACGACTGGTGAACCAGCTCGCCCGCGCCCGCGGCGTCCACGTCCTGAACCTGGTGCGCAGCGCGGCGGCCGCGAAGTCGTTGCGGGAGTTGGGCTTCGAACCGGTGCTCGAGACCGAGTCGGGGGACTGGCAGCGGCAGGTCACGGAGGTCACCGGCGGCGAACCCATCGCCCGTGCGGTGGACCAGGTCGGTGGGCCGGCCGCCAACGACCTGCTGTCGGTGCTCGGCCCGCGTGGTGAGCTCATCACCTTCGGTGCGCTGTCGGGCCAGCCGCTCGTGCTCAATCCCGGCCCGATCATCTTCAAACAGGCTGTGGTGAAGGGCTTCTGGGGTTCCAAGCGCGCCGAGGAGATCGGTGGCGACGAACGCCGCCGCCTCATCACCGAGCTGGTGACCCTGGCCGCCCGCGGTGAACTGGACCTGGCCATCGAGGCCACCTACCCGCTCGCGGAGGCCGCCGAGGCCGCGGCTGCCAGCGAACGCCCGGGCCGCAATGCCAAGATCGCGCTCAGCGCCGCGGCGCTACCCGGCCAGTAGGACCGCGATCAGCGTGATCGCGCCGGGCAGCGCCTGCCCGACGAAGATCCGGCGGCTCGCGGTGGCCCCACCATAGAGTCCGGCCACCACGACGCAGGCCGCGAAGAAGATCTTCGCGGCCTGCCCTACCGGATCGGCGGCGATCAGTCCCCAGATCAGCCCCGCCGCCAGAAAACCGTTGTAGAGCCCCTGATTCGCGGCGAACACCTTGGACTCCTCGGCGAACTCGGCCGTCACGCCGAAGCTCGCGCGCACCCGTGGCGTAGTCCACAGGAACATCTCCATGATCAGGATGTAGACGTGCAACGCGGCGAGCAATCCGACCAGGATGTCCGCGACCAATCGCATGACCGACCCGCCTTCCGTGAGATTGCAGCCGACACCGACCACCGCGTCTCATCGTGTCAGACCCATGCGCCGGAAGCCCCTGAGCGCATCGGCGAAACCCGGAGTGTCGCGCCCCCGGTGAGCTATCCGATGCCGAAGAGGTCCGCCGCATTGCGGTAGCAGACCGCTCGCAGCCAGTCGTCACCGAGATCGAGTCGTTCCAGAGCGAACAGCGCATGGCCGTACGAATAGGGAATGTTCGGGAAGTCGCTGCCGAACAGGATGCGATCCCCGAAGTCCCGCAGGCGCGGCAGCTCGGCGGCGGGGAAGGGGTCACCGGCCTCGAAGAAGTCGGTGAAGTTCATGGTGGTGTCGAAGAGAACCCCGGGGTTGTCCGCGGCGATGTCGAGGAACTCGCTGTATTCGGGCGCCCCCATGTGCGCAATGATCAAGCGTAGTCGCGGGAACCGCCGCAGCAGTTGGGCGATCGGCTCGGGACCGGTGAATCGCCCGGCGGCAGGACCGGATCCGCAGTGCGTGACCACGGGGATGCCCGCCTCCTGGACCAAGCCCCACACCTCGTCCAGTAGTGGATCCGCCGGGTGATAGTTTCCGACCTGGATGTGCAGCTTGAAGATTCGCGTTCCCGACTCGATCGCTGCACGCACATACTCGGCCGCGCCCGGCTCCGGATAGAAGGTCGACGTGTGCAGGCAGTCCGGGGTGCGGGCGGCGAAGTCGCCGGACCAGTCGTTGAGCCAGTCCGCCATCTCCGGCTTGTGCGGGTAGACCATCGAGGTGAAGGCGCGAACGCCGAAGCCGCGCAGGGTCTTCAGCCGCACCTGCTCCTCGGCGCGGTAGGTGATCGGCCACGCGCGGTGGCCGAGCAGCGGCCCCGCCGAATCGAAGTAGCCCCACACCTTGCGTAGCACCTGTTCGGGCATGAAATGCGTATGGACATCGATGATCCCGGGCAGCCCCAGCCGCGTATGGAAGTCGATGACGTAGTCGAGGTCCTGCTCGTCGGTCACCGGCTCGAATCTCCTTCCGCGAACACGGTTCGCGCGTAATCCCCGACCCGGTCGACGAGCCGTTCGAAGAACAGCTCCGGATCGGTCCCGATCACGATGTCGGCGTTGGGTTCCCGCCCCCACATGCCCGCCCAGTCGGCGACCGTGGTGGCACGGGTGATCGTTCCGGTCAGCTCCACGTCCACGGTCGCCGGTTTGGTGACGGCCAGGCTCGGGTCCAGTGCCACGGCCGCCGCGAACGGGTCGTGCATGTGCGCCAGATACCCCTGGTCGTAGAGCTTGTGGAAGTCGAAGTAGAAGCGGATCGCATCGGTCAGATACCGCACCAGCGGATTGCTGGCCGTCGACCGCGCCTCGGGCGGATCGTTCTCGCTGACATGCTCCACCGGTGTGCTCCCGGCCCGATCGGCCAGCAGCGCCAGGTGTTTGGGCTTCATCTCGATGGTCTCGGTGATGTCGAGCGCACACACGATGGGCCGCCGGTCGGCGGGCGCAGCGGAGAAGGCGTCGAACACCTCCTTGGCCGCTTCCGGATCGACGTGCACATTCCACTCGTTGGTCGGGGTGGTGTTGCCGGGATGGTTGAACGCGCCGCCCATGATCACCAGGCGCCGGAGCAGCTGCGGCAGTTGGGGTTCCATCCGCAGCGCCAGGGCGAGGTTGGTGAGCGGCCCGGTGCACAGCCCGACGATCTCGCCCGGATGCTCGCGCACCAGGTCCACCCACAGCTGGGCCGCGGATCGGCCGGACAGCGTCCGGCTGGTCGGCGGCAGCTCGGCGTAGCCGACGCCCTGGGGCCCGTGGGTGTCCTCGGTGGTGCGTAGCGGCACGGTCAGGGGTGTCAGCGCGCCCTGGGCGACCTCGAGCTCCGGGGCCCGCACCAGCTCGAGCAGCGCGAGATTGTTGGCGGCCACCCGCGGCGCGGGCACATTGCCCGCGGTGGAGGCGATTCCGACGATCTCGGCCTCGGGGGAGGCGAGGAGGTAGAGCAGGCCCAGGGAGTCATCGATGCCGGTGTCGTTGTCCATGAGGATTTTCTGCCGCACGCGTTCGAGGGTATCCGTATCGATGCCGGGGCCCCGCAGGGAGGATGGGCCGGTCCCGCCAGCCTGTGAAACACCCGTCTAGAACGCTCGTCTAAGACGCTGGTAGGGTGGTCCCATGGGAAATCGAGAAGACCTCCTGGCGGGCGCCCGCAAGGCCGTCCTGGAACGCGGCCTGGCCAAGGTGACCGCTCGGGACATCGCCAGTGCCGCCGGGGTGAGCCTGGCTGCCATCGGCTATCACTTCGGTTCCAAGGATCAGCTGGTCACCGAGGCCATCACCATGGGCGTCGGCACCCAGATCGGTGACGATATGGAGGCCGCCATCCGGGACGCGGGGGAGGGCCGCACGCTGTGGGAGTCGCTGGCCGCGATCTGGAACGGCTTCGTCGATGTCGTGCAGCGCAATCGCGACCTCCTGTTGCTGAGCACCGAGAACGGCATCCAGATCGCGCGCGATCCCGCGCGGCAGGTCTACATGGCCGAGGCGAGCGCGGTCGCGCATCGGGAAATCGCCGCGGCCGTCCACTCGGCGCACCCGGATCTGACCGGCGAGCAGGCCGTGGCGGTCGCGCAGCTGCTGTTCCTGCTGTTCCAGGGCCTCGCCATCCAGAAGATGATCGCGCCGGGTGCCGAACTGCTGGACGGTGATTCGCTGGTGACCGCCATCGAAGCCATCCGGGGCAGCTGAACTCACCGTCGGGGTGAACTCAGCCCGGCGGCACGTGCCGAAGCCGGGTCATGGCGATGACGGCCAGCAGCAGCGCCGCGCCCGCCGCGATGGCGGCGGTCAGGTGCATGCCGGTCAGGAAGGCGTGCTTGGCCGCCTCGGCCATGGCGCTGCCCACCTTCCCGGGCATGGTCTGGGCGACTTCGAGTGCCGCGCCCAGGGTGTCGCGGGCGGTGCGGGCATCGGCCTCCGGCACCCCGTAGGGCAGGGCGGTGTTGAGCTGGTTGCGGTAGATCGCGATGCTGATGCTGCCGAGAATGGAGATTCCCAGCGCCCCACCGAATTCGGCCCCGGTCTCCGAGAGCCCGGAGGCCGCGCCCGCCTGCTCCGGAGGCGCGGTGCCCACGATGAGCTCGGTGGTGATGCCGAAAACCGGTGCCAGCCCGAAGGACACCAGCAGCGATGCCGCGATGGTGAGCTCCACGCCGCCGGTCGCGGTGATCCGGGTGAGTAGCAGCAGTCCGCACGCCGCCATGGCCATGCCCCCGCCGATCATGTAGGCGGGCCGTATCACCTTCATGATGCGCGGGCCCAGCTGCGAGCCGATCATGAAGCCGAGGCCCGCCGGGATGGTGGCGAGACCCGCCCGCAGCGGCGACATGCCCAGCACCAGTTGGAAATACTGCCCCACGAACAGGGCGTACCCGAAGGCCACGAAGATCGCGACCATATTGATGGTGAGCGCGGTGCGGAAGCTGCCCAGCCGGAACAGCCGCAGATCCAGCATGGGTTCGCTGGTATTGAGCTGTCGCCGGACGAAGAGCGCGCCGATGGCGAGGCCGGCCACCAGCGCCGAGACCGCGGCCGCGCCCGGGCCGTCCTGAGCGGCCTTCTTCATGCCGAAGACCACCAAGAGCACTGCCGTCGTGCACAATCCGGCACTGACCAGATCCAGGCGGCCGGCGTCGGGATCGCGGAACTCGGGGAGCACGCGGGGCGCGAGAACGATCAGCAACACCATGACGGGCACCGCGAGCAGGAACACCGAGCCCCACCAGAAGTGCTCGAGCATGATGCCGCCCGCCAGCGGCCCGATGGAGCCGCCCACCGAGTAGGACCCCACCCACACCCCGACCGCGATGGAGCGCTGGCCCGGATCGCGAAACATGGTGAATATCAACGAGAGTGTGGACGGCGCCAGGGTGGCCCCGGCGACGCCGAGCAGGGCCCGGCAGCCGATCAGCACCGGCGCCGAGGGCGCGAAGGCCGCGATCACCGAGATCAGGGCGAAGGCGGCCGCCCCGACCATCAGCAGTCGCCGTCTGCCGATGCGATCGCCGATGGTGCCCATGGTGAGCAGCAACCCGGCGACCAGGAATCCGTAAACGTCGATGATCCAGAGCAATTGGGAACTCGTGGGGCGAAGTATCTCGCTGATCTGGGGGACCGCCAGGTGCAGGACGGTGAGGTCCATCGAGTACACCAGGCAGGCCAGCGCCAGCACCGCCAGTCCGGCCCATTCCCGTCTCCCCACCGAGATGGCGCCGGCGTCGCTGGCGGCGGTGAGCAAGGGAGTAGGTGTGTCCACGATGACGTCCTCCATCCGCATGTCGACATACGGGTCGACAATTTTGATGTCGGTTTCAGGGTCTCAAATATTAACGCCGTACGTGGGATAAGTCTGGTGTGTTGAAAGCGCTGTATTGCAAGCAAATTCGCCTAATTCGCTGATGTACTTACGGGTGTGCGTGCAGCGCGTTGTATACATTCGCGTACGCTACGAACCGTCCGGTTGGACTTTCCACTCGGGAGCGCTCGAACCGTGGGCCGGAGCGGGCCACGGATGGTCCGGATACTCGGTCAGCGCGGGTCCGGCGGTGGTCACCGCGTCGTGAGTGAGTGCGTACCGGGCATCCGGCGCCGCGGCGGATTCGTGGGCGGGCGTCCGGCCCGGCGCGGTGATCAGCCAGGACGCCGTGCGGGCCAGGGCAACCCGGACATCGCGGCCGACGCCGTCGCCACGGCGCGCGCACAGCGCGTCGAGCACGCCCGCGGCGAGCAGGTATCCGCTGGCGTGATCGAGCGCCTGGGCCGGCAGGGCGCCCACGGATGATTCGCTACGCGAATTATTTTGTGTGCCTTCGATGAGCGAAATTCCCGATGCAGCCTGCACGATGCTGTCGAAACCGCGTCGATCACCCCACGGGCCGAGTTCGCCCCAGGCCGAAACTCGGCCGTGCACAATTCCCGGGCGAATTTCCCCGGGTCGTACTCCGAGACGTTCCAAGCTGCCTGGTCGGTAACCCGAGATGATTATGTCTGCACTGCTGATCAATTCGCGAAAAACGGGAAGTCCGGTACGCAAATCGACTACAGTGGAACGCTTCCCCTGACAAGTGTCCAGGTACTGCCAGCCGATCTCCGGCAACCCGGGCGGGTCGATCCGCAGCACATCGGCTCCGAGCAGGGCCAATGCCCGCGTCGCCACCGGTCCGGCGATCACCCGGGTGAGATCGAGAACCCGGATCCCGCGCAGCGGGAGCAGTTGTGTTGCGGCAGTAGGGCACTCGAATCCACCTCGATCGCCGCGCTCGGCCACGGCGACGAGCGGGCCGGAGGCGGCGGCCTTGCCCTGCGGGCTGTCGGCCCACTCCCGCTCGGGGCGCACCCGCACCGCGATCGCACCCTGCTCGCCGGCCCGCTGTTCGATGTCCGCCGCCGTCAGTGTCGCTGCGCGCCGGGCGAAATCCTCGCGACCGGCCGTGCCGGGCAACTCCACGGCGGCCAGCAACCGGGCGCGATGATGCGGATAGTTGGCGTGCGTACGCACCCATGCGTCCGCAGCCCTGAAGAATCCCGACAACTCTGCGAAGATGTCCGGCGGTTCGCCGTGGAGCCGGAACAGGCGCTCGCTCGAGAAGGCCGCGGCGACCCGGGCCGGGTCGACCGTACCGCCCAGCGGCGTCACGCCGCAGGTCGCCCGCCAGCGATCCGCCGCCGCGGCGAAGGCCGCCACCGCACCGCCCGCCAGTGCCCAGACCGGCAGTGTCGCAGCCAGATTCGCACCCGGATCGACCGCGGGCAGCGGTGTGCCGGGGACGCCGATTCCGGCCTCGTACTCACGGACCAGCGCATCGTAGGTAGCCACCCTCCGACTGTATCGCCGGCACCGGGTCCGACCACGGTGGCACATCTCACTGTCCGTTCCAACTGAAAATGACACGCCTCGCTGCGGTTACCAGCGGCGCGCCATGTGCACTTGGACGCCGGAAGGCAGCGGCGTCCAGATCAATGTGGCGCAGTGCGCGGCCCGAGTGGTGGCGTTGCTGCCGGACTCCCCGACTCTCGAAACTATCTGCGGTACACGGGCTTACCGCCGGATTTGGCGGCGGTGGACCTCACCGGCCAAATCTCTGACGACCATTCGCAGCTCCGTCTCGATACACCACCTGCTTCGGCGAAAATGGGCACTCACCTGGGAGATTCGTGCGCCGCGTCACGGGATATTGACAAGTCGTGCGTGCTTCGGTGCTGCTGGCAGCAGCGCCATAATTGTGCCTGTGCCCTGATTCCAGGGTTGCCGGGACTGACAATTCAGAGCTCTTCCACTCAACAAACCCGCCGCCACCACAGCTTTCGGCTGTAGCAGGGGTGTGCTCGTTCCTGGTGGGAGAGTCCGGCGCGAGTCACGATGACGCCCTGTCGCTCACTGCTTCGGGCATGAGTGGCTGCGGCGCAACAGTTTTCATTCTCCACTCCCGATCACCAGGCCCGCCTGCATCCCTGTGCAGTGAGAGCGCGCGATCCGACCCGCCCGTGGAGCCCGTAGCCCTGATTCCAGGGTCGTCAAGCACGTATCCGCGTCGCGGGTCTCGGCGATAGCGCCCCGCGACCCCCCGACACGATCCACCCTCACACGGCCCCCTGTTCGGGGGCCGCCCGATTACCCCGTTCGACCCCGGACCCCCTGTGTGGGCCGGGGTCGTTGTCGTTTCTGCTCTCAGGAAGGCCCGGACATCTCATGCCCGACACCCAATCCGCCGAATCGATTCGCTTCGCCATCCTCCGGGTTTACCGGACACAACCCGCTCAGGATCTGTCATGACCGCCCCTGTCCTGGATCCCGGCTGGCGCTCGGACTGGCTGACAACCCTGACCCCGGCCGGCCCCGACAGCGGTCGGGGACAAGGCCCGCAAGGAAGCCGGAGCCCGCGCACCGTCACCGTGAATGTGCGCGACGCGGCCGGGGCCGCACGCGCTTTCGGGCGCGTTGTCGCGGTTCAGGACCTGGTTCCCGGGACGAGCGTATCGCCGCCTGCTGTGCGTGAGGTGGCCGCACCGATCATGCCGGTCCGACCGAACCCGAACCTGATCGACAAGATCGAGCAGCGAACCAACGGTGCTGGCGCACAACCCGATTCCAGTCCTGCCGCTGCCCCCACACAACCCGCACAGCCCACACCGACCGCGCCCAAGTCGATCGATCCACGCGCCGCAGTCATGTTCCCCGGCCTCTACAACCCTGACGGCACCCCTGCTGCCCCCACGCAGCCCGCGCCGGCGGATCCCACCGCGCCCAAGTCGATCGATCCGCACCTCGCGTTCATCTTCCCGAGCCTCTACAACCCCGACGGCACCCCACTCGCGCCCGGACAAGCTCCCACGGTTCCACAACAGCCCGCGACCAAGTTCCTGATCCCCGGGATCAGCCTCGCCCCCCAAGCCCCGGTGTCCCACGAGGGCACCGTCGAGGCCGACGGAACCACCTATCCCGCCCAGATCGTCGTGGCCTCGACACTGGTCACCTTCGCCGGTGTCCCGGAGCCGGTCACGGTCACCACGACCAGAGCCACGGTCAACCAACCACATCCCCTGTTCGGTGGTACGGGCTGGACGGCCACGTTCGACAACGACCAGCACATCGCCCGGATCGATATCACCAGCCCCACAACAGGTATCGCCGCAATCACCACCAGCGGAACCGGATTGCAGATCACCAACACCTCCGGCACGACCTTGACCGTCAACGCCCACGGCGTGCCCGAGGGCCCGTTCGAAAACCCTGCCACCGGAGAGAAAGGCACCGCGCAACCGCTGCCCGGCGGCGGCTACCGCACCACCTCCACCAACGGCGCCATCACCGACTACAACGCCAACGGCGACGTCGTCAACCACCTACCCGCCCCCAACACCGGCGATCACGGATGGTGGGCCACCACAGGCGATTTCGTCAAGAACGCGATCGCCAGCACCCTGGGCAACGCGCAGCACTCGATCACCCATCTCGGTGCGGGCCTGGGCGCGGCAGCCAGCGGCGGAACACTCACACCACAAGGGCAAGCCTACCTACAAGCCGCTGCCGTGGACCCGGCACACGACCCCACCACAGCATGGCGGCAATGGCTCGACACACTCACCATCAAAGGCACCCTCAGCGCCGCGGGCAACCTCGTCGCCGGGGCCTTCGCGATGACCGACATCGGCGCGGTCATCAACAGCGGAGCACAAGCCTTCGACCTCCACCCCGACCTGCCCACCTCCGACACCATCGGGCAAGCCATGGGCGACAACGCCAAAGCCGCCAAGACCGAATTCGACAAAGGAAACCTCCCCGGCGGCCTCAACCACCTCGGCATGGCAACCGGACTACTCCCCGACTTCAGCGACCCCAACTCCGTCCTGGTCTGGGCCGCAACACTCGGCCTCGGCAAAACCGCAACAGGCCGTGCCGGCACACCCGAACCACCACTACCCACACCAGTCAAACCCCTCCCGACACCCAAGACCCTCGGACCCGGCGCATCCCACCCCGCCGCCACATCCCCTGCTGTGTCCATGAAAGTGGTGCTCGACGCCCAACCACAACTCACCCCGTTCGACCTCGCGACCAGCCGCGCCCAACAAGGCCTCGACCTCGCACAACTACCCCGACACACGGCCGCCATCCGCGCCGCCGAAAAAGACCTCGTCACCGGAGTCGAACAACACCTCCAACTCCACGCCGAAATCTCACAACCGAACACCACCCCGGCCATGGCACACACCGGCCCGGGCGGCACACCATCTCATCCGCAAGGGCCCGCACCACGCGGTATCGAGAACAACCCGAACCTCACCGCAGGCCGAGACAACTCGGGAACCAGCCACAAACCACCATCGAGCGACGGCGGATCGAGTAACGCCGGCCGTTCCACACCGGATCGCGGATTGGAAAGTAATGCCCTTGGTCCCGATCGTGACGGCCACTTCCCCGCTGACATCGACACACCAGGTGTGCGCCAAGCATTCGACGACCTGCAGGACCGCACCTCGGGTGCTACTCGCGGCTTCGCACTGGACGCCGCAACCGACCAACGAATCCCCTACCCTTACGGGAAGAATCCGGATGACGCCATCGTCAGCGACCAGAAGGCACCGTGGACACGGGCACAGGAACTCATCAAGAAGATGCCATTCTGGCGGAGGTACGGCAATACAACTCCCAAGTTCGCGGCGGATGTGGAGATGAAAGCCGCCATCGTCGCACGAGACCTTAGAATCAAGAACCTTAAGATTGTCATCAACAATGCAAGCGGGCCGTGCCGTCTGGGTTGCCACCTTGCGCTGCCCTACCTGGTCGATCCGGAAGGTTCGATTACCGTCATCTATCCAGGCGGGTATAGAATCTACAAAGGCTCCAAATTCAAGGAAAGCTGATGGAAACCGTGGGTACCATTACATTCGATGCTGGATATCTTCCTCGGCACGTCGACGATCCGATACTTCCCTCATCGGGTGAGGAGCTTGCCGCTGTCGTCGATGAGATGAATTCCTCCCCCAATGAGGATTGTGACTATTTGTCAATAGCTGTTATCGACTCAGAGGGTTCTCATGTCGCCCAAATGGGTGTAGGCGTCCGAGCTGGCGACTCTCTGGGGTGTCTGTACTACATCGGCTCCGAAGGCGACTTCTACAGCAAGGGGACACGAGCGGCCGATGAACCTGTCGCATACTACGATTTCGGTAACGAGAGACTTTTCGCACCGGGTTCACAGATTCCCCTCAACGCAGTGAAACACGCTCTCATTCAGCTGTTCGATAGCGGTGGTGCGAGGCCGAGCAGTGTGGAATGGCAGGAATGGCACAGTTGGATCGTCGACCTCGACGACGATGACGAGGCCAAAGAACAGTACTCGGTTCCCCAAGCCCATGCGCCTGGTCCCGATTACTCCGACCCGCCGTTCTAATAGGTGAAGATGGGTGCCTGTTGCCTGTCGAGTGATGGGTTGGAAGCCTCCCGCCGTTCCGGGACTGGATCCCTCTTGTCAGACGGGCTCCACTCATCTGCTGGTGCTGCCGGGCCGAACCGGACAGGTTCGCAAATCGGAACAGGTTCAACGGTTCTGCCCGGCAGCGCCGACATGGACGATCTGGTGTCGCGTTGTCCAGGTCTAGTTGGCGGATTGTGGTTGTTTGAATCGTTTTTCGGTGCGTTGGCTGTTCCAGATCGCGCCGCGGAATGCTTGCATGTCTGGTGACCATTCCCGGACGATGACCGGGTGCAGGGTGAGGTGGTGAAGGATTGCGTTGCCTGCGCCGCGCCGGTTCTTGATCGCGAACCAGTTCGCCGAGCGCCAGTTGCGTTCGCTGCTGCGGAGTTTCGCCGCGTGAATCTGACTGGGCTTGCGGTGGCCTGGGGTGGTGGGAAATGTCTTCGATGGTTGGGTCGGTGCGCGCCAGCAATCGTTTTCGATCCAGTGCGCGATGGGGTCTTGCTCGCCCCGCGGCTCGTAGTCACTGTCGCGCAGCCGGCGGCGAATCTCGATGAGGAATCGGGCGAGTTGTTGGTCGTTCCCGGCGGCGAGTGTGCGCCAGTCGGGTGCTGCGATCGCGGGCGCGAGAGCGATGGTTTCGGGGTAGAGACAGGCGAACAACTTCGAGGTGGTGAACGAGGTCGGTTCGGTCCCGGCGGGGATGAGGATGAGACTGCGGATTTCCCATTGCGCCTGTTGCAGTGCGAGTCCGAGGCTCGGTTTCTGATCTTCCCAGCGGTGCGCGCAGATCATGAACGCGGTCAACACTGCGTCGTAGGTGGCTGCCCAGCCGAAGCGCTGGATCAGGTGCAGATGCCGACGTTGCGCCGTGACGACCTCGGGGCAGTGTTGTAGTGACGGACCGTGTTCGGTGCCGTCGGGCGGTCCGATCCAGTAGTGGTGGCGGATGCAGACGTAGCGGTGGTGAGGCAGGATCCGCCAGACGTGCCCGCCCGGGTGGCGGGCGTCGCAGCGCGGGCAACTGCGTTGCGGGGTGTGCCGAAACATCGGCCAATGGGTGGCGGAGGTGCGCAACTCCGGTAGCGCTCCTGCAAGGTGTTGCCCGGGCCGTCCGGTCAGGGCTGAGAGTCGTTCGGCGGTCACGATTCTGCGTGTGGGTGGCGAGCCCGCGATGCTGGTGCGTTTCCAGAGTTCGTCGCCGTCGAGATGGTTGAGTGCGGCGAGCCGGGCGAGATAGGAGGCGACGATTTCATGGTGGGCGGGTGCACGAACACGTTCCCGCCATCGATCGTGATCGTGTCCGGGACGATCACCGGCTTCGCCGCCGCCTGCGCCATCCGTTCATCGATCGACAACAACCGCCCGTGCGGCAGCCGCGATGCCGACATCGCCAGCGCCGCAGCCCATCCCGGCCGCATCGGCTCGGGAACCAGCATCCGCGCCAACAACAGTGCGGCATCGACGGCCTTGGTGCCGACCGGTCGCAGCACCGCCGCGCAGATCGTGCGCGTGGCGACATCGACCGCGATTGTCAGATCCGCGCGTGCCACCACGCCCGGCTCCAACGTCACCATCACATCCAGTGGCGTCGAATCGATCTGGACTTGCTCACCAGGCCGCGCCGCCAGGGTCGCGGTGAACGGCCGGCAGGGGCGATTCGCGCTCTGACGCCGGGTGACCGCCGAGCCGAAGCTGTGCTTGCCCGCCGACAACGCCTCGATCAACCCGTAGAAGGTGCTGCGCCCCGGCAGCGGCACCACCCCGGGGCCGTAGGAATCCTCCAGTGCCTTGCTCACTCGACGAATCACCCGCGACCGAGTACCTGTCGAGATCTCAGTTTGTGCCTCCAATTCCTGGCGCACTGCCGCGACCACCCGCTCATCGATCCGTCCTGTCGGCGTCGACTCCCGCAGCACGCGCCCGTCGACCAACCCCCACAACCCCTGCTCGACGTAGCGAGCCCGCATCCGCTGCAACGTGCGCAACCCGATCGGCCGACCGGCCGCAGCCAGCTCCTCGACCTTCGCCCGGAAACGTTCGGTCTGGGTCCGCGTCGCCGGATCGTATTCAGGCCGAACCGCTCCCACAGGCCCGATTCCGGTGGCGGCCTCCACGATGTGGAGCTCCCATTCCCGCGCGGCCGCGATCACCGGCTCGGGCAGCGAATCCAACAGCCCGAACGGGGTCATCTCCGGTCCCGCGGTCGCCCCGACAACTTCGAAATCGGGCGCGGCCATCAGATGCGACGTCAACACAACCAGGTGCTCGCCGCCGGCCGAGCTCAGCCGCACCGATGTTCCTGAGATCGCGACAACCCGATAGTCGCTGCCATCGAACCGCACCTCGTCCCCAACCCTGAGCACTGATCGGCATTCGCTCATCAGCACGAAGCCCTTACCGGCGTCACCGCGCGCAGGGGCCGCGACAGATCCGCCGCCAGTCGGTGGCACCAGATCAGATGAAACAGCACCGGCAACACCGCAATCGGGTCGCCGACCACCTCGGCGCCATCCATCAAGCCCACCGGCTCGGCGAAAGCGGCCTGAAGCCTTTCCGCGACATCGTCGCGGAAATACCGCGGATGCCGATACCCGGCCATCCATCTCAGGTTCGCGGTCACCACCGGATCAGGGACCCCGAGCAATCGATACTCCCAGCCAACCAACTCACACGCTTGCCGCGTCATCTCGAACACAGCCAAATCCCGTGGCTTGCGCCGGTTCTCCGGGCGGCAGTCCACCACGATGCCCGTGCCGTCGGCTCCCCGAGCGAAGAAGTCCGGTGCATGAGACCGGAATCCGCGGCCGCCGCCGTCCGACGGCCAGAACAACCAGAACGGCTGCGAGGCGATCGCGACCACCCTCGGATCGAAGTCCAGCGCCATCACGTGATCGCGTTCCACCCAGGACTCGAATCCCACATGCCGGCCATCGGTCGCCGACCACCAACTGCCCGACAGATGCCGCTGACCGCGATAGGACGCGAAACGCCGCACCGGCGCAGCCGACTCCAGACGCACCGCCCACGCATCGGCCAAACCGACCCGAATCTCATCCTCACCGGCCATCACGTAGGCAAGCTCGAAACTCGTCGCCGATTCCAGAGCACCACCATCGATCGCACACAAGGCCGCCACCACAGCCGTCGATTCTGCGGCCCCCAACCGAAACCGCGAACCGGAATACGCGGTCAGCGTCCGAAGCCCGCCAGCCCAATCGGCGCGGCACGCCCAGACGCGCCGATGCACGCTCCGCAGCGGCGCACCAACCCCGATCACAATCCAGCGCAACACTCCACGTGCCAACAACACGCAGACAATGCCACCCACATGCCAACTAAACCTGGACTGCGCCAACTACACCTGGACAAGACACTCACGGCATACTCGATCGGATGACAGCCCAACGACTCACCGGAACCGCCTGGCTGCGCGAACTGAAATCCGCTCCCGGCCCCGCGACCGTGCTGGTCTGCTTCCCGCCCGGCGGCGGCTCGGTCACCGCCTACCGGGCGCTGGCCCAGCGCGTCGGCTCGGGTACCGCGGTGTTCGGCGTGCAGTACCCCGGCCGCCAGGACCGCCTCGGCGACGCGCCGGTGCCCGAGCTGACCGAATTGGCCGACCGGGCCGCCGCCGACCTGCTGGCCTGGCCGCGGGACGTGCACCTGGCCATCTTCGGGCACAGCATGGGCGCGACCGTCGCCTATGAGGCCGCCCGCCGGGTCGAGGCCGGCGGACGCGAGCTGACCCACCTGTTCGTCTCCGGCCGTCCCGCACCGGCTTTCGCCGAGACCGGAAGCCTGCACGCTGGACCGGACGAGGGCCTCATCGCCGATCTGGAACGGCTGTCGAACGATCCGGCATCGGTGCGGATCCTGCGCGACGAGCCCGGTCTGGCCGAACTGGTACTCCCGGCCGTCCGCAGCGACTACCGCGCCGTGGAGACCTACCGGCACGAGCCGGGTGCGCCGCTGCGCACGCCGATCACCGCGCTGATCAGCTCCTCCGATCCGACCACCTCGGCCGCGCAGGCGGGGGAGTGGCGCGACTACACCACCGCCGGATTCGACCTCGCCACCTTCCCGGGTGGCCATTTCTATCTGGATCTGCCCGAAAACCTTCCCGCGATAGGCGATTTGATCACTCGCGCCCTGGCCACGGCGGTTCCGGGGCGCTCGAGTTGAGCACCTCGTCTTCGTGCGGGTAGCTTCCTCCGTTGCGTCTTCGTAGCAGGAGGGGGTTCTCAATGCCCAGAACACAATTCGTCGCCGCTCCGCCCGAGGGCAGTGATCTGAAGCAGATCAGCGGGCCCGCGACGCACTGGATCGCCCAGCTGCAGCGGCAACGGCGCGACCCCACCGGGGCCGCCTTCGAGGACGAGGCGGCCTACGGCCCGCTCTATGTCCTGAACATGTTCGGCGACAAGTGGATCATCGCCGGTGGCCCCGAGGCGGCACAGCGCATCCTGATGAACAAGGACCGGGTGTTCGCCAACGGTCCGGCGTGGGCGCCGCTGCAGGGACCGTTCTTCGACCGGGGCCTGGTCCGGCTGGATTTCGACGAGCACCGCAGCCACCGCTCGATCATGCAGCAGGCCTTCGGTCGCGGCGCCCTCACGTCGTATCTGAAGGACATGCACGAGATCGCCGACCGCCACCTGAGCAGGCTGCCGGAAGGCAGTGTGGCCGACGGCAATCCGGTGCTCATGCACCAGCACCTGCAGCGGCTCACCCTGGACATCGTGCTGGAGGTCTTCATGGGCGCGCGCCTGCCGCGCGACGAGGCCGAGCGCATCTGCGGCGCCACCATGGACATCCTGCAGGCCGGCGGCGCGATGGTGCGCGTCGCCATTCCTGGCAACCGCTGGTGGCGGGGCATGCGCGCCCGCAAGACCATGGCGGCCTTCCTCGCCGACCGCATTGTCGCCGCCCGCGAAAACCCGGGCACCGACCTGCTTTCCATGCTGTGCCAGGCCGCCGGCGACGACGGCGATCGGTTCACCGACCAGGACATCGTGAACCACATGATCTTCCTGCTGGCCGCCGCCCACGACACCACCACGACCACGCTGTCCGGGGTCGTCTACAACATGGCCAAATACCCGGAATGGCAGAAGCGCGCGCGAGCGCGCTCACTGGAGATGCCCTTCGAACTCGGTTACGACGAGCTCGCTGAGCTGACCGAACTCGACTGGATCATCAAGGAGACCACCCGGCTGTGCACCCCGGTGCAGATCTTCCCGCGCGCGGTGCAGGAGGACACCGAGGTGTGCGGCTATTTCGTGCCGAAGGGATCCTTCGTCGTCGTCCCGATCAGCGTCAACCACCGCCGCCCCGATATGTGGTCGCACCCCGAGGAATTCGATCCCGAGCGTTTCTCCGACGAACGTGCCGAGCACAAGCGGCACCGGGTGGCGTGGGCCCCGTTCGGGGCGGGCGCGCACAAGTGCCTCGGACAGCATTTCGCGGGCCTCGAGATCAAGACGATCGTGCACCAGCTGCTGCACACCTTCGAATGGGAGGTGCCGCAGGACTACGTCATGCCCCTCGACATGAGTGCGACGCCGCTGCCGAAGGACGATCTGCCCGTGACGCTGCGGCGTCGCTGAACCCGTGCCCGGGCCGGGAAACAGTCTCGGCCCGGGTGTTCCAGCCTCCTCAGCCCAGGTATTCCGACTCGAGTACCCGGTCCTTGAGCAGCGACTGGTACTCGATGTGGGTGTCGTGCTCGACGGTGCGCCAGGACTTGCCCTCGGCCTCACGCATGTACTGCAGGTAGTCCGGTGCGCCCGGGACGCGCATATTGTCGGCGACGACAATGCTGCCCGGGTGCAGCCAGCCCGCCGCGAGAATGTGCTTCAGGTCGGCCAGGTACGCGGACTTGTCGTGGTCCACGAAGACGAAATCGAGTGCGCCCTCGGTGATTCCGTGCTCCTCGGTGAGCCGCCGGATGGTCTCGCCGCCATCGCCGATGGTGCCGACCACCACGGTTACTCGCTCCGCAAGCCCGGCGTGGGCGATGATGGCGCGGGCCACCTCCGCATTGGCCGCGCTGAACTCCACGGAGATGAGGCGCGCGCCCTCCGGCATGGTGCGGGCGGTGCGGACCGCACTGTAGCCGACATAGGTGCCCAGTTCGAGCAGCAGCTTCGGATTCGCTTTGCGCACAGCGGCATCCAGCAGCAGGCCCTTCTCGTCCCCAACGTTCACCAGGTTGCTGCGGGTGCGGGCGAACTTGTCGATGGCCGCCAGCACACTCTCCGGATCGCCCTGCTCGGCGTTCGCGAGGACGTGGTCGCGCACGGCGGCCTCGCGGCCATCACCGAATTGACCGGTGCGCGTAAAGTTTCCGAGTCCACGCACGGTACTGACGGCTGTGCGCACCGGATACACCACGCGCTCGCGCAAGATCGACCCGATCGATGTGCCACCCATTGGTTCCCCTTCGTTCGCTGTGACGGCCAGCGCGATTATGCCGGGCCCGAAGCGGTTTCGCCTCCGGGGGCAGGGGAGTCGGGGATCAGGATGGTGCGCAGGATACGACGCCTCCGGCCCGGCGCGGGGGCATTGGCCAGGCGCGGGGCCAGCACACGGCCCAGATCGCGGGCGAAGTCGGCGAATTCGGCATCGTCGAGCCACAGACCCGCCATGCGGTAGCCGACTCCGTCTCGCAGGTAATCGATATCGCCGCCGTCGAGGTACCGGTCGAAGTCGGCCATGAGCCCGGCGACGAAGCCCATGAAGGCGCGGCGGTGGTCCTCGGGACTCATGGCGTCGAGCTGGTCGGGGGTGATCTGGGCGGCGCTCAGGCGTAGCCGGTAGGTGCGCTCGACGGTGCCGCGTACGCGGCGCTCGGTGACGACGTCGAGGACGCCGGCGGTGACCAGCTTGGCGACATGCCGGTAGAGGCTGCCGGGCGGAACATCGCCGAGTTCGGCATTGAGCTCGCTCGTGGTCAGGGTCCGGTCGCCGAGGAATGCCTGCACGATCCGCAGCCGAACCGGGTGCAGCAGAAGTTCGACGGATTCCACAGGTTGGACACTAGCACTATTGCTATCGACATTGATAATGTTCGCACATCTGGTAGCAATAACGCGTTCGCGCTGAGGAGAGGAATCGCGGTGTCCAACATTCCGGTAGCCGCACTGGTGCCCCTGATCGTGGTGGGGCTTGGCTTCGTCGGTTTCTGCTGGTACGACCTGTCCCGTACACGGGTGAAGTACCTGCCGAAATGGGCGTGGGCGATCATCTGCCTGATCAGCATTCCGCTCGGCGGGATCATCTACCTGATCGTCGGCCGGGACGGTGACACGGTCCGTGGCTGAGCCCCACCTCGAGGTCGCCGATGTGTCGGTGCGCTTCGGTGACTTCCTCGCCCTCGACACCGTGAGCTGGACCGTGGACGGTCCCGGGGTGGTCGGGCTGATCGGACTCAACGGCGCGGGCAAGACCACCCTGATCCGCACCGTGCTGGGCCTGCAACCGGTGACCGGCGGCGCCGTACGCGTGCCGATCGGGCTGGACGCCCTCGGATACTGCCCGGACACGCCGGGTTTCGAGCCCTGGCTGTCCGCGCGGGAGGTCCTCGAACAGTCCATGGCCATCGGACCGGCCCGCGGCGCGGGCGCGTGGTCCGCCGACGCCGCGCTCGCGGCGGTCGATCTGGAACGGCACGCCCATCGGCGCGCCGGAGGGTTTTCCCGGGGCATGTTGCAGCGCTTGGGAATTGCCGCGGCGCTGGTTCGCGAGCCCGAGGTGCTCATTCTCGACGAACCCACCAGCGCACTGGATCCCGAAGGCCGCGCCGCCGTGCTGGGGCTGATCCGCGACCTGGGCAATCGGATGACGGTCGTGTTCTCCAGCCACCTGCTCGCCGATGTCGAGGATCTCGCCGACCGGCTGCTGGTCCTGCATCGCGGGCGGGCCGTCTTCGCCGGGGAGACAGGGGAATTCCTGGATGAGCACACCGCCGCGCCGACCCTGCGGATCGCCATGACCGACGGCCGGATCATCGAGGCCGAGCAGCCGCAGTGGGGCCCGGCCCTGGCGGACGCGTCCGCGAACAGCGGCCGGCTCGACGACATCCGCATAGTCCGTCCGACCTTGACCGACGCGTTCTTCACTGCCATCGGGGAGAAGCCATGAACCGCACCGTATTCCGGGTCGAGTGGTACCGGTGGCTGCGCACGCGGCGGCTGGTCGCCCTGGTGGCCGCCTTCGTCCTGTTCGGATTCGTCTCGCTGCTCGGAGCGAAGTACCTGCCGGATCTGATCGGGCACTCCTCGGAAATCCAGCTGCTGCGCGTGCCCGACTGGCGAGACGGGTTGCAGCAGTACGTGAAGAACACCGGCCTGCTGGTCGCGTCGGTGGCCATGATCCTGGCCGCGCAGGCATGCGCTCTCCGCAGCACCGACCCGATCGGGATCTACTACTTCAGTCGCGAGATCTCGCCGGTGCGGCTCTATCTGCCCCGGATCCTGGTCGCCGCGGCAGTGATCGCCGTGGCTGCCTCGATCGGGGCCGCGGTCGCGCTGTACGAGTGCTGGGCGCTGTTCGGGTCCTACCCGCTGGGTCCGGCCGTGGGTTCGCTTACGGTGCAAGCCCTCGCGGTGGTGTCGTTCGCGGTGTTCGCCGCGGCCCTGGCGGCGCGCTTCGGCTCGGCGGGTATCGCCGCCGGGGTGACCGCCGTGGTCTACGTGGGCTGCCTGCTGGTGTCGGCGGTGCCATCGGTGCAGCCCTACCTGCCCACCACGGCCCTGCAACCGGCCATCGAGGCCGCACGCTGGTCCCCGGCCGACGCGGCGAAATCGCTGCTGGCCCTGCTGATCGCGACGGCACTCGCCCTGACTGCCGCTCTGACCACACCGATTCGCGCGATCAGGACCGTTGCGTAGCGGCCCGGTGCCGCGACAGCAGATACAGACTCACCCACGACACGACGACACAGATCACCACGAGCACCCGCACCTCCTCCAGGGTGCTGCGCGGATAGAGTCCAGTCGATCGTGCCTGGTCGGAAGTGATTTCGCGGTTCTGGGGGAGGGCGCGGGCGCTCCGGCTTGCCTAGAACTTGCCAACTTGCCGTGGTCTGCGTCCACCGTCCGGTCCGAAGAGAGCGGCTCCGGCCGATTCCAAATCGCGAGGATGGACGTCGGAGTAGATGCTCAACGACATGGCTGGATCGTGGCCGTGCCACGTCGCGACGATGTGCACCGGGACACCCGATGCGAGCACCAGCGACACCGACGTGTTCCGCAGCCCCTTCAACGGGATTCGGCGCAGTCCGGCGCGCTTGCGAATTCGCTGAAACTCGGCGGAATACCACTCGGGCCGCACCGGGTTCCCGTTCTCGTGCACCGCGATCAGCCGATCGTCGGACCAGGATGCGCCCATTGCCAGGCACTCCGCTTTCTGCCGGGTCTTCAACGCGCGCAGCGCGGCCTTCAGGTCTGCGGGTGGCGGAAGATCGCGACGGCTGCGGCGAGACTTGGGCAGGTTCTCCTCGGTCCCAGTAGGTCACCGTGCCGTTCTTCGCGATGTGCTTGGACCGTATCGCAGGAGGCCCTGTGGCGCTCATCTTGCCGCTGCGGCATTTGCCAGTGTGAGCTGGGCCGATGTAGCAGTACCGTGTGATGCAGTGCGAGCCCTCGACACACATCGCACATCACGCAGTGCCGCCGGTCGGCGAGATGTCGGGTCGCGATCAGGGCTCGGGTGCCGGCGATACCGAAGAAGGTGACCGCTCTTCAGAACCGGAACCGCACGATCCGGGTGGACCGTTTCATGCCTGGCAGCAGGTTCAACAGGCGGAACATGCGGCGTACGTTCGCGGGCGCCTTGGCCATCAGCACCGGTGAGTCGTTCATCGGCGCCTCGTCGACGAATTCGAGCCGTGGGTGCCAATCGGCCAGCGCGGCCGGATCATCGAAGCCGCTGTGGAACTGGGTGTCGTATTTGCGCAGCGTGGGGAGCCATTTCGAGCTGCGCCACGCCCAGGCCGCCACCGTGTCGAACTGTATTTGGCCGGTGGGGAAGGCATCGACGACAGCGGTCAGCAGTCGCCGGACGTCGGTCTCGGTCAGGTAGGGCACCAGTCCCTCGGCGATCATCAGCACCGGCCGACCGCGGGGGATACGGTCCAGCCAGGTCAGGTCGGTCACGCTGGAGCCGATCAGGGTGTAGTGCTCGCGCGGCGGCAGGAATTGTTGCCGCAATTCGATGACGGAGGGGTAGTCCAGGTCGTACCAGTCGACGGTGGCGGGCGGGTCGATCCGGTACACCCGGGCGTCGAGGCCGCAGCCCAAGTGCAGCACTACCGCGTCGGGGTGATCGGCAAGGTAGTGTCGGGCCCAGTCGTCGTGAGCCTTGGCGCGCACCACGGCGGCGAGACCCATCTGGCTGGTGCCGAATCTGCGGTTGTCGTATTCGGGGTCGAGGCCCCGCATCGCCTGCTCGGCGTATTTGTCGCCGAGGATCGGGTCCGGCAGCCGGTTGTCCAGTGCCTTGGCCCTGAGGACGGGATTGACGGTCTTCTGCACTCCGACCAGTTCGCTGTCCTGCACACCAGCGACGCTACACACATTTCATGGGTGGGATCCCATGACGCGACGTTCATCGCGAACAAGATCTACATCCAGATGTTCATGATGGTGATCGTGGCTAGCGTGTCCGATCAATCGTCAGCGCCTTGTCGCCTCAGGCTACCGAGCGACCGGAGTACCTTCACCGCAACGTAGTTCGGGGTACGCGACGAGGACCGCCCCGATGGGCCCGCCAATGGCGCCCCGGCGGCCCCGATACCAGCTCGGAGATATCGATGGCTTCCGGGCGGCGGTCCTACGCTGAATCGAGAACCGTTGCTCGTCAGGGAAGATGGTGCCGGCGATGTCGGGGCCCGTGCTTCATCATCAGTTCGAACCGGGCCGGTTGTTCTGATGTGACATGGGAGACACGCTGGGAAACCTTGTCCAGCAATGTCCTTCGAACCCGACGGAGTCGCTGGCTTCGCTGGTCGGCAAGGGTGATTCGCAGGGTGAAATCTATAGTTTGCGATGACTTAGCCGTGAACTTTGTCTGATGAGTGACTACCAATGGGTAGGTGTCGATCCAACGCTGGTCGCGTATGTGGCGAGAAGATCGAGGGGACATGAAGGAGGGGTGGGTGACACGCGAGTGTAGTAACGATCGTTCCGATATCAGTAGACGTCGAGCTGAAGCCGGTGGCCGTGGTGGACAAGGGGTTCCCTGGTCTGCTCGACGGCCTCGGCTGCTCGAACGCCTCGGGCGCGACGCCGCACTGATCGAGGTGAACGCGGGAGCGGGTTTCCGGAAGTCAGCGCAGTTACGAGCCTGGCAGGCGATGTGCCGGGACCGAGGACGGTTCGTCGTCTCGGTGGATCCGCCGGCTTCGGGGAGCGGGCTCGGCGCATACTGGCTCAGCATCGTTCGCCAGCTCTCGCATGGCGGGGACCGGCGACACCTCGATGGCGTGAGCGCGGACGCGGCGTACGGACTGCTGAAGAAGGCCATCACCGATGCGAAAAGACCTGTCACGCTTGTCCTGCATCGTATCGATCTTCTCGTGACCAGTGATCTGGAGTCGATGCTGGCCGGGTTGCTGGAGCATTGCGAGAGTCTCGTTATCGCGGTGACTACGAGCACACAAGCACTGTTCTCGGATCCGACAACGATTCAGGTTTCATACCACCGGATTTCAGCGGACTTCCTGCGATTTTCGGCTGACGAATTGCGTTGGCTCTTCGATACCCTGTGCATCCCGGCAAGCACGGCGGAGCTCGAACTCGTATATCGGACCACCGGCGGTCTGCCTGCGCTGGTGGACATGGCGACGGCGGTCTTCGAGAGAATCCCGGCCAACGCCGAACGAGTCGACCTCCTCGGTGCCGCAATCGAAGAGGTCGCGAGGCGTTATACGTCCCGGACGGTGCTGTCCGCGCTGGCCGAACCATTCCTCGGATACGCGGTGTCGGTCGCCACGGCGTCTCAACTCGACGCTGATCTCGCGAGATATCTTGTGCCCGAGGCTGACCCATTCGAGCTGCTGTGCGTTCTCGAGACCGCTGGAGTGCTGGCGCAGCGTGAGACAACGCGCGGGGTGGTCTGGGAGTTCGAGCCTGCCATCCGGACCGCGGTACTGGGGCTTCAAGCCGAGGCCGGAATACCGATGACCCACCGGTTCGAAGCGCTCGCATCGTATTACCTCGAACGCGACGACGTCGCCAACGGATTGCGTTTCGCGGCGCAAGCGCAGCAGTGGCATACGGTCATCGAGTTGCTGGAGGACCGGTGGGTTGCGCTCATCGCCGACGAGCTCGAACTGCTGCGTGAAATCCTGCAAGCGATCCCCGAGGCCCTACTCGACCACCACCAGCCGATCAAAGCAGGCCGGGCGCTGTTCACTCTGCTGGGGAGCAACAACTCCGGGAACCTGATTGCCTTGCCGAACGAACCCGCCCAGCTCTATGCCCTGGGCGCCACGTCGACGGCGAAGGACGCGCTGAGCCTCGGCTGCGTGCAGTCACTGATGATGCGATTGACCGGCGATCACACCGATGCCGTGCTGCTGACGAAACGGCTGGCGGTTCTGGTGGAAGGTATCCTCGGCAGTCAGCCTCAGCAGATCACCGGGCAGCTACCGGTGATGCGGTTGCAGTGGGGGATTACCTATCAGCTCGGTGGCGAATTCAACTCCGCCGCAACCGAATTGCATCGCGCCTATCATGAGTCCAAATCCGCCGATATCCAGTTCGCCGCCCGAAATGCCGCCGCGAACATGGCGATGAACGACGCGTTGGTCGGCGAACCCGCGCGGGCGCAACGATGGCTTGCCATTGCCGAGACTCATCCAGTGCCTGATGGCTGGCTGGGAACGGCAGTCCTCACCAGTGAGCGAGTCGCCACCGCGATCGCCGCACTCGACCGATTCGATGTCGGCACTGCCGCTCGAGCACTCGCTGCGCTCGGTGAACTCCCCTCCTTCGAGGAGTTGTGGCCATTCGTCGCCTATGCTCACGCCCAGTTGGCCTTGTGCACCGGAGAATCGTTCACCGGCCTTTCCGACATCCAGCGAGCCGAGACGCACTACCCCGACTCCGGGCGTTCCACCGGAATCGTGCCTTCCCTGATCACCGCGGCCAAGATCGACCTGAGACTGGCGATGGGGCAAGGCAATCGCGCCCGGCAACTGATCGAGCGCATGCCCGAAAATGATGGCTGGTGCACCATCCCTGCGGCGCGCACTCACCTGTTGGCCGGCAACCCCTCACACGCGCTGGCTTTGTGCGACCGTATCGACTGGATCGATCACGCTCCGACCAGGCTGGTCGTCGAGGCCCTGCTCATCGCTGCCGTCGCACATCTGGCACTCGACAACAGCGATACCGCACGCCGGAAATGGATACAGGCGTCGACGCTGATCGACCGCACGAGCCTGCTCCGGCCGCTGGCAGCACTCCCGCGCCCTGCCGTTGAACGCCTCATCGAGTTGACCGGCACTGCGCCGACGGGTGCGGAGCAGGTCTTGACCGGACATGTTCGTCCGCTGTTCCCCGAGGCTGTTCCGATTGTCGAACTGTCGGAAACCGAAATGCTCATCCTCACCTTGCTGTCCTCAGGCGCGTCGATTCGCCAGATCGCCGACAACCGATTCGTCTCCATCAACACCGTCAAGACCCAACTTCGTGCTCTTTACCAGAAGCTCGGCGGGCACACCCGTGACCAGGTTCTCGTCACCGCCCGATCGCTCGGCTTGATCAGATGAGGGTTTACTCGATGACTTCCACGCAACTGCACTACGTAGACTTCACCAACCGTCTCAACGCGCTGTTCGACCGCTGGCAGGTGCGGCACGGGACGTCTCTGTCTCATCGGCACCTGATCGAAGCCCTCGGCCATTCGGGCGTCCGAATCTCCAAAGCCTATGTCTCCCAACTGCGTTCCGGTCACCGGCGCAATCCCTCGATCGAGGTTGCAAGCTCGCTCGCCCGCCTCTTCGGAGTCGACCTCGACTACTTCACGCTGCCGACTCAGTTCGACGACCCCGCAAGCGACGACACGCGACTGGTGAACCGATTGCGCCATGCGCCCCTGCGTCGACTGCTGCAGAGCTTCGCCGAGCTCAACACCGAAAACCAGCAACTCCTCCTCGACCTCACCGATCAGCTCCGCGCCGCAGAACGGCTACCCGACGTCGATCCGGGGCTACCCCTGCAGGACCGAGCATCGCAAGTGCCGAATGTGAACCATGCCGACCGACTGGCGCGGTAGGGCTGATCCGGCTGAAGCTGAACCCGCCACCCAGCAATCTTGAATCCACCTCGGGGTGCGAGAACTGCAGCCGATCCCCGGCCCATATGGGCCATATTCATATGGCCGCTACAGCCCGATGCCCTTGGTTATGTTGCCGGCCCACCTGTCCACGATGCGCAAGTACCTGTACAGATTGGCACTGGTCGAGTGCCAACCACCTTGGTCTGCAATGGTTTTCACGTCGCAGCCCGCCTTGCGGGCCTCGGTCGCTCCGGCGCGCGAGCTGTGGCCGGTGCGGCGCGGGACTCCTGCGCCTGCTCGGCGCGGTGGATGACCACCTCGGTCTACGGCGGCTTCGCGGGCTCCGCTCTTAAGGGGGTTGAGGGATACCCGTGCGATAAGTAGCTCTAAGCAGCGGGCCCACCGCTGGGCTCGGCACGCTCAGCGGTTGGACGGCGACCAGGACTATCTTTTGTTCGCGATGCCGGAGTTGATTGCTGGCAGGTTGTCTCTACCGTCGGTGTCGTCTGGGGTCGGGGCGGATACTCGTGTGGATTTCCGCGGCAGTAGCAGCGCGGGTACGACCGCGACTGCGCCGATTGCGAGTGCCCACCAGTAGGTTTGGGTGAACGCGTGAGCCAGCGTGTGGGTGACTTCCTCGGTTCGGTCCGTTCTCGTGAACGCCTCTGAACCGGGGGGCCGGTGTTCGATATTGCGTTGGACCAGTACCAGCAGCGCCGCGACGCCGAACGAGTTCGCCGCGCGGAGGCTGACGTTGGTGGCGGTTGTGGCCGAGGGGATTTCGGAGCGCTGCAATGTCTGATAGCTGGCGCTCATCGCGGCGGGCATGATCGTGCCGTGCCCGAGGCCGATCACGAACAGTGTTGCCATGACCAGGGCGTTGCTGGTGTCGGGGCCGATCTGGGTGAGGCCGAGAATGCCGAGCAGAACCACGGGCAGTCCGGTGAGGATCAGCAGTCGCGGGGAGTGCTTGTCGGTCAGTTTGCCGGTGATCAGCGTCGTGGCCATCGCGCCCAGCCCGAGGGGTGCGACCATCGCTCCCGAGCGCAGCGGGCTGTCGGCGTTGACGGTCTGGAAATACAGTGGCAGCAGCGCCGTCAGGCCAGACAGGGTGCCGATGTAGGCGAAGACCAGCACGTTGACTGCGGCGAAATTCCGGTCCCGCAGCAGCCGGACGTCGACCAGGGCCGCATCGCCCTTGCGGCGCGCGTGCAGGACGTAGCAGGCGATCAGCGCAACTCCGGTCAGCAGGCTGGCGGCGACGCGGATATCGGTCAGGCTCGTCCCGCTGCCCGCCTGCGCGGTGCCGTACACCAGCACGCCCAAACCCGGTGACAGCAGCACCAATCCGAGGATGTCGAGCCTGCTGTCACGGTCACGGACCTCGTCGCTGGGCAGCAGTCGGATCGCGGCGAGAACGGCGATCGCGCACAGGGGGACGTTGATGTAGAACATCCACCGCCACGACAGGTGGCCGAGGATCAGACCACCGACGGTTGGGCCGAGGACCGGTGCGAGCATTGCGGGCACCGCGACCGCGCTCATCACGCGCCCCATCCGGGCGGGTCCGGCGGCGCGGGCGAGCATCGTCTGCCCGATCGGCAGGATCATGCCGGCGCCGAAGCCTTGCAGTACTCGGAATGTGATGAGGCTGGTGATGTTCCAGGCCGTTCCGCACAGTACCGATCCGGTGATGAACAGCAGCAGCGAGCCGATCCACATCGTCTTGGGGCCGAACCTCACGATCGCCCATCCCGACAGCGGGATGCTGGCCGACAGCGCCAGGGTGTATCCCGTCAGCACCCACTGAATCGCGGACAGCGACGTGTGGAACCGGGTGCCGAGGGTGTTCACGGCGACGCTGGTGATCGTGGTGTCCAGGATCGTCATGACCGCGCCCAGGACCACCACGATCACGAGTTTGCGCAGGGCCGGGTCGAGCTCGGTTGATGTCGTTCGAGGTTGTGTCATTGCGTGATTCCCCACCATCGTTATCGGTACACTGTATCGGTAACGATACGGTGTACTGTCAAGCGATACGGTGTCTCGGGTAGACTGCGGACCGTGGAGCTGCACGATTCCGGCGAAGACACTGCCCTTTCCGGCGCCCCGATCTGGGCGCGCGAGACACCGCGACGACGACCCGCGGTGACCAGAGACGACATCGTTGCCGCGGCAATGGAACTCGCGAATGCGGAGGGTCTCGACGCGGTGTCGATGCGTCGGGTCGCCTCGCGGCTAGGTGTCGGCCCGATGGCGCTCTACACGCACCTCGACAGCAAGGACGACCTGTTCGATCTGCTTGCCGACGCGCTGGCAGGTGAGATCATCCTCGACGAGGACGAGCTGACCGCGGATTGGCGGGAGTCGATCACCCGCGTGGCCCGCTGCGAGCGCGCCATGATCAAACGCCATCCCTGGGCCACCGACCTGGTCGGCAAGCGCATCACGATCGGACCGAACGCACTGCTGCACATCGAGCAATCCCTCAAAGCGCTGGACGGACTGGATGTTTCACCGGCGCAGGCGACACAGATCGTGCAGGCTGTCGATCAGTACACCACCGGATTCGTCCTGCGC
The DNA here is from genome assembly GCF_040680715.1 of Nocardia sp. NPDC051981. NCBI lineage: Bacteria > Bacillati > Actinomycetota > Actinomycetes > Mycobacteriales > Nocardiaceae > Nocardia > Nocardia sp. NPDC051981. Next base: position 190,296 of record NZ_JBFAXK010000005.1, on the reverse strand, counting down.
GAAGCTCTTGCCTCCGCACCGGAGTCGTTCGGGCTCGGCGCGCCCACCGGCGCCTACCTTCGCGACGCGGCGACCAAGGCCGGCCACCAGCGGCTGGTGCAACTCCTCGAGCACAGCCCGGCCGAGCTTCCCGGCCCCGACGAGAGCTTCGAGCAAGGACTGCGCTGGCTGCTGGAAGGCATCGCGCGCGACATCACTGGTCCGTGACCCCGAAGGCGCCTCGGAAAGAGGCGACCGCATCACACGCCCTCCCGAAACGTCCGTTTCTAGCCGCTGACCATGCTGACGGAATCGGCCAGCACGGGTCTCGGCTTACGGCCGTTCGTACCGCCGAAGTGCGCGCTAGCCGATTACAGCCTGGCTCCACGCCCCGCTGATCGCGTCGGTCTGATGGTCGATGAACGCGGTATGCCGAATGTGGTGCGGTAGTTGGCCTTACGACCAGAGGTGCGGGAGTTTGATTTACGTTGCCGAAGCGGCGTGGTGGACGGCGGCGGCGAGGCGATGGTGTTCGGGGTAGGACCAGGTGGAGGAGAACCGGCGGCGAATGTAGCCGAAGGTGATGCCGCTGTGCGGGTCGGCGAAGGCTTCCGAGCCCGCGGAACCGTCGTGGCCGAACGTACGGGCGCTGAGGAACGGGTACTGCCAGCCCTTCGCTTGAAACCCCAGCATGTAGTGCTTGTCCGATCCGGCGACGAGGTCGGTTCCGGCGGCGTGGAGCATGGTGAACTCGCCGAGGGTGTCGGGCTTCAGCAGCGGTGGTCGCCCATTGAGACCGTGTACCGCGGCGGTGTAGAGCCCGGCGAGTCCGCGGGCGTTGCCGACTCCGCCGCACGAGGTTGGGCCGAGCGCGCGGACGCGCCGGGTGTTGGAGAGGGCCACCTGGTCCAGCGGTGGGTTCGAGTTGAGGCCGTAGCCGATCCCGGTGATGCTGTGGGGCCCAGGACCACCCGACCAATACGTGGCGAGTTCGTCGGGGCTGAGTATTCCCGGCTCGATCTCGCGATAGCGGTGCTCCTCGGATTCGGGTAGCCCGAGGTAGAGGTCGAGCGCGTACGGGATTCGGACTCTCTGGTCGAAGATGTCTTGTAGTGAACGCCCGGTGCTCCTACGCACCACTTCGCCGAGGATCGCGAATTCGGTGAATGCGCCGTAGCCGATGGCCGAACCCGGCTTCCAGTACGGTCGTTGAGTGGCCAGGCGGGCAGCGATCACCGCATCGTCGGCGAGTTCATCCGCGGTGAATCCGCCATCGACGCCGATGACACCGGAACGGTGGGTCAAGACGTCTCGTAGGGTGATCTCGCCTTTTCCGGCTGCCGAGAACTCCGGCCAACCCGCCGCGACAGGTTCATCCAGATCCAGTATTGCGTCCTGTACCAGCATCGCCATCACAATGGCGGCAGCGCCCTTGGTCGAAGAATAGACACCGGTGAGGGTTTCGCCGGTCACCTCATCCCCGAACCAAAGGTCGACCACCTGCCTGCCGTGCACGTAGACAACGAGCTGGGCGCCAGCCGGACCGGCCCCCTCCGCGACCGCTGTGGTAGCGAATTCCGCGCGGACGGTCTCGAACCCTGCAGCGACCGTTCCTTGCACCTGGATCGTGGTCATCGGTGTTGTTCTCCGTTTCGTGATCTGATCGAGCGCGTTGCCCGCCACCCCTATGAGCCGCCACGTCCTGCGGATGTGACCGGGGACTGGCTGGTGCAGTCACATCCGTGAGTGGGGGCGGCTCATGCAGGTGCGAGTCGTGACGATGGGATGGTGTGACAGATGGACGAAAACAAGTGGCTAGCAGAGCGTTTCGAGAAGGAACGTCCCCGCTTGCGTGCCGTGGCGTACAGGATGCTGGGCTCGGTCGACCAAGCCGATGATGCGGTACAGGACGCCTGGCTGCGGTTGAGCCGAACCGGACCGGCTCAGATCGACAACCTCAGCAGATGGCTGACCACCGTCGTAGCGCGGGAGTGCCTGCACCAGTTACGTTCTCGCCGACATCGCCGGGAAATTCCCATCGACAGCCAGCTGCCGGACCTGCTCGTCTCGGATGTGGATCTCGATCCTGAACAGGAGATGATGCTCGCCGACGCGGTGGGACTGGCGCTGCTGGTGGTGCTGGAACGGCTCGCGCCGGCCGAGCGGGTGGCGTTCGTACTGCACGACATGTTCGACCTGCCCTTCGCCGACATCGCCGACATCGTCGGCCGCACACCGGCCGCCGCGCGGCAACTCGCCAGCCGAGCACGACGCCGTATCAGCGGAGCCGAGGTTCCACGACCCGATCCGGACCTGGCGCGGCAGCGCAGGGTGGTCGACGCCTTCTACGCGGCCGCCCGCAGCGCCGATCTCGACGGCCTGCTCCAGGTCCTCGATCCCGACATCGTGCACCGGACCGATTACGGCGTCAGCCGGCCTGCGAGTGTCATCAACGGAGCAGCGGCCGTGGCCGAACAGGTACGAATCCCGCGCGGCGGAAAGCTGCGCCCCCTGCTGGTCAACGGAGCGATCGGCGCCCTGACCACCCGCGACGAACAGCCGTATTCGGTCATGATCTTCACCGTCGCCAACGACAGGATCGTCAGGATAGACGTCATCCGCGACACCAGTCGCGTCCACCGTGTCGCAGCCGAAATCACCGGTCGAGCCAACTGACCGACGGCTCCGGGCCCGGCACGCGGACCGCACGCCGGGCCCGTCCCTTTCAGTAGTACTTGACCGCAGGACGCACCTCGACCGCACCGCCCAGCCGTGCCTGCGGGACTCGCGCGGCGAGGGCGATGGCAGTGTCTAGATCCTCGGCCTCGACCACCGCGAAGCCGCCCACGGCGTGCCTGGCACCGAGCCACGGGCCGTCGGTGACAACGGCCGAACCGTCCTTCACCGTGACCGTGGTCGCGTCCTGAGGCAGACCCATCGGCGGTGCCACTCCAGTTGTCCAACTTGTCGAGGGCGGCGAAATCGGCGTATGCCGCCTTCTTGTCCTCCTGTGACACCCGCTCCGCTTCCGATGTGCCCGGCAACGGATACGTGCCGTGGTAGATCACCAACACAAACTGCATCCTGTCCTCCTCACAACGTGTGCGCGTCAATCGCGCACACCCATGAGCCCCGATAGCGGACCTATGTGACCAAATCCCAACAAGCGATTCGAACATCCTGTACTGCCGCTGATCGCGCTGACCGAACCGGCCAGCGCGGGGCGCCGGCGGCCGGACCCTGGTGCGGTGCAGAACGCACGCTCATGCCGATGACCGAGCGGCTTGCCGCCCGGGAAATCAGCCCAGCTACCGGTCTGCCACTCGATGAATCTGGCAGCGGATATGCTTTTCGGGCGTCCGCCACTGCTGCGGATGGCGTCGGCTGGACGCTTCGGTGACTGGGGCACAGCCAGATTCGCTCACCGGCATGGTTCCGACAGGTCGCCACGTGAATCCGCGGCAGTGGCCGGGAATCAGCGGGTGGCGTCAGGAACCCACATGTACCCGCTGATCCCGGTGTTGACGCAGATGACAGGTTCCCCGGTGTTCACATCCCACGTCGGATGCATCAACTCGCTGTGTGGACACCAGGTGTTCACTACCGGCGTCGTGGTCGCGGACGCCGACCCGGCCAATCCGATGACCGCCGCTGCAATGACTCCGCCGATGACGGCTGTGCTCGCGAGTGCCTTCACTGTGTTCTCCCTTTGTCGTCTGACGAGACCACTCTGCGAGGACGGCGTTAACGAAATCTTGGGGTTCGCTTATCGACGTTCGCGCGATGGTCGACAAAGTTGGACGCGGCAACCGTTCGAAAACGATCGCCGATCGAACGCATTCGCCTATCGACCCGCTCAGCCCGGACCACCCAATTCACGAGACCAAACCCGGCACTTCGCTGTACACATGACCCGCCGAACAGGTCCCTGCCGCCCAGCTGAGGGCAACCCGTTCGAGACACCGCAAAGCAGAGACGTGCCGCAGATCGCCTGTGCACCATCCGAAGTCGGTATAGCTGACGCTGTGGATGCGAGGCAGGATGATCGGGCCTCGGTGTCACGAGCGTGGCATTCGGTGAATGTCAGTCGCGCACTCCGGTGTTCAGTGTCGATGAGGCTCGGGCGCGCCTGCGAACCCACTGCGCCCGCGCGACCGCGTCTTCCGGGGTTCGGGCCTTCCATCGGGAAAGACCACTTGCCTGCGGTGAGGAGCGGTCCGTAGATGATCAACCAACTCCGCCGAACCCGGCGGTCGACAGCATTCACGAACTGGCAATCCGCCACTCCCATCTCCATGTCGTACCCGTCATCACCGATCAATCGCACTGAGAAGCCATGACGCAGGGCCACGGCCCACTGACGCTGGACCCGAAGGGCGGAAGGCACATCGCAGCAGAGCCTTTCGTCAATTCTCAGGCTCGGAGAAACTGCCGAGACGGCGCCGGGTGGCTGTGCTAGCCTCCATCCGGAGTTGCCGCCAGCGGGGCTGCAACTGGAGGGGGAAAGAACGTGCTGAAAGGCATTCGTAGATCTGTCATTCTATTGCTGACGGCTATTGCCGCATTGACTGTTGCGTCTACGGCGTCAGCTGACAGCCTGCAGATCCGTAGTGGAATGAATGGTTTCTGTCTTGATATTCAGGGGGCGAACCCTGATCCGGCGCCGGTCGTCTCGTACCCGTGTAACGGTCAGTCCAATCAAGCCTGGTATTGGGACGGCCAGCAGATCCGTAGTGGAATGAATGGTTTCTGTCTTGATATTCAGGGGGCGAACCCTGATCCGGCGCCGGTCGTCACGTACCCGTGTAACGGTCAGCTCAATCAAGCCTGGTACAGGAATGGCGCGGAGATCCGTAGCTATCTGAATGACTTCTGCCTCGATATCCAGGGGGCGAACCCTGATCCGGCACCGGTCGTCACGTATCCGTGCAACAGTCAAGCCAATCAACGCTGGTAATTCTATTGCGGGCGAAATCCGGAAGGTACCTGACCTTCTGGTAGATCGCTCCGAACGCACTATTCTGCCGCATACCGCGCTGACCAAACCGGCCAGCGCGGGGCGCTGGCGGCCGGAACATGTTGCGGTGCAGCACGTCCGCTACTGCCATATGCAGCGCAGTCGGGCAATCCGTCGGGCAATCCGTTGGTGGCTCGGGCGGGCCGTGGTACGGCGGCGGATGAGAGGCTACTTGTTTCCGGTACGGCACAGGGCGTGGTCGACGAGGGTCATGGCGGTGTTTTCCTGGGCGATCTGATGGTCGTCGGTGTCTTGTAGGAGGGTGGACATGGACACCACGACACTGCGCGTGCCGTCGTCGGTGACGCCGTCTCTGGTCTTGTAGCCGGGGATGTCGCCGCCGTGCATCCAATACCGTCCGCCGCAGGACAATTCGATCGAGAACAGGCCCAGGCCGTAGAGTGCGCCGGGGAAGATCGATCGGACCTCGGCGTCGGTGTCGACGGTCTTCTTCATTTCGGCGAGTTGTTCGGGCTGCAAGAGTTTGCCGCCGAGCAATGCTCGGAAGAAGACGTTGAGGTCTGCGGTGGTGGTGATCAGCGCGCCCGCGGCAGCGGCGAATCCGCTGATCCGGTTGTCGGTGGTGTCGACCAATCCGCCCGTGGGCCAGCGCGTGTATCCGGTGGCGTGCGGGGTGGGAATCGTGACCGCGCCGCCGGGGTAGCTGGTGTGTTTCAGGCCGAGCGGGGTGATGATCCTGCTGTCGACTTCCTCGTACCATGGTGTGCCGGTGACTTTGTCGATGATCATGCCCGCCAGCAGGTAGCCGGTGTTGCTGTAGCGCCAGCCGGTTCCGGGGGCGAAGGTCGGCGGGCTCTGGACAGCAGTGGCCACCACCTTTTCGGGCGGGGGCGGTACATCGAGGGCATAGCGGTGGTAGTCGTCGGGGGAGGCCAGCTGGTATGGATTCGGGTACTCCAGTCCGCTGGTGTGGTTGAGTAGTTGGCGCACCGTGATCTTCGTGCCGTCGTTGCCGTTGCCGCGCACCACGCCCGGCAACCACTTCTCGACCGTGTCATCGAGGGTGAGCTTGCCCTCACCGACCAACTGCAGCAGCACGGTCGCGGTAAATGTCTTGGTAACGCTGGCGGCCCGGAAATACCCATCCCCCGAGACTGGACTCTGGCTCGCGGTATCGGCGACACCACTGGTCACCACCGTGTCACTGCCGTCGGCGGCGACCAGCCTGGCCTGCACACCCGTGATGCCGACATCGCGAATCGCGTCGGCATCACGCTGAAGCACGGTCTTATCGGCGGCGGTGGCCGGTGTCGTCGTCGCGCTCGGTGCCGCAACTGTGGGCCGGTCGGGCTGACAGGCGGTCGTGACGAGAGCCGCGACGACCAGGATCGGCCCAGCGGCACCAAACATCTTCGATTTCAAAGGATTTCCCTTCGGGCAATCGGGCAGTTACAGCACCACCACGGTAAAATTCCGCGCCGCCGCGCCCCATCCCGCCAGCATCCGGATCGCCATTACGGCCAGCGCCCGGTCCCGGGTAGTGCCGGCACTACCCCAGGTCGCGCTCCTGGCCTCGCGGACCTGGGAACCCGCGCGCAAGCCACACCGGACCGGTAGAGGTATGACTCAAGCGAACGCCGCGAAAGGGTGCAGCTACACCGCAAGCCATTGACCTGGAGCAGCGTGCGCACCATCCGTTCCGGCATCGGCGTGTTCTCCGACTGGCTCGCCGATCGCGGACCGATACCGCCCTGGTTGAGTGACGATCCGGGCGGAGTCCGGGTGCTGATGCTGAAGTTTCTCGGACACGTGCGCACCCTGCCAGCCCGCACCGGACCTCGGGTTCGTCCGCGAAGGTGACACCGTGCGTGTGCACTCGATGGACCGCCTCGCCCGAAACCTCGACGACCTGCGCCGCCTCGTGCGCACCCTCACCGGCAAGGGCGTGCGGGTGGAGTTCGTGAAGGAGAACCTGACCTTCACCGGTGAGGACTCGCCCATGGCGACGCTGCTGCTGTCGGTGATGGGGGCCTTCGCCGAGTTCGAACGCTCCCTGATCCTGGAACGCCAGCGCGAGGGCATTGCCGCGGCCAAGGCCCGCGGCGCCTGCACCGGCCGCAAGCACGCCCTCACCGACGCCCAAGCCCACCAGCTGCGCCAGCGCGCCGCTGCCGGGGAGAAAAAGGCCGCTCTTGCACGGGAATTCGGCATCAGCCGTGAAACCGTCTACAGCTACCTCAACACCGAACCTGCGCTACCCGCCGACCAACGTGCGCAGGGCTGACGCCGGCGGTGTCAGCCCTGCTGCGGTCCACGCCGAAGGGAAGGCCACCGGACTCGACTCCGCCGACATACCTGTGCCGACTCCGGCGCCGGTTCCGCCCGCTGCCGCCTGGTCGGCGGGCGGGTGCCCGTGTCCGGCAACCGAAGTCGCGGCGTGAGCGGCGGCTGGACCCGAAGGCGAAGGTGCGGGAGCTGGTCACCCTCACCCGCGACCCGGACACCGGAGATCACCGGGTCACCGGCGGCGACGAGTACCTTGGCCGGATCGCCCGCCAGATCACCGCGACCGGCCGCCGCGGACGCTGGCAAGCCCTCGACCCGGACAACACGGTCCTGCCCGCCGGGCCGTGGAACACCGTCGACCAAGCCCTGACCGGACTACTGACCCACCACCTCGAACAGCCAGGTGTCGACCCCGAGTAGGCCGCGAGAAAGCAAGAGGCCGTGTACACGGCATCCGTTACAGAACCGGCCTGCGGATCACGTTGGCGCTGATGGTGTCTCGTGAACGATCATTACCGAGGCAACCAGCGCTCGTTCACACGCTGGGACACAGCGTCAGATCAGTCGTCGGCGCGATCCTTCGTACTCCGCTTCTCGTCGGCCACCGCCGCCCAGGTAGGGGCCCGTCAGGGCTCTGGTCTGCGGTTCGTGGCATGATCTCGACATAGTCGGCAGTGAGGGGGAGGGGTGGCCATCGGCATCGGGATTGGGGATTTCGGCGAATAGGGCGTTGCTCGAGGTGCGGATCTTGGCCGATCAAGGCGTGCTGGAGGACCATCTGATGATGGCGACTCCGTCCGCCGCATTGGACTACGCCGGTGTTTTGAGGGGTCTACCGGATGTTGTTCCCTTCGTGGAGATGATCGCGGCCAGCGGCAGTGCGTTGATGATGGCGATCAAGACGCTGCCCGAGTTCGTCCGGTCGCGGCGTACTGATGTCACGGTCGGTATCAAGCTGGGCTCGGGAGGGTCCAAGGCCGTGGTCATCACTGCAGCGAACGCGGACGATGCGGTTCGGGTGATCGGGCAGGCACTGGCTGCTGAACGCACCTCGAGTGTCGCAGCCCCGGCCACCGACGAACCCGAACCGGACCCCGGTAGTCAGAGATAGCCTGAGGAGGCGCCAACCGACGGCGCGAGAACACCGCCACTCATCGCCGCGAGTCACATTCGGCGCATTGTGAGCTGCGGGCTCCCGATCGCGGCCCAGCCAGCTTGTGGCGGGACAAATGCGATCGTTTCCGCCCACCCCCGGCTACGGTCGCCCCCTCACAGTCCGGCGCTCCAAGGTGCGGGATCAAATGGGTGGCAACGCTTCATGTACCAGGTGACACGGTTCTTACCGGCACCCCCTACCGGTGTGTCTGGTGGTCGGACGTTCGGGTCCACTCGCGCTCGGCGAGCCGCTTGATGTTCGCGAACTGGCGTGTCTGCATCACCCAGTGCACGGGTGGATAGACGAAAAAGTCGCCGACGACCTGAAGCCAGCGAGGCCGAGCTGTTTGGTACCCGCCCACCACCAGCCTGGTCCGGTCTCCGGGCAGTTCCACCAGCAGAAAACCCCACAGACCGTCGATATAGACGCGAGGGCGCGGCCCGGCGAGATCGAACGGGCGTCCCCGCAGGTCGCTTCGCCCGTGCAGCCCAAGGAAATGGCCTGGCTCCAGTGCCGCCACCTCCCACGCGTCGACCTGGCCACCCGGTGACCATGCGGTCAACCAATCCCCGAGTTCGATGTGCTGCCACTCGGGATGGACGCGGTCCGCGCTGGGCCGACCCCCGTTGTCGAGACGGTCCCAGGAATACCAGCCGGCCCGGTCGTAACCCATCTGCACCAGCCATGGCCAGACCTGATTCGCGGGCGCCTCGATCGTGACCGCCATGGTCGCGCCTCGGGTGCCGTTCGGAACAATATCGGCGCCCGGATATGGCTGCGCCACTTCCTCGTCGGTAGCGCCCCAGCGGAGCAACCGCGGACGCACGGCAATCGCATAGACCCCCACTGTCAGGCATGACAAGGCAGCAAGGGCTCGTGATGTCGCCTGCATGCGATCGATCGTTGCAGCAGGACGATGGCACGGTCTAGAGACCAACTACCCCACCGCCAACGGCATCGGGCAATCCTTCACGCGGAGTCCGGAATTGGCCGGAGCCCACACCGAGAAACATCCGGTCCTCGGCTACCGGATGTCCTGAGCCGCTGGTGGAAACGATCGGCCGGATACCTCCTCCCGAGGTCTCGGGGCGAGGTTACCTTCGGCCCTAGGGCGGCTGCGGAGCCGTGCCGATGATGGATCTATGACGACGGGATCCGGTGTCGGCCCCATGCTTATCGAGTCCGCGGTGCCGACCTTCGACGCTGGCCTGATCGAGCATCTGGTGGTGCGCGCGGATCCGCGTGCGACCTACCAGGCTGCACACGGCCTGGATTTACTGAGCGTGCGTACGCCGCTGACGACGGTCTCGATGTGGATTCGGGGGCTGCCTGCTCGCTGGAGCGGCCGGACGGTCCCCACTCCGCAACGACTGGTGGTGGGTGAGGGGGTCGGACTGCCGGGCTGGCTGCTGCTGGGCGAGGTACCGGGACGTGAGATCGCGTTCGGTGCGGTCGGCAAGTTCTGGCGGCCGGATATCGAATGGCGCGACGTACCACGGTCGAACTTCGCCGATTTCACGGAGCCAGGTTGGGGGAAGATCGCGGCGAACTTCACCGTCACCGGTTACGGCGAGCATGCCAGCCTGCTCAGCTATGAGGTGCGCACCGTCACCACCGATCCTGTATCGCGGCAGCGATTTCTGCGGTACTGGTGGTTGGTCCGCCCGTTCGTGGCCCACATCATGCGGGCCACTTTGCGCACGATCGCTATGGATGCGGAAACGCAGGGATGAATGGATACCGACCGGCAGTCGTTGCGAGCCAGCGGATTTCGATCGCACCCTGACAGTCTACGCCGAGGCCGGATCGACCGAGCCGGGTCCGCGGACCTCACGGTGCTGGCGGCGGACCAGGCCTCGGTGCCGATGAACCTCGGCGCAATTCTGATCTTCGACGGTGCGGGGCCGACTCCGGCCGAGGTCCGCGCGTTGCTGCACGAGCGTGTCCCGCATGTCCCGCGGCTGCGACAGACGTTGCGCCGCACCCCTTTCGGCTGCGGCCGACCGATCTGGGTCGACGATCCGACGTTCTCTGTGGACCGGCATCTGACACACCTGCGGTGGCCGGAACCAGGCACTCGCCGGGCACTGTTCGATATCGCCGCCGACCTGCTGTGTCGTCCGTTCGCACCCGATCTTCCGCTGTGGCAGGCGTATTCGGTGACTGGAATCGGCCATACCGCACTCGTCGTCGTCTTGCATCACGTGCTCGCAGACGGCCTGGGCGGTCTGGCCGTCCTAGCCGCCTTGACCGACGAAGGCAACCGCGCAACCGTCGTGCGGTTTCCGCTTCCACCGCCCAGCACCCGGGAACTTGCGGTGGAAGCCACATCGGCGAAGCTGCACGCGATCGGCTCGCTTCCGGCCGATCTCCGGCGTGGCTGTGCGGGACTGCGGGAATTGACATTCGGGATGCCCTTGCTGCGTCCAGCAGAACGGATCTCGCTGGTGCGGCCCACCGCACACCGCCGCAGACTGGCATCGACCGCCGTGGCGTTGAACGAGGTGGCCGCAACGGGACACCGCTTCGGGGGCACCGTCAACGATGTGGTCCTCGCCGCGGTCACCGGCGCCCTGCTCGAGATTCTGGATGCGCGCGGAGAACGACCGCACCGGCTGGTGGTGTCGATTCCGGTCTCCGGGCGTCATACCGCCACCGTGACCGATCTCGGCAACGACACCGGAGTGCGCCCGCTGGCGGTTCCTGCCATCACCGATGATCCGGCTCGGCTCACCGCGATCGTCACCGCGACCACCGCTGCGCGAGCGTCATCGACCCGGGCGGCCTCGTCGAGCCCGCTGGGGTTGACATTCCGGCTGCTTCATCGACTGGGTTTGTTCCGGCTGTTCATCGATCACCAACGACTGGTGCACAGCTTCGAAACGAATCTGCGCGGCCCGGGCGCGGCCCTGCGCCTGGCGGGCCATCGGATCGACGCGCTCGTGCCACTGGTAGCAACACCGGGAAACGTCGGCGTCACCTTTGCGGTGCTGTCCTACGCAGGCACCCTCACGGTCAACACGATCGCCGACCCCGACATCCTCCCTGAACAAGACACCCTCATCCGCGCACTACACACGATCTTCACCCGGCTGGCACACACCTGGCCGTGAATCATCCGCACGGAGAAGTCAGTCTCCAGAGATCGGCCCGAGTCGAGGATCGGCGCGCACGGACCGGCAGACCATTCGCTCATCGGCATTTGTGTGCGCTGGAAAGCCGTGCCAGCCAACCGGTCCGGACGACCGATCAACGTGCGACCGGCATCGATCGATCATCCGGCAAGAGTCGGATGGACTCCTCGTTCTCGGAATCCCTGACACACGAAGTGATTTCGTCGTGGCGGGCCAGCCGTTCACCCCATTGCTCGGCTAGCACTTCGATCTCGGCGCGCGTTCGGTCACTGATAGGCACCTGGTGCTCGATCAGCCGCTGCGTCAGCATCCACAGCCCGGCTTCCTGATGGCCACTCTCCCGACAGTCCCGGAAGCTATCGGCGTCCTCGTTCGAGGGCAGCAGCGTAGGCAATCGTTCCCATAGGTCAACTTCGTATGCCTCGTAACGGCTATCGCTACCCACCGACGGGACCCTACTGGACAGAATTCGAGCACAAGCCGACCAACTCACGCTTCGTCGTTGCTCCACCGGCAAACACACTCATCTGCCGCGACGCGCGCGCCTGCTCGGGGGCGCGGCATCGCATACCAAATCCACGCTTTCGGGCGCTCGCACGGCGAACCTCGTTGGCATGATGGGTGGTTCAGCGATTCCGACCGGAGAGGGACCAATGACCATCCTGGTAACCGGGGCTACCGCCAATATCGGCCGCAAGGTTGTCGATCATCTGCTCGCGTTGGGCGCCACCGATGTGCGGGCCCTCACCACCGATCCCGCGCGGGCTGCCCTGCCCGCCGGAGTGCAAGTGGCGCAAGGGTATCTGCGGCGGCCCGAAAGCCTGCCTGCGGCGTTCGCCGGCGTTGAGCGGATGTATCTGGCGCCCGCGCCGGACAGCGTCGGTGAGGTGCTGGCGCTGGCCTGGGAGGCAGGCGTGCGGCACATCGTGGACTTGTCCGGAGAACCCGAGAGCTGGTGGGGCACGGTCTCTACGGCGGTGGAAGGGTGCGGTGCGGAGTGGACGCATCTGTGGCCCGCCGATTTCATGGAGAACACGCTGATGTGGGCACCTCAGATTCGTGCCACCGGTGAGGTCCGGGAACCGCGGCCGGAGGCAGCGAGCGCGCCCATCGCCATGGACGACATCGCCGCCGTAGCCGCGACCGCGCTGCTGGGCGACGGCCATGCGGGAAAGGCGTATTCGCTGGCGGGGCCGGAGATCCTGAGCCGGGCCGAACTGGTCCGGCAGCTCGGCGCGGCGCTGGGCCGGGAGCTCGGTTTCCGGCGGTCCTCGCGGGCGGAGACCATTGCGGCGCTCGCGCCGGACATGGGTGAGACCGCGACCTGGTACGTCGACAACGTGCTGGCCGGTTACGACCTGCAACCGCAGGGGCTGCCCGTCACCAGCGTGCGGGATATCACCGGGCGACCGGGGACCGGCTTCGGAGACTGGGCTGTGCGGAACGCGGAACGCTTCCGGTAGTCCGCCTGCGCCGCGGGTGCCTACCATCTTCTCGGCCGCCGCACAACGGCCCAGCGGCCGCGATCAGGTCCGCGGAGTGCGGCCTCTGGGAGGGGTTTTCCCAGGCCGCCGCCGACCAGACCTCGATGTCGTGAAATTGCGAAAGACGTGGATCGCCGGGCTGGCGGTCATCGTGGTGGCGAGCGGGGCGGGATCACGCGCCTTCGAAGGTCGATCCGGGCAGCTACGGCATGCAGAACGACGGTTCGTTCCTGCATCCCTCGGCGACGTAGGTGAACGAAGAGGAACAGCATCCCTTCCCCGGCGGCGGCAAAGATCTGTTTACCGCGACAGGCGGCTACGACCCGAACACCTACAAGTCGATATCGGCCCGAAACAAGCGCACTGGTTCGGCGTTCCAGTTGAGCCGCGCTCCATCCGAGGCCATTACCTCCTGCTGGAGTCAGATCACATGCAGCGCAGGGCATATCTGGGCCGACATACCAACGCACTCATCTGCCGCTCACAAGGCTGTTCGGGCCGGCCGACCGCCGCTGGTCGAATGTGTCATCGTTCCGGATCGGTTACGCGATGGAGCAGATGATGGTGGTGATCGCGGTGGAGAACTGGCTGTTGAGCTGCTCGGTGTTCACGCTGATGGTCGCGGCGGTCCCGGTGGATGTCGCAATGAGTACGGTGCTGAAGCCTGGTATGCCTCCGGTATGGCCCCACACGTGTTTTTCTTGTGTGTCGCAGGGGATCTGGAAGCCGATGAGGCCGAGTCCGTAGTTCGTTCCCGTGCCGGGTGCCATCGGCGTCGTTTGTTGCATCTGTGTGAGCTGATCTGGTGGGAGTAGTTTTCCGGTGATCAGCGCGGTGGCGAACCAGTTCAGGTCGCTGCCTGTGGAGATCATCGCGCCCGCGGCGCCGGCCCAGGCGGCTTCCATCGTGGTGACGTCGACCCAGGCGCCGTCGATGTTGCTGTAGCCGTGGGGGTGGGGGTCACGCAGACCGGTGTCACCGGGTGCTGGGAAATAGGTGTCGCGCAGTGCGAGCGGATCGAGGATGCAGCTGCGGATTTCGGCGTCGAGCCGGTGCCCGGTGACGTGTTCGATCAACATGCCCAGCAGTACGTAGTTGGTATTGGTGTACTCGAACCGTGCTCCGGGCTCGAACTGCGGCGGCATGGTCATCGCGATACCCACCATGTCCGCTGGGGTGAGATCACGGTAGGCCGTACCGTCGGAGGTCTGGTCGAGCTGCTGAGGCTGCTTGTGCACGACGTCTTCGGGAGCGAAGTCGGGTAACCCGCTGGTGTGCTGGAGCAGTTGCCGCACCGTAATCCGGCCGCCGTCATTGCCGTTGCCGGACACCACGCCCGGCAGGTAGTGGCCGATCGGGGTATCGAGTTCGATCGCGCCTTGCGCGGCGAGCTGCAGAACCACCGTAGCGACGAAGGTCTTTGTGGCACTGCCGATCCTGATATGGCTACCGTCGAGATAGGGTGCTCCGCTGCCGACGTCAGCGACGCCTGCGGAATGGGTTTGCTCGCCGTCAGGTCCGCTGATGACCGCCTGCACCCCCGGCAGACCGGACCGGACCAGGTCGTTCAACGCCGCGGAGACTTGCGAAGGCGTGCTCGACCTCTCCGTCTCGGTTCCGCAGCCGACCACGGCCACCGGCATCGCCGTGGTCAGTACGGACGCGAGTATGGAAGTGGCACTGCGCCGCAGACTCTTCTCGTGCACGGTCCCCTTGCGCCTTTCTCTTGACATGCATCGGGCGTCGAGGCCGAAAGGGCGCGCTCCCACCCAGGCTCACTCCCAGCAGCACGCCCGCGGTCGTTTCGCTTCGTGATCTCCGACGGTAGGGAGCGAGTCCGGCTATGCCTATCCGGAAACACCCCGAGCCAACCCCGAATCCAGCCACAGACTGCTCCGGCCAAACCCTCTCTGAATGCATGCGTGGCTGTCGTTTTGGGGTACACCCCAGACCGCCGTTGTGGGTTCGGGGTTACCGTCGCGAACTTCCATTCCCGCCGGTAGCTGGTATCGGCCACTCCACGGCGAGTTGCCGATGGCCGTGACGGGCGCGGGCCGCGTCGGCGGTCAGACCCAGTGCCGCACCGATCTGGGCCCAGGTCGCTCCGGAGCGACGATCCGCGATGACCGCGCAGCTGATCAGGTCCTCGACCAGGTCCGGGAAGGGCGCCACCGCCACACTATGCAGTCCACCGGCAGCGAGGCGGCCGTACGGGTGAGGTCGGCGACCAGCTCCTTGACCACCTCGACCTGCACGGTCAGGTCTTCGGCGATGAACGCCATCGCAACCTGCGGGTTGACCGCCGCTCGCACCGACCGGGCTTCCCGCCGGCGGGCCCGGTAGGCAGCCTGCCGATGCGCGGGCCGACAGTAGCGACGGACCCCGGCCCGATCACTCGGCAGCCGGGCACCGCACCACCCGCAGGTTGCGGGCATGCCGTCACCCATATCCGGACGATACGCCCGTCATGGCGTGGCGAGACCTGTGGCCAGTGACGCCGAGATTCACCGATGTTCTGTCTCTAAAAACGATCGCTTTCGAGATCCGTTGTGCGGCAGCCAGCTTCGCGAGATGGATCGATCTTGGAACCCCGTGTCCGAATCAATGTTTCCCGCACCCGGGGGCCGCGTCCTCTACGGCCAGCTTCTGGTGAAGCCTGTTCCGAGAGCGTTCGGAAAACAATGAGGGAGGCCTTGTTAATGCCTAACAAGGCCTCCCTCATCCTTGATTGTCGGTCTCCGGGGTTCGGTGATTCTCTGCAACGCCGTGCTGCCTCGCAGCGACACCACCTACGTGCCCGTCCGAAACCGCGCCACAGCAATGACCTTCGATATCGGTGCGAAGCTGACTTTTCCCTGGCGCCCGAAACAGACCGGTCGCAGTCGATGACCAGATGCTGGACGCGGCGATCCGGGCCCGCGCTGCCTTGATTGCCGTAGCGACCACCGGAGAGTTCATCATCTACAAGGGATTGGCCACCGCCATAGGGGTCGCTGTAGTACTCGCCGAAAATCGGGCGGATATCGGAGTAACCGCGGCTGAGGGCGCTATCGGTCGTGACGCCGGGTCCAAAGAGGCCCCGCGCTAGCTACTTGCCCCTGAAATAGTCGGTTGGCGCGATTCGCGGGACGGTCGCGGATGGTTGATCAGTTTGGGGGCGGGTTGTTTTCGGGGTGTGTCTGCCCGGTGCTGGGGTTCACCGGGTGATCACGGTCATCCGCTGGAGGTTGTAGGCGAAGATGCCCAGCCCGATCCAGGTCCGGGCCCCGGTGAGGCGGCGCATCCGGCTACGTCGCAGTCCGAATCCTCGTTTGAGATGACTGATGCGGGCTTCGACGCCGACGCGCCAGTTACGCATTCGCCGGAAGGCACGGGTGCGTTCATGGTCACGGCGAGTCTTGGAGAGAGTGCCGCTGCGTTGCAGCCCGATGTGACGCACCCCGAGTTCTGCCAGGGCTTTGTCGTTGGCGGCGGTGCCGAAGCCGCGGTCGGCGACCACGGTGGCCGGGACGCGGCCGGTCGCCGCGACGACCTGCTCGACGGCGGGAACCAACTGCCGTGCGTCGTTCGGGTTGCCCTTGTGGACCTGGTGGAACGGGATGAAACCGCGGTCGTCTTCGGCGATCAGTGTGGTGTAACCGAATTGGGTCGGGTGCTGGGGTTTGCCCTTGCGGATCGGGCGCGCGTCCGGGTCGGCCAGCGACACCATCCGGTCGGGGATGATGCGATTGCCCGCCAGCCGCTGCGCGGTCTGCGCGAGCAGCCGTTGGGTGCCGGTCACGGTGTCCTCCAGTTCGGTGACCAGCCGCTGCAGCCGTCGGGACGGGCGACGGGCCAGCATCCGGTGGGCATTGTGTGTCACCGCGGCCACCTCGGTGACGGTGGCGGTCGCGATGTCGGCGATTTCGCCTGTGAGCCGGTCGATCTCGCCCAGTGCCTGGCCGGTGCGGCGGCGCAGCGTGCGGCTGATCTGCCTGATCCGCCGCCCCGCCGAGCGGCTGCGGTCGCGGAACATTGTCCGCGACGCGGCGCCGGCCGCCTTGATCCGTCGCACCAGCCCGCCCAGCTTGCGGACACCGTGGGCGAGCAGGTCGGCGTCGGTGGGGTGGTCGATGTCGGCTTCGGCCACCGTGGTGTCGATGCGCAGCTTGCGGGCCCGCAAGACCTTGTCTTCGGTCAGTTTGCCCACCAACGCGGTATTGAGCTGCTCGAACACCTCCGGCCCGGCCCGCCCGACCAGCTTGATCAGCGTGGTCGGATGCGGCACACGCGCTTCGGGCGGGATCCGGTAGAACCGCCGCCAGGTGATCGAATCAGCCACCTCCCGGCACAGCGTCTCGTATCCGAACTGGTAGCGGTGCTTGAGATACAGCATCCGCAGCAGTGTGTCGACCGGCACCGACGCCCCGCCCCAGCCGGGCATCGAACATCCCACGCCACGGCGCGACGAACCGTTCGTCGTCGAGATAGGCATCGATACGCGCCAACTCATCGGGAAGCCGGACCATCTCCGGCGGCAACACCACATCCCACAACGAGATCTGCTGATCCGCGACCCGCAACATCGACCGGCCCTACCTCCACGAGAACGACACCGATACCATTCTCGCAGCGAAACACCAACTGCCGCAGGCAATTACAGAGACCAGCACCAGCTACTCGACATACTTTTTCAGGGGCAAGTAGCTAGTCACCGCGCCGGCCATCAGCTCCTTCTGAAGGAGTCTTGCCCAAGTTGGTCTCTGGGGTGGCGCAGCTGTCCGGCTGTCACGATCTTGCCCTCACGACCGAGCACGTGCAGGTCGGCCCGTGTGGTCGGGACCGCGCACACCTGTGGAATGGCCGCCGTCGTCTCGGGCGTCAACCGGTGAGCCGGGACCGCCGTTCGTGTTTCGAACTGATTGCCTCCCGTTAGGCGGCGTCCAGCGGGTTCGAGGTGATGCGGGCCGCCGCGCCGCCCGCGACATAGGCTGCCGCCGCGCAGTCCGGCTTGCGCACCGCCTGGTCCTCGAAGAGGGTGAGGAAGGCCGGTCCGAAGCCCAGCCGGGGGTACTCGGCCACCAGCGCGGTGCGGAATGCAGGGTCGAATTCGGCCACCCGCAGGCCGGAGACGTCCGCGCTGGTGCCGACCTGGAGGAGGTGACTCTCGACGTCCTCGGCCGCGCTGACGTCGTCGCGCATGTGCAGGACGATCACCTCCGCGGCACGGGCCCGCCGGGCGGCTGGCCATCCCAGACCCGCGGTCAGCACGCGGGCGACATGACCACCTGCCTCCTCGAACGGGAGGGTGTGGTTGTCGAACGGAGCGGTCAGGCCCAGGTCATGCAACAGCGAGCTGACGTAGAGGAGCTCCTCGTCGTATGAGAGCTCGTGCGCGGCGGCATACGCGGCGGCGAATGCGTAGGAGCGCACGGAGTGGTTGAGCAAGGTCGTGTCCGCGTACTCGGAGGCGATCTCGAAGGCGGCTCGCGCCGATGGCGTGTCGAGTATCCAGCTCATGGACCCTCACCCTAGGCTCGCAACGCCGCGTCGCTGAAGTCCATCTCCGAAGGACCGTCCCGGCCAGTTCATCCGGTCCGGCGCGGCGGGCGGTGCCGCGCGCCGGACCGAGTAGCGGATGCACCGCATGGGCGGTACTGGTCGTGGTTGTGTTCTGCAGCAAGGGATCGTCTATTCGGGCCGACCAAGGGTGAAGGTGCTGACCATTACCTTCAGATCGATCAAGCCGATGGGCTCCTCGGAAGGCTCTGGGTAGCGGCGGTTCGGGCCGACGTCACGGTGTTAGTAGAGGCACCCCCACCGTCTCGGCGACACGGCCGGCCAGGTCCTCCCACGGACGCGGAGCGACGACCGGCACGCCGGCCGCCCGCGCCTGCGCGGCGAGCCACCGGCCGTACAGCACGCTGACGCGTGCGCGATGGCGCTGCGGTCCGGCCTTCGGCTCCCGGCGCAGGTAGTTGGCCGTCACCTGCCCCTCGTCGTCCTCGTGGAGGAAGACGGCACGGACCGGACCTTCGGGCGTCGCCGGTCCGGGCAGGACGTAGTCCCCTTCCAGGATCACCGGGGTGTCGGTGCCCACATGATTGGCCACCACCGCCTCGATCGCCGGCGCAAGCGCCTCGGCGATCGCGATCTGCCGCTCGACCACCGACTCGGGCGCCTGACGGGCGGCCTCCGGGTGAGTGCGCCAGAAATGGACCTCCGGCAGGTGCTCGGGCAGTGTCACCGCGAGGAGGGCCTCCACGATATCGTCGACCTCCACGACGGGGACGCCATACCGTCGTGCCAATGCCCGGCCGACACCGGTCTTCCCCATCCCCGACGCGCCCCCGACGACGAGCACCCGCCAGTCGGGAAGACTCCTCACCTCATCCGTACCGTCCACACGGGCAGAGTACTGTAGCCGCTTCTTTCACCCGAGCCACACCAGCCGCAGCGGTTCCCGGGGTTCCGGTAGTAATCGCTGTCACGTAACAGTGATCAGAGCAGGACGCTGTCGGCGATACCCTCGATCTCCCGGGCCACTGATTCAGGATCCGCACCAACAGTCGTGTGGGCCACATCGTCGAGGCTCGGATGTGCGCCGACCCGGATCGCCCGGGTGGCATTGCCCAGCAGCTCGATGTCGTTGAGGTCGTTGCCGAAAGCGATGTACCGCGTAATTCCCGCTGCGCGCAACGCTTCCCACTTGGTGGTGGACCCCGGTGCGAAGTCGATGATTCCTTCATCCAGATGATGGTTCACGGTTACCCCGAGCTCGCGACCGGCCGCGGCAAGAGCGTGCATGTCAGAGGCTCCGAGAGCCAGGAACTTGACCACTTCGGGAAGCTCGGCCACCTGAACCTGGCGAGCCAGCACACCCTGGTCGACCCGGCCGCGAATCGGATGGCCAGCAGGACCTGTATAGGCGTAATCCTAGGGCCCATCGGCCAGATAACCGGCTTGGAAACGGGTGCTGAGCTCGAGCAGAGCCGCGAAGGTAGACGGATCGAAGCTCGCCCTGGCCCGCACCAGACCGTCGGTCGAGATCAAGCTGCCGTTGCCGCCGATGAGCGTCGCGGTCTCGAAGCCCGGGCCGAGAACCGGTAGCAGGTCCCGGATCGGACGCGCGGAGGCAAAGACCAGGTGGTATCCGGCCTCGATACACCGAGCTATCGCCGACCGAATCCCGTCGGCGATGGTTCGGCCGTCGAAGCAAATCGTGCCATCGATATCGAACACCAGGGTGCTCGCGTCCAGAGTCCTCACCCCAGCAGCGTATTGAGACAAATCATCCGCCCACGAAATCGGTGCTGGGAGAACCGGAAGATCGGCAGCGCGACGGGTGCGACGGCGCAACCCAGTACGACAACAGCGATCCAGCCACTGTGCTACCCGCCGTAGACCACATCAGCCTCGTCGGCGCCACCTGAGGGTGCGACAACATCGCCGTCTACCGCTGCAAGTCACATTTTTCGGCGCAGGTCGGGGTTGTGTGGTGCTGGGGTACCCCAAACGGACAAACGGAGATGGGAGAACCGGCGGGTTCGATCGAGGCCAGTGCAATCAGGGCTGGGCTACCCGAGCTGGGGCTGTACCGGCGGGACCCTTCCGTCGCGGCGTAGCGGGCGATAGCCGAATTCGAGCACGCTTTGATGTCCGAACGCACCCGCGACGGGCTTGCCGCCGCCCGTGCCTGCGGACGCACCGGCGGCCAGAGACCCAAACTCGGACCACGGCCGGTGGCGCTGGCACGGCAGATGTACGCCGAACTCGACGAACACGGTAAGCGCCGCTACACCGTCGGCCAGATCGCCGCTGAGTTCGGCGTTACCCGAACCCACCATCTACCGGCACCTCGACAAGCCAGCCTCATAGCCTCGCCGCACCGGCAGCTGACCAGGCACTACGAGAACTTCGTTGGATTTTCGGCGATTACTACTCTGACCCCTCTACCCGCCGGTCCCCGCCCGGCCACCGGGTTTGCAGAGCCAAGCCGGGCGGGGATGTGCGGCATATCCACAGCGAGTCACGCGACCGTGGCCCGACCGGATAACCGCTGATCATGATAGGTGCGCGCATGCGCACCCACGGGTCACCACGCCGCGCGGCGGATACGAACCACCCATGACAAACACGCGGCCCGCTCGCAGGTGGAGGAGGAAGAACAGAAACACGCGGGATCCGAAGCACCGTTCGGAAAACGATGGTCAGCCGACCATCCTCGCGTATTCGGCGGCGGTGAGCAGGCCGTCGGTAGAGGCGCCCGCCGCCAGCCTGATCTTGAACAGCCATGTGCCGTACGCGTCGGCGTTCACTTCCCCGGGAGTACCGGCGGCGTCGGCGTTTGCCGCGATGACCTCACCAGTGACCGGGCTGCAGATCTCGTAGGAGACCTTGACCGATTCCAGGACGCCGACGGCCTCACCGGCGGTGACCTGCTTGCTCACCGGGGGCAGTTGAAGGAACACGATGTTCCCGAGGGTGTTCTGGGCGGGGTCGGTGATGCCTATCGTCAGCGTGCCATCTGCTTCGGTGCGCACCCACTCGTGCTCGTCGGTGTACCGGAGGCCGGCAGGAACATTCCGCATGGCAAAGCCCCCTGAAGCGTGCAGTGCGATCACTCGGTAACGCCCTGTCATGTCGGAGCATCCCAGCGTCAGGGTCAGTGGATCCGCAGGGCCAGTGGATCCACAGCCGTGCCGGCACGTCCTCGATCCGGATGTAGTTCACCGACGTGGCCGCGCTCAAACGTGTTGTCCGGCGGCGGCTTTCCCACCAGTAGGTCACCGCGACCGTCGCGTAGGCGGCGGCCACCGCCCCCACGGGCGCGAGGATCGCGATCGTCACCAACAGGGTCATCGACATGAGCTGCTCCCACCGCAGAAGGGTCCCCCGCCACACTGCGGCCGAAATCGCACCCGCGTTACCCCGAATAGCCTGTGCCCCAACACATCTCGAGCCACCGAGCATGTGACTCGTCCCACACGATCAGCGGTTCGGGGGGTGCGGCCTGGACGCGCGGGTGCGTCCAGGCCACCCCAGCCCCTCACATGCGTGCCCGCCTAGGTGCGCCGCGCGGGTGCCGGTCACCGGTCGGGGGTATGCGTGTCGCCGCCGGTGACAAGGGGTGCAGCAGTTCCGCGCGGCAGCCGAGCCCTGGCCTGCACCACACGAGCCGGGCTGACACCGGCGCCGGGTAAACGCCGGTAAGCAAGATTGTGAAACACCGCTCGCCGGAACGCATCCCGAACGGTGCCGACAAGCACGGACGGTCATCGATGCGGCAGAGGCGGTCTGTGGCCCCGTCCGGCCTCCGGGAGAAGAACCGGGCGGGTGTGGCTGCGAGACGATTGAGGGCATCGGTGGCGCAGCTGGATCGGGTGAGCGTGCCGGTCGCCTCACCCCGTCTGGGGCTGAGAACAATCATGCACACTTGATTGTTTTGACCTTCGCGCCTACAGTCGCCTCCCGAGGGGCGAATGTGACCACAGTCACCAACCTCGTGGGCGCCAGCGGTTCGGGTGGCGCGTCCTTTCGACGTCAAGTGGAGGCCATGCATGCAAGCCGATCTGTCCAGTCTGACCGCGCTCGAGGTCAATCTGGCCACCCGCACCTCGATGGGCGACGTCCTCACACGGTCGGCGCGAATGTTCCCCTCCCGTACCGCGATCGTGGACCGCCACCGGTCGGTCACCTACCGCGAACTCGACGCCGCCGCGGAGTCGGTCGGACGCTCGCTGCTCGAGTCGGGCCTGTCCCACCAGCAACCGGTCGCGATGCTGATGGGCAATTCGTGGCAGTTCGTCGCGACCTACTTCGCCTGCGCCAAGGCCGGCCTGGTAGCGATGCCGGTCAATGTCGTGCTCGCGCTCGAGGACATCGCCTGGATCCTGAACGACTCCGGCACCACCACAGTCGTCGCCGATGCCGCCTTCGGCCCGCTGCTCGAGCAGATCCTGCCCGGGCTAGCCGAGGTCAAGTCCATCATCCTCGTCGGCGCGGGACCCACCGCGTCTACCGGCGGCGTGCCGACCCGGCGCTGGGAGGACCTCGCGCTCCGCGAGATGCCCAGGCCGCTCGAGGTGCTCGTCGAGGACCGCGATGTGGCGCAGTGCATGTACACCTCTGGCACCACATCTCGCCCCAAGGGCGTTCTCGTCAGCCACACCGCAGTCTTCGTGGCGGGCCTGACCAACGCGCTGATGCAGGGCGCGTCTTGGGGCGGCGAGCACGCGACCCTGGTCAACGTGCTGCCGATGTTCCACACCACGGGCCTGAATACGCTGGTCCTGCCGACCCTGATGATCGGCGGCACGGTCGTGCTGCCAGGACCGTTCGACCCGGGGGCGGTGCTCGACGCGATCGAGGCACACCGGGCGACGCACGTGATGTTCCTGCCGATCATGTACCGCGCGCTGGTGGGCATGCAGGCCGCCGCGGCGCGGGACCTCTCCTCGGTCCGGCTGTGCATCTACGCGATGGCCCCCATGCCCGACACGCTCCTCGACCAGGTCGACGAGGCGTTCCCGAACGCAGCGGTGATCCTCGGGTCCGGTCAGACCGAGGTGGTTCCCGCGACCGTGCTGCAGTGGCCCGAGCACCGCCACACCAAGGCGAACTCGTGGGGCCCGCCGGTCCCGACCGTCGAGGTGCAGATCATGGACAACGACGGCACGCTGCTGCCTGCGGGCGAGAGCGGCGAGATCGTCTACCGGGGACCGCACGTCAGCAGCGGCTACTGGAACAACGCCGACGCGAATCGGGCGGCCTTCGCGCACGGCTGGTTCCACAGCGGCGACGTCGGTCATCTCGACGAGGACGGCATCGTCTGGTTCACCGATCGACTCAAGGACATCATCAAGAGCGGCGGCGAGAACGTCTCGTCCGTGGAGGTCGAGCGGGTCGTCGCGTCGGCCCCCGGCGTTCAGGAATGCTCCGTTGTCGGTCTGTCCGACGAGCGCTGGGGCGAGGCGGTGTGCGCCGTGGTCGTCGCGGCCGACCCCGACATCGCGCCCGACGAACTCGAAGCCCAGGTGATCGCCCACGCCAAGCAGCAGCTGGCGGGTTTCAAGGTGCCCAAGCGGGTGATCGTCGTGGCCGAACTGCCGAGAACCGCGACGGGAAAGGCCCGTAAGCACGAACTGCGGGCCGAGTTCAACCGATAGCAACAGCGCGTCCTTCGTTGTCGGCTTCATTCGTGTCGTAGCTTGATTCCCAGATATGGGTACGAGCTGAGCACTCGCACAAGGGGAGATTCGTCGTCGTGACACAGGGTTTACAGAAGCGATCGAAACCTTTAGCCTTCCTCGGCGCTCTGGGGCATCCAGGATGCTTCTGTCGACTTGTGCTTACCGCGGGGTGAGTATGGAAAGGGTGCGCAGCGTCCATGCCGAATGGGTGACGGCGGCCGGGTTGAATCCGGAAGAGGCAGCCGATCGGCTCCTGCGTGATCTGCGCAGCGGCCGTCGGGGGGGTGACGGCCGGGGAGGCGGAGCGGCGTCTGTTGCAGTACAGGCAGAATGTGCTGCGCAGGCGCGGCGGCCGGCAGTGGCCTGGTGCCCTGGCCCGCCAGCTGACCCATCCGCTGGCACTGTTGCTCTGGTTGGCAGCAGGTTTGTTGCTGATCGTGGGCTCGCATGTGGTGGCTGCTGCGGTGGTGCTGATCATCGTGCGATCACGACTGCCAGGTTCGCGATCCGGCCCTGATCGAGCATCTCGGTCAGCTCGACCTTGAGCGTTTTCGCCTCGTCGGGGACGTCTCCGGCGGTCAACGGCGAGATCCCCAGATCCCCGGCCTCATCCACCCGAACCGGTCCGTCACCGCCGGACAACACCGCATCCAGCTCGTCGACCGACTCGTACAACTCGTCGACCACCGCCGCGAGGGCCTGGCCCGGGTCGGCGGGTTTGCCAAGGGCAGCTGATCGTCGGGACCATTTTCACGTCAGCGAACTGATCGGGGCTTGGAAAGCATGGCTGGCAATACCTTTCAAGGGCGACGGATCGAGATCATCGATCACGACGACCTCAGCGTCGATCAGCGAGTCTTCGAGTTCACCGACCCGGCCATACCCGAAGGCGGCTCACACTTCGCCATTGCAGTCCCGGACCCGGACGACGGGAACGGGTCATGGACCGATGCGGTGGTGAGCCTCCACATCAATGAGGTTCCCGTCGACCTGCTGCTGTGGGCGATCGCAAAGGCCAAGGAGATTTCCCGGTTGTAGGGGCTTTCAGAGGTCCCGATGATCTCGCGGCCCGCGGCAGACTGCCTGGGTATGAACATACGGGGAGCACTAGGAAAACGGCAGTGGCCGGCGCTCGGCCAGTACCAGATCGATGCTGCCGGTTGATCTTCCGACGTGTCACGCTGGCCGTTCCGAACAGCACGGCATGCGGCAGTACAGGAACGTGGCGGCCACTAGCTGCCTGCCCCAGCAGCAATCTCGACAAATGCGAGACCATCAGCAAAAGCGGGTGCTCCTACCTCCACGGTGATCTCGACGAGTCCCGGCGCTGCGTCGTCGGCGACGCTGATTCCTGTGGAGAACAGCTTGAACCCGCCTGGCGAGACATTGAGATTGACCTCGCCGATCCAGGTGAGCCGATCATCCGACAGCACTCCCTTGCATCCGCCCCCGGCCAGATTGTCCCAGAGCCACCTGCTCGCAACGGGAGTATGCAGCGAAACGGTGTCTGGCACAGAGATTCTGACGGTCTCCCGCCCAACTGGTCGCTGCCGTTGTTGAGGATCACCAGTCCGGCGTATACCAACTCCTCACCAGGATGAACCCTGCTGGGGTTCTGCGGCCAAAGAATGAGCTTGCGACCAACCTTCGACCTCAGCCCCTGAGTGGGATCGAGCCAGAACGACGTCTCTTGAAGGACTTGCCATTTCGTCATCGACGCACGCCATCACGGCGGCGCCGCACCTGCCACTTCATGCAACGGTATGCGGGCTCCTGCCCCAGCGACTCGCGTACGAAACTCGGCAGTAGCGGACGTTCCGCCGGCGTCGGATCGGCACGGCCAGTTGATCTTCCGCCGCGCCAGACTGGCCACTGCGGTCAGCGCGGTATGCGCAATAGCGTGCGTTTGCTGGGCGTCCGGTGCGCGATGAAACACCATGGCTCGGAGCCACCGGCGGTAACGGTTGCCCGCGCGATGACGAACACCTTCTCCGGGATCCGTCCGGCCGACGTGCCGGGCTTCGTGCTGGCCGAAGTTGTCGGCGTCACAGGAGCCATCCTCGTATTCGGCTGGCTCCTGCCGGTCTCCTCAAACACCGAGGGGCCACCGGCTATCTCGCCCGGTGTCTCCAAAACGAGACCGATCATCACCCCTGCTGTCTCGATCTCGAACGTCTCATCGGCAGAAACAAGCGGGACCTTGCCGACTGATCGAAGACCGACGGTGGACCCACCCCGGCGTTCTCAGCTGTCCGCACGGATCGAGAGGGTCAGGCCCTGGGTCGTGACGTTCGGCAGTTGGCTCATCTCCGCGAAGGCCCGTTGATCGTGGGCCGGCACAACAATCAGGTCGGGGATGCGCTGCATGATCGAAACCATGCGGAGGATGTTCTGCCGGTTGCCCTCGGCGTCGAAGTCGGCCAGCCGCCTGATCGGCAGCGGACGCTCCGCGCGGTGGGTGAGTCCCTCGCGCTGCCACACCAGATCTCCCACCAGGGCATAACGCACCTGATTCGGCAGTGTCACGAAGATGATCACACTGCCGGGCGTATGGCCGGGGGCTGGGACGCAGACGATCGAGCCGTCGCCGTACACATCGTGATGCCGCGGGAAACCTAGGTACGGCCCGCCCGGGAAACTCAGCTCCCGCCAGTTGAACGGGATTTCCCGGAAGAATCCGCGGAAGTTTCCGAACATTTCCCGGCTGTAGAACGCGGCTCGGTCGCGCGGGGAGATCAAGACCGGCAGATCGGGGAAATCGGTGATGCCGCTCATATGATCCCAATGTGCGTGGGTCAGCAGAATCCCGGACAGTCGCCCAAAGTCGTAGTCGGCCGCTTCCAGCTGATCGACAGCAGGCTTCCAGAGGTCATACTTGGTCATCTTCCGGAACAGCCGGGGCATCGTGGTCAACTGCTTCGCAATGTCGCGGCCGAAACCGGAGTCGACCAGAAGATCACCCTGCGGGTGCTGAATGAGCGCCGCGCCGATGTAGAACTCGCGCTTGTCGAAGATGGACCCGCCGACGTACGCGTATGCGGCAGTTCGGTGATTTACCCCGGTCGGCACCGCGACGAGGTTCATCTCGGCCGGTGGGTCAGCTCTCGGGATCGGGATCGATTCGGGCAACGGCAAGGGCATGGGGAGCTGCTTCATGACCTATTCCTCCTGCGTCAGGCCGGTCGCGTTCGACGGGACGTCGAAGGCGGCCAGGGTGAGCGAAACACCGGTGAACCAGCCCATCAGCATGGTGACATCGACAATGCCCGCCACGCCGATCGTTGGCCGGACCACGCGCGGGCAGGCTCGATGCGAGCTCATACCGGCAGATGAACAGGCACCACTGCCAGCCCGGTCACCGATCGGCTCCCGCGTAGATCGCAGTACCGTCGGTGTCGCCGCGATTGACCAGGCCGAACGACCAACCGGCGACCACGAGGCCGACACCCGCGGCAACACCGGCCGGGCGATGCCGGTAGGCCGCCCACCAGGCCACGATCTGTCCGGCCAGCCGAACCGCTTGGGCGGCGGGCGGCATATGGGCGAGTACGTAGCGGCCGCGTCGGGTCCGGCGCAGCGATGTCAGATCCCTGCGCACCAGCAACGCGGACGCGAGCACGGCGGGCACATGCGCGACGACCAGCGCCGCCGCCACCCGCCGCTGCCACATCAGGCCCATCGAGGCGATGCCGGCTGTGATATCGGTGGCGAGCTTGGCCGGATGAACCTGATGCAACAGATATGCCTCACGATCCATACGTTCATTCTCCGGATCTTCCGCGAGTGGGGCGGATTCTCCGCCTATCACTTCACCGCACCCGGCCGGCTACGCGCCGACATCGCCCATCTGCTACCTGAACTGGCCAGTGTTCGAAGCCGGGTCCACGGGAGTCAGGCTGCGCCGGTGGGGAACAGGGCGCGAGGTTCCAGGTCCAGGCGAGGCGAGTGACCAGCTCCCCCTCGGGTGGGGTGAGGTTGAGCACCCAGTCGCCGAATCGGCGGGGCCGGCGCGCCGAAGCGTCGAGGCCCGACCGGAGGTTCGGCATCGGGGATCGCTCGTGCCCATCGACGGACAGCGCTACACCATTCAGGACGTAGATGACGTTGGACAGTCGTCGTTTCAGGGCGCGGATCGCCTCCATCGAGGTTTTGCTCGTGCGGGTGTCAGTTGCGGGTCTTGGCAAGCATTTCGACGATTTCGGTGGTGGTACCGGTCTCGCCGAGGCGAGGGAAGAAGTTGCAGGTCGAGGTCGGTTCCGTAGAAAGCACCCCAGGCGCGCTTGGTCACGGTGATGTCGTCAGGGTGGCCGACGAGGTCATCGACGATGACATCCCAGCCTTGGGGCAAGGAACCGGGCTGGCTCGGGGTTTCGTTGCGACCTGGTGCGGCATCCGATCCGTCGGAACGGGTCGTGACCCGTACCAGGACGACCGGGGCGCTGTGTTCGTGGAAGCCACGGGCCAGCTCGACCGCCCGGACCACGACCGCAAGACCAGCACGGCGATCAGCGGTAACGACCTCCCGCTTCGAACAACTCGCTGTTGATGGCTGTGATCAAAGCGAGGCCGAAGGGGCGGAATCAAACAACTGACCTGGCGGCGAGCCACAACCGTATGTTGTGCGAGTAGGGTCTGCTGCGTGGATCTCAATGCCGTGCGCACCTTCGTCACTGCTGCGGACGCCGGCCAATTCCAGGAAGCCGCCGCGACGCTGTCGATCACCCAGCAGGCGGTCTCCAAGCGCATCGCGACTCTGGAGAAATACCTGGATGTGCGCCTGTTCGCCCGCACGGCCCGCGGCGCCCAGCTCACGATCGACGGCCAGGCATTCCTGCCCCACGCGCGCGAACTGCTCCGGGTCGCCGACCGGGCCGACGCCTCCGTGCGCCCTGGCCGACGCGTGCTACGCGTCGATGTCGTCGCCCGGCGAGTCATCACAGCAGTGCGCCTCCAGGAATTCCACCGCACGCATCCCGACATCGAACTCGACGTCGTCACCCTCGATGCCGACCTCGACGCAGCGATCGCCGCTGTCGAAGCCGGAACGATCGATGCCACCTTCCACGCAGTCCCCCCACAGCAGCATCTGCCCACGGCGATCAGCACTGCACGAGTGATCGACGAGCCGCACCAGCTGCTCGTCGGCCCCCGCCACCCGCTCGCCAACGCCCGCGCCGTCACGCCCGCGCAACTGGCCGGACACCGAATCTGGATGCCGGGCCTTCCTTCCCGCGGCGAGGTGGCTGACTACTACGCCGAACTCACCACCACCTTCGGATTCACCATCGACGTACTCGGCCCTGTCTTCGCAAAAGAGGCCCTGCTGGACGAGATCGCCGACTCATCGGACCTGGCGACCCTGATCGGCGAAGGCACGCGATATCTGTGGCCAGACAACTACGACCTGCGGCGCATACCGCTGCGTAACCCGACACCGGTCTACCCGATGTCAATAATCTGGCGCGCCGACAATCCGCATCCCGCGCTCACCAAACTCCGCAACCACCTCCACACCAGACGAGCAGATGCACCTGACACCGAGGTCTGGATACCGAAATGGACACAGCGCAACCCGCGCGCGGCGACATCCAGCTGATCGGCAGTAACAGTCTGTCTGATGCGGCGCGTCGATCCCCCTGGTCGTCTTCCTGACGAACGCGAGTCGGATGGCGCGGCGGTCCTGGATCAGTACCGACAGTGGCCGCAGCGGGGAGTGCCCGGGCCAGTGCCCCGGCAACCGTCGTGGATCAACGATTGCCGGGGCCGGTTCGGCCGGGTCAATCGTGTCCCCGGAAGACCCGCTTCTGCTGGCGTTGCGTTGTGGAGCACCCGAAGGCAACCACCCATCCCCACCGCACTCCACGGCAACGGGCGAGGGCGACTCGGGAAACTATCTGCGGCAGCAGGTGTGGCGCGGAGTCCTCCCATTGGAGGACGCGCACCGGCGGATGCCTACTATACGGTCGGCATATGGAGCCGCCGACTGCCGACCCGCCGCCCCGCGCCGCCGTATCCGCTGGAATTCTCCTGGTATTCGCGGCTGTCACCGGTTGGTGGATGCTGCTCATCGACGGAGTGGGCGCAGTCCTCGGTAGCGAGTACACCCGTGGCGGGCATATCGTCCGGGCGGTGGGGGCGACGCTGTTCGTGATTCCCCTGATCACGCTGATGCTGCGGTTCCCCGTCCGGCTCCGCTGGTCCGATCTGGGACTCACCGGGTGGCGGGTCGGGTGGAAAAAGTTCGTATCCGGTGCCGCCTGCTGGTCGGTCCCGGCGTTGCTCACGCTCGTCGCACTGCTCGGGGCAGGATGGGCCGAGTTGACCGTACGGGCGTCGGTGGCCGAGATCGCCGTCGCACTGCTCGGGCTCACCGCGCTCGTACTGCTCTACGAGGCGATACCCGAGGAGCTTGTGTTCCGCGGATACTTCTTCGCTGTCCTGGCGGGCCGTTTCGCGCCCGTCTGGGCGGCATTGGGCCAGGCGGCGCTGTTCACCGCCTGGGGCGCGCTGAACGGTGGCCAGATCTCGGTCGATCGCACAGTGCTGTTCGCGCTGTTCGCCACTGTGCTGGGTGCGCTGCGCGCGGTGACCGGCAGCCTCTGGGCTTGCATGGGCTTCCACACGGCATTCCAGGTGACGGCCCAGTTCTTCGGCGGATCCTGGACCCAGATGGAGTTGCACGATCCAGACCTGACCGTCACCGCGGTGGCTTTCGTCGCCGCGCCGTTCGCGTCGACCGCAGTGCTGCTGTGGTGGCAGCGCCGTTCCCGGAGAGCCCCGCGAGCCGTGCTGAGCTGATCACAGCGCCCGGAAGCCCCTCACGCGGTAATGGACCAGCAAAGACACTGGCAAGTAAAAGAGCACCTCCATGGGGCGGCGACTGGTCGATGACGGCCAGGGCGGGACGACCGAACCCGCAGAACTGATAAGGGGTCCCGGTAGTAATCGCCGAGAAAACAACGGATATGGCGTAGTCCCTGGTCAGGGAGGGTCTTTGCTGACTATTGCTCGTTGGAGCGCTCAAGGACTTGGGCCTGGAGGCGTTCGCGAAGGTCGGCTTCCTCGGGCGTCAACGGATCGCCGGGGCGCCGGATCCGGGCAGGTTTGGGCCGGGTCGGCAGGCCGACGTCCGCGGCGGCCTGCGGTTTCGTGATCGCTGCGGGGCTGTCGCAGAACTCTCGTATCCGGTTATCTATGGGAAGGATCGAGGTTCTCGGTGTCGGCGATAGTGGCCCATCGGTGTGCGAGACGGCGGCATGCGTGGACGAGCTCAGGTGGGTGCAGGTCAGTGAGTTCGGTGTCGAAGGTGGCGAGGATGCCGGCGATGCCGGCCCAGGACCAGGCGCCGAGAGTGAGCCGGCAGTGCTCGGTGTCGACGTGTTCCACGACGGAGCCGCCTGGTGCCCAGCGGGCCACGATGTGAGCGGGCAGGTTGAGCCGGGCGGTGCCCGTGTATGGCCAAGCGGCGGGGCTGTCGCCGCGGTCGTGGGTGCTCATCACGAAGTGGGCGAGGTCGTCGCCGGGAAGCGCGCGGGCGGAGAAGCGCTGGGTGGTGGGGCGGGGGTGCAGTCGGTCGACGCGGTGCACTCGCCATCGATGGTCGGTGACGTCGTAGGCGACCAGGTACCACCGGGCGGCCCAGACGACCAGGTGATGGGGCTCGATGTGGTGGGCGGGCAGGAAGTCGGCGTCACCGGGTTCGGGGCGTGTGCCGTCGGGACGCAGTGTCTCGGTGACGAGTAGGTGGCGGTGGCGGACCGCGGTTCCGACGGTGGTGAGGGCGGCCGGGTCGATCGGCGGCCCGGGGAACTCCCAGTAGTTCTGTAGCCGGGTCAGGCGCAGGGATTCCATGGATGCCCGCAGCGCGGGGGGCATGACTTGGTGCAGAGTGGCCAGCGCCCGCACGGCGTCGTCTCCGAGGCCGAACATCGTGCTGGGCGCGGTTTGCAAGGCCACCGCGATCGCGAGGGCCTGGTCGTGGTCGAACAGCAGTGGGGGCAGGGTCCGCCCGGCGCCGAGCCGGTAGCCGCCGTCGGGGCCGTGGATGGTGGCGATCGGATAGTCGAGTTGGCGCAGGGTTTCGATGTCGCGGCGGACGGTACGTTCGCTGGCCCCGAGCCGGGTCGCGAGCTCGCGCAGCGACCACTGCCGTCCTGTTCCGAGCAGGGACAACAGTCGCAACGCCCGGTGTGAAGTGTTCGCCATCGTCCCATCATGACCGGGTTGTGGCCACTCGGTGTCCACTACCGGTGTCAGCGTGGGTTGTTCTGTTTCGGACGGGCAATGGTGGAAAGGACGGTCAGGTATGCGGGTAGTCGTGGTAGGTGGTGGGATCGGTGGGCTCGCGCTGGGGGCGGGGCTGCGTCGCCGGGGGTTCGAGGTAGCGGTATTCGACCGTGACACCGATGTAGCGGCGACGGGTGGCTACCACATCACCTTGGATGAGCGGGCACAGTCGGCGCTGACGGATCTGGTGGAACCGAAGATCATGCAGCGGTTGCTGGCATCGGGTTCGGCGCTGCGGCTGCGCGAGCGTGACGCGTTCTGGGACCGCCGTGGCCGGCTGCTCGGCTACGGACCGGATCTGAGCGGCAGCGGCAGCATAGACGTCGATCGGATCACCCTGCGGATGCTGCTGGCCGAAGCGGTCGGAGATGACCTGCATCTGGGATGCAGCGTCTCCGGTGTCGGCCATGACGATCATGGCGCGCCGCAGGTGTTGTTCACCGATCAGGCGCCGGTCTCGGCGGACCTGGTGGTGGGCGCGGATGGCGCCCACTCGGTGGTCGCCCGCCACCTGGCGGGAGGCCCGACCAACAGCCCGGCGGGCATCATCGGGTTCTGCGGCCGCACCCTCCTGCAAGACCTCAGCCCCGGCGAGCAGCAGCGGCTGAAACCACGATCGGGGACGGCGATCGGCCCGCGCGGGGCAGCGCTGTATGTCGGGTTCCTCGACCCGGTCGGCAACACCGCGCTCGACGCCCCCGAGCTGAGGATGTCGATCACCACCGGACCCACCTACATCTGGGGCGCCATGTTCCCCGAATCCGCCGTCCGCGATTCCCTGCGTGACCTGCGTGGCGGCGCGTTGCAGGCCGCACTGCTCGGCATGTTCTGCGAGCGACGCTGGGCCGAGCACACGCTCGAGGTCATCGCCCAGGCCGACCCGCACAGCGTGGCCGGGTTCCGCTTCAACGCCGCCTCCACCCGCGCAGCCGATCTCGCGCCCTGGCCTGCGGGTCGCATCACCGCACTCGGCGACGCTGTCCACGCCACACCACCCACCGCCGGAATGGGAGCGGGCGCGGCCATCCGCGACGCCGCCAGCCTGCTCGAGCACATCAGCGCCGCTGCCAACGGCACCACCACCCTCACCGACGCCGTGGGCGATTTCGAGACCGGTATGCGCCGGCGTGGCAGCGAAGTTCTCACCCTGGCCATGAAAACCGTCCGATGGATCCTGGCCACCGACACCACACTCGGCGCCGCAGCCACCGCCATGAGCACCCCGATTCTGGCCGCAGCAGCCAGGCTGCGTCACTGACCAGCCACGCGACGGCCGTCTCCCTGGGCCCGCAGCGGCGCGCGGAGCTGGACCGGGCCAGGAGCTACGCCATATCCGCCCGAAATTCGGCGAATAGGCCCGTGGGGTCAAGTCCGCCGGATCCGGCGGTAAGGCGCCACCACAGATAGTTTCGCGAGTTCGCGAGTTGGTACCACCCACCGAGTGCACATGCCTAAGTGACTGTTCGAGTCGGCTATGCACTCATAGCGCGCTAACGCCAGATTTCACAGATTTGAACTGGCCGCTAAAACGCCCCTGGTCATAACGCCATCCCGTTGGCTACCGCCAGATTTCACGCTGATGGAACCCACGGGCAGGGTCGTCCGCAGGGCGGGCAAAACGCCTGGTCGAGCTCAACACAACACAACCTCATTCCAGCGGGACTCGCTCGCCGAGCCGGAACCGGACGGGCCAGTACGAGCGGCGCCAGCGGGTCTTGCATGGATCCCCCAGTCGCGCGGGCAGTTCGCCGAGCTAGAACGCTTCGTCGATTGCCGACCGGCCACCAGCCACGGTCGCTGTCGTACTGGTCGGGCCCGCCGACCTCGCCGTAGAACTTCCGGCATCCCCTTCCGGGCCCGGCTGGCTACGGGCCCGCCGGGAGATGAAGACGATCTCCTGAATTGAGGTGGCAAACCGACCCGAGTTCCGACGCGGCTCCCGGTGTTCGCGAAACGACCCGCTGTCAGCGGCTGCCAGCGGCGTGTCAGGCTGTCTGTGCAGACTATTCAGCATGTCAAAGCAGAGAAGCAGCCTTATGGCGGTGACGAGCATCGTGGGTTTCGGCGTCACCGTCGCGGTCGCCGGTACAGGTCCGGCCCTGTCGGCGGTCACCGTGTTGGACCACGATGGGGTCTATGCGGTCCCGAGCGACATTGCACCGGGGCAGTATATGACGTACCACGCCAATGATGACTGTGTGTTCACCGTCGCGGACGCGGCTGGGAATGTGCTGTTTTCGGGAGGTATCGGCGCGGCGATTCGCGGCAGCGGTGGACAGATCCAGATCGGCATCGGAAGCAATGCCGCAACGTTCTCGACGACGAGCTGCGGTGTCTGGCGCTTGGTGGACGGTGGTGGCCCGGCGACCGGCCCGAGCACGGGATCGTCCGGGCTCGGATTCTGAGCCCAGGTTTCACGAGCTGGCTCACCGCCACTGAAACTGAAATCAACCTAGTCCGAAAGCCGAAGGCTGGCGACGAAATTCGCGGGAACCTGCTCGGCCGACCTGGCTACCCGAGAGTCCGGAATTCGAGATCCGGTGCGATGAGGGCGATCTGGTGCGGTGGCCGAGCCTGTGCGGCGGGCGGGTTGGCGGCGCATCTCTGGCCTATTACCGCTGCTGGAACAACGAACCGGTGGCGCTGGCGTGGCTGGTGAAAGTGGCTGATGAAGGCGGTGTGCGAGCTGTCGATCTCGTCGATGGTCGATCCCATGCGTTTGGCCATGAACCGCTGGGCTTCGGGGTTGATGGCGTTGTCGTGGCGGGCGACCTGGTACCAGGAGGGGATCTGTTTCCACCCGGCCTCGGTGGCCTTCTCGGCCAATGCGGCTGCCGCGAGCGGTCGCTGTGCGGCGCCCATGATCTGTGCCAGGTCGACCGGAGCGTCAGCGCAGAAGGTTTCGCGGAACCGCTCCGCATTGATGTACAGGTCGGGCCCGCCGGCCGCGCCCGGCGCGTCGTAGGGCGTCGGACGGGCCGTTTCGGCCAGCAGCGACGGCGCGAACGGCTGCTGGACGTCGATGGTGGTGCTAGATGATTGATTCCAAGGGGTGTGGTGCTCGGTTACGTCGCGCACCACACACCTGGATCATCGACGGCGGGGTGGTCAATGCCGCCAAGGTAGTGGTGAAAGATGTTGCCGAGCAACGTATTCCGCTGATCGCGGTGAATTCGGGGCGAGGGTGTCGTAGATCAAGGTTGTGAGCAATGACCTCGACACCCTCGTCACCGCACTCTACGTCAGCACCGACGACCTGTTGAGGCTTCGCCCGGATCTGGCGCCGACACGCCCGGCGGTCGGATTCACCCCCTGGCTGACCGACTCCGAGCTGGTCACCCTGGCGGTGATGCAGGCACTGCTGGGGTTCACCTCCGAGGCCCGCTGGCTGCGGTATGCCCACAAGCATCTGCGGCACCTGTTCCGGTACCTGCCCCAACAGCCCGGCTACAACAAGCGGCTGCGCCACGCCGCCACCATGCTCACCGCGGTGATCCGTGCCCTGGCCACCGACACCAGCCTGTGGACCGATGACGTGTGGGTGGTGGACTCCACCCGGTCGGATGCGGATGCTCCCGCGAAACCGTGAAACGATCCGACCTGGCAGGGTGGGCCGAATACGGGTACTGCGCTTCGCATTCGCGCTACTTCTGGGGGCTGCGGCTGCATCTGGTCGCCACCCTGGGCGGCCTGCCGATCGGGTTCGCGCTGACCGGCGCGAAGGCCGACGAACGCGAAACCCTGCTGGGCGTGTTGGCCGCCGACCCGGCCCTGGTGGCCCAGCGCCCGGGGCAAACCCTGATCGGCGACAAGAACTACTTCGGTGCTGGGTTCGAGACCGAGCTCGCCGCGGCCGGGCTGAGGCTGCTGCGCCCGGCCCGCAAGGGCGAGCCCGACCGCGCGGGTGCTGCCCTGTTCAAGCCGCTGCGCCAAACCATCGAGTCGATCAACCAGACCTTCAAAGCCCAACTCGACCTGGAACGCCACGGCGGGCGCACCCGGGCCGGGGTCATCGTCCGTGTGCTGCAACGCATCCTGGCACTGACCGCCGCGATCTGGCACAACGACCACACCGGCGCACCGATCCACCGATCACTGATCGCCTACGACCACTGACACCGGGTGGCAGGCCCGCTGCGCGGGCCTGCCACCCCTTGGAATCAATCATCTAGTGATGGCGTAGGTGTTCGGCGTCCTTCCAGATCCCGTCCGGCGGCATGTCCAGGCGAGCGGTCAGCGGCGCCCGCCACTGCGGAGTTTGCGTTGGTTCGCCCCAGTAGTCGGTGACCCGGACCGCCTTTCCGTCCCGCAGTTCGCCGATCGTCACGTTGCGGTAGAGCCGGCCGTCGCCGTAGTTGCCGGTCCATTCCACGACGACAACGTCGCCCAAGTGGTGCCGCCGGCCGACCTCCAGCGTGAGCTCTGGGAAGTTCCCTTCGACCTCCGCGACGAGGCTACGGGTTCGTACTACCTCCCCCATCTGCGGCCACTGACGGACTACGTCATCGTCCAGCGGGACACCGAGAATGTAGGCCAGGCGGGTACTTCCATCTGATTCTGGCGTTTTGGTGGCCATGTGATCACGGTACCGTCAGCAGCCCAGGCCGCAGATCAGGGCTTTCGCAAGTGGACCGCACGGACGTATGCCGCGATCGCCGAACCCGTCCCAACCGCGCACTTTGTCCTCAGCCCGGCGCGAGCGGCCCTTTGCGCCCCACCACTGCGTCCTTGTCGAGGGTGTGGTCGTGCGGTCACCGTGCTGCGGGTGCGGTGAGGGCGTGGGCGAGGTCGGTGCCGAGTTGGTCCCAGCTGGCGTCGAACTTGGCGACGCCGTCGGCTTCCAGGGCGGCGACGACATCGTCGCAATCGACGCCAACCGCGGCGAGTTCGTCGAGGACCTGCCGGGCCTGCGGGTAGGTGCCGTGGATGCTGTCGGCGGGGACCAGGCCGTGGTCGGCGACAGCCTGCAGGGTTGCCTCGGGCATGGTGTTGCTGGGCGCCGAGGTCGTGCTCGCCGACAGACGATTGGTCACAGCAGACGCCACGCACGAGCCCGAGCTGTTCTGGGCACTGCGTGGCGGTGGCGGCAACTTCGGTGTGGTGATCTCTCTGCGGATCCGGCAGGCAGCCCGGCAGCTTTCGCCCGGGCCGTACCGCATCAGGGCACCCATCCGATGAGCAGCTTCCTACCGGAATTCGCGGTTGGGTTGCTGAAGAAAAGATAGGCTACTGAGGGCGTCTGATTCCCGAAGACAACCTGGCTCCTGGTCGAGTGCTATCCGGTCGAGAAGTCTAGGAGGAACTGATGGGAAAGACATGTAATGGGATCTGCGGTGTCGAAATCACTTGCCCCGACGGCTGCGGTGTCCTGTGCACCGACGATTGCGAGTGCACCCAGTGGTGCGAGCCGGCGCAGGTCGAGGTACCCGACGAAGCGTCCGGTGTAGCGCTGCCGGTGGGTGTGCTGACATACGTGTCTAAGCGCGACGGCACCGTGCGTGTTCATGTTGGGACAGCCGATGGCGCTGAGTCGCGACACTATCCCCCCGACACGCGATTCGAGCTCCGATTCGACGGTATCTCACCAGACGGACTCGCTCGTTTGCTGAGCAGTATGTCGCCCAACCGCATACAGGCGCCGTCGTCGAATGCGGCGGAGAGGATATCGGGCAGCGCTTCGGGAACAATTGCGGAGCTCGCAGAACAGTTTTCTCTTGTCGTGGAGTAACGTCCGACAGGTGGTGCCGCGCTGGGGAATTCCCCGGCAAATTTTCTGTCATATTTTCCAAGCACACTGAGCCGACGGCTGGTCAGGCGGGCGAGTGGCAGCATTTTCGGGGGTTGTTCTGTGCCGCTCATGCCCTCGGTGCCGTGACGACCGGGTTCTGGTTGTCGATCTCATGGACTACAACTGCTCGGCCGTGTCGAGTTCGGCGGCGACGTCGGGCACCGCATCCCGGTCGGAAGGTAGTGCCGGCCCGGCGTTGAGGTAGCTGTAGACGGTTTCACGGCTGATACCGAATTCCCGTGCAAGAGCGGCCTTTTTCTCCCCGGCAGCGGCGCGCTGGCGCAGCTGGTGGGCTTGGGCGTCGGTGAGGGCCTGCTTGCGGCCGGTGCAGGCGCCGCGGGCCTTGGCCGCGGCGATGCCCTCACGCTGGCGTTCCAGGATCAGGGAGCGTTCGAACTCGGCGAAGGCCCCCATCACGCTCAGCAGCAGCATCGCCATGGGCGAGTCCTCACCGGTGAAGGTCAGGTTCTCCTTCACGAACTCCACCCGCACGCCCTTGCCGGTGAGGGTGCGCACGAGGCGGCGCAGGTCGTCGAGGTTTCGGGCGAGGCGGTCCATCGAGTGCACACGCACGGTGTCGCCCTCGCGCACGAACCCGATCAGCTCGTCGAGCTTCGGGCGTGCGGTGTCCTTGCCGGAGGCTTTGTCGAGGAAGGTTTTCTCGACGTCGAGGTCCTCCTGGCGGGCGGTGTTCTGATCGACGGTGCTGACCCGGATGTAGCCGACCCGCATGGTTATCGCGTCTCCTCGCTCGTGGTGGTGTCGCCGGCGGTGGCAACCCGCACCGGCACGGGCAGCAGTGGCGCCAGGCCCTCGAGGGAGTCGGCGGCCTGCCACCGCACGACGAGTGGGCGGCGCGCTGGGATCCGGACCGGCAGTGCGTGGTCAGCGGTGTGCCGATGCCTGGTCAGAAACACGCACCCGAGCAGCGGCGAGAACGGCTGCTGGCGGTGTGTGACGCGGTCGTTCGCCGCTGTGGCATCCCACTGCCCCCACCCGGCCTGAACGGGGAACTCGACAGCGCGCGGATCCTGCCCCTGCTCCCCGCCGACGGCAACCTTCGGGTACCCGTGCCCGACCGGTTCGCCGACCTGGTCGACGCCGCGCGGCCCGAGCATCTGAGCCACGTACTCGCCAAGCAGATGACATCACTGGCCGCCGAGACCGGACTCGACACCTACGACGAGGTCACCGACGCACTGCTCCTGTTGAGCAAGGGCGATCGCCCCGGCCTTACCGACGATTCGGCCCTGGGCCTGCGGCTGCGCCGCGTGCACGCCGAGTCCAGAGCGATACACCCCGCTTTCGCCGACCAGGTTGCCTGGCAGAACCGCGCCATGGCCGCCCGCGCGCTGGCCGACGCGCTCAGCGTGCCGGTTCGTGAAGCACTCGGCTTGGTCGTGGTCCTGCGTCAGGATCCGCGTTGGCGGCAAGAGTTTCGGAAGCAGCTGAGGAACGACTGATTGCTGCCCTGCGAGCCGGCCCGCGAACCAGTCAGTGGTGGGCGCGCTTTTCGGACTTCCACCTGTGGTCCGAGCATCGCTATATCAGACACACGTGCTGCCGCCACTGATCAAACCCCGGCTGTGCACACGCACTCGATTCGGCATGATGGAGCGTGAGCCCGGACTCAGATCAGCAGCGCCCGTTGATCTTTCGCCGTGTCGCGCTGGCCGGTTCGGTCAGCGCTGTATGCGGCATGACCGGACGTTCCTGCCCGCCTTCGTGGCTGTCAGCTGAGGCCATTCATACCGGCATCAGTGGTATTCGGCCGCCTGTCCTCGACGTGTACGACATGCAGCTCGGTGCCGTCCCGATGGCGCTTGGTACGACCGCACAGCCCGACGGCCATCTGCGAAGGATCGTGGGGCTCATCGGGACCGACGTAGGTGAGGACATCGTTGTGGTGCCCAGTGACGACCCATCCCTCCACATTTTTGGGGTTGATCACGCCGAAATCTCCTGCCGCCGATCCGGCACGAGCCGGGCCGAACTCCGCCAGGATCGCGGTGGCTTGCTCGGCGAGGTCCCCATCCGGAGTGGTGAGCACGACAGAGGTGCCGTGCTCGAAAAGCACCCACGACTTGCGGGGGTCGGCGAGCAGCTGCCGCCAGACGTCGGTAAGTAGTCCTGCGTTCATGGTGGTCATCATTGCGCAGACCACTGACTTGTCCGGTTTCTGTTGCGGTACACGCTCGTTCGATGTTCTGGCTACACGCTGGAGGGGAGCAGCCGGAAGAGTGCATCAATCGCTCGCCATTCGGCATTCCAGTGCGTTTGTATACCTCCTGACCGGACAGAGGCGGCGGCCGGAACGCGGCTTCGAACATCGACACCACCCAGGCGGCCCGCTCGCGGCTGCGCGCGGGGCGGGCGGTGTATCGCGAATCCGCGAAAAAGGCCGTGTACACGGCATCCGTTACAGAACCGACCTGCGGAACACGTTGGCGCTGATGGTGTCTCGTGAATGATCATTACCGAGGCAACCAGCGCTCGTTCACACGCTGGGGCACAGCGTCAGATCAGTCGTCGACGCGATCCTTCGTACTCCGCCTCTCGTCGGCCACCACCGCCCAGGTAAGGGCCCGTCAGGGCTCTGGTCTGCGGTTCGTGGCATGATCTCGACCTAGTCGGCAGTGAGGGGGAGAGGTGGCCATCGGCATCAGGATTGGGGATTTCGGCGAATACGGCGCGTTGCTCGAGGTGCAGATCTTGGCCGATCAAGGCGTGCTGGAGGACCATCTCATGATGGCGACTCCGTCCGCCGCATTGGACTACCCCGATGCTTTGAGGGGTCTACCGGATGTTGCTCCCTTCGTGGAGATGATCGCGGCCAGCGGCAGTGCGTTGATGATGGCGATCAAGACGCTGCCCGAGTTCGTCCGGTCGCGGCGTACTGATGTCACGGTCAGTATCAAGCTGGGCTCGGGAGGGTCCAAGGCCGTGGTCATCACTGCAGCGAACGCGGACGATGCGGTTCGGGTGATCGGGCAGGCACTGGCTGCTGAACGCACCCCGAGTGTCGCAGCCCCGGCCACCGACGAACCCGAACCGGACCCCGGTAGTCAGAGATAGCCTGAGGAGGCGCCAACCGACGGCGCGAGAACTCCGCCACTCATCGCCGCGAGTCACAGCGCGGGCAAGTTCAAGGCGGGCGCACATGTTCGTCAGATCACCGTTTTCCGAACACTCGAGCGACGTGGGCGGACGGGGTGGTGGAGCCGATAACGACCTCATCATCGGTCGGCCACGATCGGGCACCGGCCGGTTGAGAGGGCCGAGCTGTTGGTGTGCGCTGAGATGGTCCGACCGCTGAGATTGTCCAATCTCATCGGCTGACTTCTCGGGGAACCCGGACACGGCGGGGCGCTCTGTGTCCCTGCCGTGTCCGGACGACCGCCTCTCAGGTCAGGGGGTCCACGCCGGAGGTTGTGTTGGCCCGATGCAATCGAGCAGAAGGGTGATGACAGCTATGACACATGAACCTGTCAATAAAGAAGCCGCCGGTTTCGACGAGTCCGCGTTCGGGTTGATCGACACCGACGGGGACGGACTGATTTCGGCCATCGACATCGCCACCGCGGTGCACGGCATGGGCCTGGAGATCCGCGAGGAAGACGCAGCCGCGATCGTGGCCGCCGCAGACACCGACGGGGACGGGTTGATCTCCGAGTCGGAGTTCGTTGAGGAGTTCGATGCGGTGCGAGCACAGGAAGGGCTGCCGCAGGGCGTCGCTTCTGTCGAGGATGCTTTCGCCGCCTTCGATGCCGATGGCGACGGCTTCATCTCGGTCGGCGAGTTGGAAAAGGCCGCCGAGTTCATCGGTCTCGATCCCGCCGATGCGTCGGCTCTGATCGAATCCTTCGACAGCGACGGGGACGGCAAGCTCTCCTTCGAGGAATTCTCCGCGCTTTTCGGCTGAGGCCGACCTGCACGAACCCCCGAGGGCGAGCCCTGGCGGGGCTACCGGAGGCCGTGGACCTCGGGCCAAGCTTGCAGCGGGTCACGGGAGTACCAGTGCCCGTCCCATTCCCGCCCCGCATCGCAGGCGGCATGGAAGTCCTCGTCGTCGGGCAGCGCGGGAAAATACGCGCTCACCACCGGCCTGTCGCTGTGGAAGCGGCGGGCCCGTTCCACACACCGTGCGGCCTGCTCGGCCTGATAGGCCCGCTTGAGGGTCCGCTGCTCATCGCCGGGCCCCTCGTCGAGGGGATAGTGCAGCTGGAAGTAGAAACGCGCGATCTCGGGATCGCGGTCATAGACCCAGTGGATCCACGCCGGGACCGCCGGCGTCGACAGTATCCGTTCAGCAAACCCGTTGTGTGGAGTCAAACCGCCCGGCTGCTGCCGCGTGGTCTCCCGGACCCCGGCCACCGCAGCACGGTCCACGGCTGCCTGCTTACGTCTCCTCCATTTCATAGCGAACGACTATAGGCAGCCATGGTGTGCATGACGCGATACGACACTATTGCGACAAAGCCGCCATCATGATCGCCGCCGCCTGGAAGTCGACATCCTGGGTGACTCGGGACGGCCGTGGGGCCCGGTGCTTGGGCTCATTTCGATTCTCCGCCCATCCAGATGTCCCAGCAAACGTTCCGCGTACGCTTGTGTGCTGGATCGATGACGAACCAGGACGGGGCTGTTCGGCGGTAACCAACCGGCAAAGGAGAAAGGGTATGGACCAGCAGCAGTTCATCGCCACCCGGCGCGAGTTCGACGAGATCGATACCGACGGCGACGGTTTCATCACCTTCGATGACGCGCTCGTGTGGGGTATGGCCCAGGACCCGGAAGTGCGGGAGATCGTCGGGCGCCGTATCAACGAAGACCACATCTGGGCCGAAGGGCAGGTCTCCTTCGTGGCCTTCCTGCGCTACAAGGAGCTGACCGACCACTGATAGGCGAACCGCTGGTTGATCTGGTTGAGAATGTGCACACCCGCCCGGTCCTGCCTCCCATCCCCTGCAGGCCAGGCGGGGCCACGTTTGCGAGGAGTGTGGTCAGCCCTGGGGCAACCCCGGGGCGTGGTCAGCGGGGGATGCGTTCGTGCAGGGTGAGCAGGATGTGGTCGAACGCCGACACCGTGGCGGGCTCGGCCGGCGGCATCTTGGGCAGCTCGTGCAGCAGTTGTTCGGCCAAGGCGCGCAGCTTGGTGTTGGTTTCCTGGGACCGCCACGCCAGCAGCTTGAATGCCTGCTCGTCGCCGATGCTGTACATGCGCATCAGCACACCCTTGGCCTGCTCGATCGCCGCGCGCGCTTCAATGACCTCCGGTAGCTGCTCGAGGAGGGCGTCGTGCTCGGCACGGGCGAGGGTGTCAGCCAGGTCGATGTAGAAGCCCGCGGTGCCGACCACGCACCCCTGGTCGAGGATGTGGTCGGCGACCACGCACCCCTGGTCGAGGATGTGGTCGGCGACCACCATCACCTGATGCTCGACCCCGTGGGTGTCGATGAACCGGTGACGGCTCGAGAACGGCTCACCCAACTCCACCGAGCGGGCGATCGTCTCGGCGACCTTGTCGCGGTCGTCGGGATGTTTGTGTGCCAGAAGAAGTTCGGTGGTCGGCTCGATCTCGCCGGGGGCGTAGCCGTGCATGCGGTACAGCTCCGGCGACCACTCCCAGCGGCGGGTGGCGAACCAGAATCGGAAACTGCCCGTCCGCGGTTCCGCGGTGCCGGATACGTCCTCGCAGCCCACACCTGCGATTCCTCAGTCGGCTCGGCAGGAGTACCCATATCCCGATTATCGCGCCGAGATGCCGATGCGCTTCAACTCGTTCGGGGATATATGCAGGTCACATACCCCGTGCGGTTGTCCATCGCCTGCGCGATATGCGATACAAACACTCGCCAATCCCTTGCGCACGCCAGTCAGCCGGACTCACCAATTCGGGTGTAACTGGCAGGCGGAGCATCTGGTGATGGGCAGGGGATGGTGTTGTCGGGGGCGGTGTTTCACACTGAAGGCGACCGGTGTGAGGCGTCCGCCGGTCGGTCCGGATCGGTGGACGGCACGGCTGGCCAGAGCAGGTAAGCACAGGCCGGCACCCGGATGTCTGCGGATCCCGGACATCCGGGTGCCGGTCGGCTTCCCCGGGCAGGCCGCGGCGCAAGCGGTCATCGTCCGGGCCCAGGCCCGGACGCCCATCCCACAGCGTCCGGGCCGCCCAGCTTCCATCGAGTGATCACCGGCTGGTTCGGACGTGGCCTGCCGTTGACCTTGAACGCCTACCCTGGCCCACGTCGGCCCCTCTGCGGGGCGCAGACCCCTTCGGCATTGCCCCTGGGTGTTCGTGGCATTCCTCGCGCGCGGTCGACCTCGGCGTACACCGCCGCCGCGAGTTGAGAATCCAGCCCGCCCCGGTGAGACCGGTCGCCGGGCCAGGGATTTCGGAGGCGCGCCATGACAGCAACCCCACGCGAACCACGCGGCGACAAACCCGTCCGCCGGCCGGGAAAAACGGGCTACTACCCCACCCACCATCACCAGCGGTTCCGATGACGATGTGCCCATGGTGCACTGGCCGGAGCCGAGCCGGCTCGAATCGTGGTGGCACGCCGTCATGTACCCCGGTGCCGAGCCACCCA
The DNA here is from genome assembly GCF_040680715.1 of Nocardia sp. NPDC051981. NCBI lineage: Bacteria > Bacillati > Actinomycetota > Actinomycetes > Mycobacteriales > Nocardiaceae > Nocardia > Nocardia sp. NPDC051981. The sequence continues at coordinate 145,441 of NZ_JBFAXK010000005.1, read as the reverse complement.
CGCCCACATAACCAGCAGCGGCCCGATCGGCGCGGACAGTACGACCAGGGGTGCTGGATTCCAGAGCATCACGATGATGCGACCGCTCGGTTTCTTCTGGGGTAGCGTTCGCCGTATGGTGCGCCCTCGGCGCCGATGCTCGCCACGGCCGGGCCCGTTCCCGCCGACGACGACACCCGGTACGCCTACGAATGGAAATACGACGGAATCCGCTGCCTGGCATGGATTTCCGACGGCGTGTGCCACATGGTCAGCCGTAACGGCAACTCCCTGGGCGCGGCCTTCCCCGAGATCTCCCACGCTCTGCTGTCGCTGGCGGCGGGGCGGGAGATGACCCTCGATGGTGAACTGGTGGCCCCGGACCGGGATGCCGCGGTTCTCCCGGATCGGGCGCCGCATGGGCGTGACGCGGCCGAGCCCGGCACTGATCCGGGTGCCGGTGTGCCTGTATGTGTTCGATCTGCTGGGTTTCGGCGGCCGAGACGCCTGCGGGCGGCTGGTGCTGCTCGGGGCGGTGGGGACCGGGTTCAGCGACGCCGCCCGCCGGGTGCTGCAGCGTGAGCTGCTGGCCCTGGCCGTTGCCGCACCGGCGGTCACTGTCGGCCGTGCAGATCTCGGCGAGCCGGTGGGGCGGGATCGCGTAGCGATGCGAGGGCTGACGAGCAGGTTTCGGCACCTGCCGGGCCGGATTGTCCGCACGCCGGATCCAGCCGCTGTCCTCGGCGTAGCGATACACACAGCGCACCGCGCCAACGAAATGCTCGACCGCGCTACCTCGGCCCCACGACGCGCGGCTCGCACGGGCGCCGGCCTGCACCTCACGCGCCCGCTGCTCCAGGTCGAGCTTGGAGATCTCATCGAGTCGGCGGTCGTCCCAGTGCTTTTCGAGCCAGGACAGGTGGGTGTCGTAGGTGCGCAACGTGCCCGGCGTCAACGTCGTGCGGACCTTCGGGACGACCTCGGCGAACGTCGGTGCCGAGGTCCCGGCGACCAGATCGAACGGGGCGATGCCCATCTGCGACAGCAAAAGTCAGGCCGCTGCCACCGTCTCCGCCGACGCACCTGCGGACGCTGTGGCGGTGCCGGGGCGCGGTCATCGGGACAGTCCGTCCAGGACGGGTCCGAACACCTCGGCGAGCGCCGCCGGCGCGTAGATAGCCAGGCGCTTGCGGGACGGGTTGGCGAGCAACAGAACCCGGTCGCCGAGCAACAGATTCACCCGACGCCGCCAGCGATACGGGACCCGGACGAAACCGGCCCGGACCACCATCACGGCGCCGGGCACCACGTCGGTCCCGGGCTCGGCGACCAGCACCGCGCCCTCGGTGCGCAGGCCCAGCCGGTCGCCCTCGGACCAGCCCAGCGCCGCTAAAAGCTGCCGGTCCACAATCCGGCCCCCTGACCGATCGTCGAGAGCCCAAAGGCCAGATCCGACGGACGAAGCATTGCAGGTCAGTGCAGATTCGACCCGTCCATTCGGTGTTTGGGACAGACGAGCCGCCTCGCCATGGAACCGCTGTTCTGCCAGCTCAGATACGGTTTCCATCTTGCCAAGAAGTTGCCAAGACAGCGCTGAACAGGCCGGATCGAACGGCACAGGACGGCCGGAACGCCTTCAGCACGCCGCCGATCCGTGCGCCTCCGGATATCGAATACACGGCCTGGGGCGGTGATCCAGAACTCCGGATCACCCGGCCATCGGGCTGGCGCCCTCAGTCCGCAATGAGGCTGAATGATGTCTTTAGCTGCGTAAACGCGTCAATGCGCCGCGGTGGTTCTCGCGCCGCGGCGGCGCGAGAACCACACCAGCCCGGTCCAAGAAGCCAGCACGCACAGCGCCACCAGGATGCGCACCAGGTCCAGAGCATCGCGCGGATAGAGCACGCCGGTGATGTAGTAGTCGATGAACCCGCTCGACGGCAGGCCCGCCTCGCCGGCCCGATGCCGCGCCCAGTTCTCCAGATTCGTCAGCGGGCACTCGATGGTGAGCAGCACCGTGCTGAAACCCCAGCCGAAGGCGAGCAGGTGCAGCCAGATGGTGTGCGGCCAGCGCCAGGCGATGAAACCACCCACCACCACATAGGCCACGAACAGGAAGTGCATGATCGCGGTCGCGTCGGCCAGCAGCCGGTAGCCCATGACCCCAGGATAGAAGTGATCAGCCCAGGTACTCCGATTCCAGGACAAGATCTTTGAGCAGGGACTGGTATTCGACGTGGGTGTCGTGCTCGATGGTCCGCCAGCTCGCGCCCTCGGCCTCGTGCAGGTAGCGGCGGTACTCCGGGGCACCCGGGATACGCACATTGTCGGCGACCGCGATGCTGCCCGGATGCAGCCAGCCGGCCGCCAGGATGGTCTTCAGATCGGGCAGGTAGGCGCTCTTGTCATGGTCGATGAAGACGAAATCGAGTGTGCCGGAACCGAATCCGTACTCGCTCGCGAGCCGCTCGACCGTCTTCCCGCCGTCGCCGATCGTGCCCACCACCACGCTCACCCGATCGGCGAGTCCGGCATGTGCCAGCAGGGTCCGAGCGATCCCGGCATTGTCGGGATTGAGCTCCACCGACACCAGGCGCGCCCCGGGGGAGAGGGCCCGCCCGATCCGGACCGCGCTGTACCCGCAGTAACCGCCCAGCTCGAGCGCCAGTTTCGGCGCAGCCCGCTGCACGGCGGAGTCCAGGATCAGCCCCTTCTCGTCCCCGACGTTCACCAGCATGCTCCGCGTACGGGCGAAGCCGTCGTAGGCCGCGAGCACACTGTCCGGATCGCCCGCGGTGGAATGGGTGAGTACGTAGTCCCGGGCGGCGGCCTCACGGCCATCGCCCACCTGCCCGGTCCGCATGAAAGTTGGCCCGCCCAAAGCGAATCGAATCACCGACCAGCGCAGGAACGGCAGTCGCTCCCGCAACGTGGTGGTCAAGGATTTTCCACTCATGAGATCGTCCGTTCTCGTAGTGGGGGAGTGCGTCGATTATGGTCCTGTGCTGGGACGTTGGGGTAGGGCGGGGGTGCTGTCCGAGAGGCCTGGGCGCGGATAGGGAGTCTCCTTCGGCTGGGAAGGAGGGCCTGAACCGGCGTGGCGTCGTTGAATCGTGGACATAACATATCGATACGGACATATGCGCATCTAAACATGAATCACCCTCTCATGAAAAAGTCCCGTACCAGCCCCATCACCCTCAAAAACAGCCAAGAGGGGAGGGGCCGGTCAGGCCCAGGTGGGGTGAGTTACCAGTTGGAGGGTTCGTAGTCCTTGAGGAAGCACCCGTAGAGGTCGTCACCGGCTTCGCCGCGGACGATCGGGTCGTACACGCGAGCCGCGCCGTCGACCAGGTCGAGGGGTGCGTGGAAGCCCTCCTCGGCCAGGCGGATCTTGGTGTAGTGCGGCCGCTCGTCGGTGATCCAGCCTGTGTCGACGGCGGTCATCAGGATCTTGTCGCCCTCGAACATCTCGCGCGCGCTGGTGCGGGTCAGCATGTTGAGTGCGGCCTTGGCCATGTTCGTGTGCGGGTGGCCGGCGCCCTTGTAGCCGCGCGCGAAAACGCCTTCCATGGCTGACACATTCACCACGTACTTGCGCCGGGCCGACGCCGCGGCCATGGACGGGCGCAGCCGGGAGATGAGGATGAACGGTGCGACCGAGTTGCACAGCTGCACTTCGAGCAGTTCGGTGGCGTCGACCTCGCCGACGGTCTGGACCCAGCTGTTGGTGTGGGCGAGGTCGGGGACGAGTCCGCCCGCGTCGATGGCGACACCCTGCGAAATGCGTTCCGGCGTGGCCGATCCGGCGACCAGAGCCAGGTCGGTGATGTCGGCCGCGGTGAGGTCGGGTGTGAGAGAGGCGGTGAGTGCGGTGGGGTGCGCCTGCATGGTCTTGCCGAAGCTGATCACGTCGGGCAGTTCGCCCGCGGGCAGGGGCCCGTTCTCGGCTTCGACCAGAGCGCTGTAGGCGCCGGCGGTGCGGCGCACGGTCTGTGCGGCGTTGTTGATGAGGATGTCGAGCGGGCCCTGTGCGGCAATGTCATCGGCGAGTGCGACGACCTGCGCGGGGTCGCGGAGGTCGATGCCGACGATGCGGAGCCGGTGCAGCCAGTCGGCGCTGTCGGGCTGGGCGGCGAAGCGGCGGATGGCGTCGTTGGGGAAGCGGGTGGTGATGGTGGTGTGGGCGCCGTCGCGGAGCAGGCGCAGGGCGATGTACATGCCGATCTTGGCGCGGCCGCCGGTGAGGAGGGCGCGTTTGCCGGTGAGGTCGGTGCGGGCGTCGCGTTTGGCGTGGCTCTTGGTGGCGCAGTCGGGGCAGAGCTGGTGGTAGAAGGCGTCCACGCGGGTATAGCGCTGTTTGCATATGTAGCAGGGGCGCGGTCGCAGTAGGGTTCCGGCGCTGGCTCCGGTGGTGGTGGAGCTGATCGGGATACCGGCGGTTTCGTCGTCGATGCGGTTGGGTGAGCCGGTGGCAGTGGCGGCCACGACTTCGCGGTCGGCTTCGGAGACGGCGTCGCGGGCGGCGATGCGCTTGTTGCGCTTGAACTTCTTGAACATGTGCGCGACGGCCCGCTGCACGGTGACGGAGTCCGGGTGTTCCTTGTCGAGCTGTCCGGCCTGTTCGAGGACGCGCAGGCAGATGGCCAGGTCGCCGGGGTCGATGGCCGGTGCGTCGGACTGTGGTGCCGGGGTGGTCTGCTCGGCCATCGGAAGCTGCGGTGATCCTTCGTGCGCGGGGTGGTGGACGAGCCATTCTCTCAAAGGGCCGGATGTGGGAAACGCCCGGCCGTTGCGGGGCCGGGCGTTGTGGTGGTGGGGTGCGGTCGGTTGGCCGTGGCGCCGAGGGGTGCGAGGTCGCCGGCGTCGTCGTCGCGGCCGCTTTCGGCGAGCCGGGTTTGCAGGCGGGCGGGGGCGTCGTCGCGGACCTGAATGAGGGCCTGCCACACCGTGTTCGGGATGTCGGGGTGTCGGGGTGTCGGGGTGAGGGCGGTGAGGAATTCGGCGATGTCGTCCATGTCGTCGATGAGGGTCAGGACGCGGGTGCGGCCCTCTCGGTCCTGAGCGAGGACGAGGTCGACGAGGGTGTGGATGTTGTCGCCGCGGGACGCGGTGAGGACGGCTGCGCGGGCTTGTTCGTGGGTGAGGTCGCCGATGAGGGCGGCGAGGGCGGGTTTGGTGGTGTCGGGGAGGCGTCGACGAGTGCCAGTGCCTGGGACCAGATCGTTCTCGGCGGTGGTGTCGTTGACGGATCTGTGGTTGTCGGATTCGGATTCGCCGTCCGGTGATCAGACCGCGGAGTTCGTGGAGCGGGCGGTGGAGCTGGTATGGGGCTCATCGATGGGTTCCTGCGGCGGCAGGGGATCGAGGCGGATGCGGGCACGCCGATCTTCTCGACCTTGGCCGAGGTGAATCAGTCCCGGTCGGGCGATTGTTGACACATTGTTGACACACCGCCAATAGCCGTGCACGCTGAGGGGCGAGGCGCTCAGGCGCACCCTTTCAGGCAAGCGAGGAACGGACGATGGCACGCCCCGCATGGAGCGACGACGAGGTCGAGGCGGTACGAGGATTGGCGACCACCTTCTTCGAGAAGGAGGTGATTCCGCACGAGGAGAAGTTCATCGCCCAGGGGCACCCCGACCGCGCGCTCTACAACCGCGCCGGTGAACTGGGCCTGCTGTGCGCGGCCATCCCGTCCGAATACGGTGGTGGCGGTGGCACTTTCGCCCACGAGGCGGCGATCATCGAGGCCCAGGCGCACTGCGGTGACGGTTCACTGGGCATGTCGGTGCACTCCTCGATCATCGCGCCCTACCTTCACGAGTTCGGGTCCGAGGAACTCAAGAAGCGGGTGCTGCCGAAGGCGGCCAGCGGTGAGATGGTGCTCTCGATCGGCATGACTGAACCGGGGACCGGCTCGGACCTGCAGAACATCAAGACCCGCGCGGTGCGTGAGGGCGACGAGTACGTCATCACCGGCTCGAAGATCTTCATCTCCAACGGGTGGCTGTGCGATGGCATCATCATCGCCTGCAAGACCGACCCCGCCCTGGGCGCGGCCGGCGTCTCGCTGATCTTCGCCGAAGTGGGCGACGACACTCCAGGTTTCACCCGCGGTCGCATCCTGTCCAAGATCGGCGGCAAGGCGCAGGACACCGCCGAGCTGTTCTTCGACGGCCTGCGCGTGCCGGTGTCGCACCTGCTGGGCCCGGCCGAGGGTCAGGGCTTCTATCAGATGATGCAGATGCTGGCCCAGGAACGCCTGGTCACCGCGATCATGGCGGTGGCGATGACGGAGAAGGCGGTCGAGTTGACCGTCGACTACACCAAGGGCCGCGAGGCGTTCGGCAAGCCGCTGTTCGCCATGCAGAACACCCGTTTCGAGCTGGCGGAGTGCGCGACCATCGCCAAGGTCGGGCGGGTGTTCCTCGACGACTGCATCACCAAGCATCTGCGTGGTGAGCTGGATATCCCCACCGCGGCCATGTCGAAATACTGGTTGACCGACCAACTCGGTAATGTGGTGGATCGCTGCCTGCAGTTCTTCGGCGGCTATGGATACATGACCGAATACCCGATTTCCCAGCTGTACACCGGCGCTCGGGTCCTGCGGATCCTCGCGGGAGCCAACGAGGTGATGAAGGATCTCATTGCCCGCTCACTCTGATATCGACATCGAGCCGCCCGCGTCCGAGGACGCGGGGGACGCGCGGTCGCGGCGGCGCCGGCTCGAACCCGACGAACGCCGGGCGCAGATCCTGTCCTGCGCCATCGACATGTTCGGCGAACGCCCGTATGCGGCCGTGTCCACCGCCGAACTGGCCCAGCGGGCCGGGGTGGCGCGCGGGCTGATCAATCACTACTTCGGCAACAAGCGGGACCTGTATCTCGCGGTGGTGCGGCGGATGGTGACGCTGCCGCGGCCGGAGAAGATGATCGTGCCCGCCGGGACCACCCGGGAGCGGGTGGACGCCAGCGTCTCGTGGCTGCTGGACACCATCGGTGAGCACGGCAGCACCTGGGTCAAGGTCACCGGGCACGAGGGCGTCGGCGACGACCCCGAGGTGCAGCGCATCCTCGACGAGGCCGACTACGCCGCGGCCGACCGCATGGTCCAGATGATGGGGCTGAGCGAGTCGCTGCACTCGGCCGAATTGCGGGCGCTGGTGCGCTGTTACGGCGGGCTGGTGAAGGCGGCCGGGCGCGAGTGGATCGTGCGCGGCAGCCTGACCCGCGAGCAGGTGCACCACCTGCTCGCGGACGCGTTGCTCACGCTGGTCAGCGACACCTTCCCGAAGGTCGACGCCGGGCGCTGATTCCCGTGTGGGACACGGCGTTCAAACGGCGGCGAGCTCCTCGACCTGCCAGGTCACCCCGGTGGTGGCGAGGTGGTCGAGGAAGCTCGCGGCGTCGAAGGCCTGGGCCGGGGCGAGGGTTCCGGCCGGGGCGCCGTCGGCGACCAGCCGGCGCGCGGCCTCCACGGCGATGACCGCGGTGGAGGCGTAGGCGTTGAACCCGGTCACCCAGCCGCGGGCGCGGCGGCCGTCCACGCCGGTGGCCTCGGCGAGCATGAACCAGCGCGCGGCGTCGAGCGCGGCCGGGTCGGGGGCCTCCGGAAGGGTTTCGGCGACTTCGGAATTCAGGCTCGCGAACAGCTCGCCGACCTCGCTGCGGATCACCCCGCGCACGCGGGGCGTCTCGAGATGACGGGGGATGGTGTAGACGCCCGGCAGCGCGAGAGTGCTCATGGGCACTGGTTCGGCCTCGCCCGGTTCGAACAGGGTGGATTCCGATACCTGCACCGATTGCCAGCTGCCGGAACGGTATTCGATCTGCTCGGCGACCGTGATGGCGGCCATGGAGCGTGCGGTGCCCCGGGATGCGGCGCCGGGGCGGCGCAGGTCGGCGATGACGACCTCGCCGATCGGGGCGGTGAGGCGGGCCGCGGTCAATGCGGCGATGAGGTCGCCGGGCACGCCGTCGTCGGTGACGGCCGGAACGACGGCGATCCCGGCCTGTTTCGCGGGTTCGTCGTAGGTGGTGAGGATCTTGTGCAGGTAGGCGGGCTCGCCGGTGGTGTCGAGGTAAGGGCGGCGGGCGGCGATGGCGGCGCGCACGACCGGTTCGCCCCAGAGGGTGAAGGGTCCGGCGGCATTGATCACCGCGTCGGTGCTCGCGAACGCGGCGGTGAGGGCCGCGGTGTCGTCGAGGCGGGCGACGTGGATCTCGGCCTGCGGGATCGCGGCCTGGTCGGCGATGCGGCGCAGGCGGTCCGGGTCGCGGCCGACCAGGACCGGGGTGAGGTCGCGGCGGACGAGCTCGGCCACGACGAGGGAACCGGTGAAACCGCTGGCGCCGTGTACGGCAATACGCATGGGAGACAACTCCATCGAGTGAAGGGTGCGAGCCGCTCGATCGGCTCGCAGTTCACGCTATGGATCACGATCCGGACGATCCATGCTCGAAAGTCCGGTCCTGATATCCGATCGTCCGGTGACGGTGGAATGGCCGGTACGGTTGGGTGGTGGACATTCTCAGCGACGCGGTCGCCGCGATGCGGTTGGGCACCCCGCACTCCAACCGGACCGTCAAGCACGCGCCCTGGCGCACGCATTTCCCGGCGCAGGGCAACAGCGCCGGATTCCATGTGGTGCTGCAGGGTTCGTGCTGGCTGCTGCCCGACGGCGGGGAACCGGTGCACCTGCAGGTCGGCGACGTGGCGTTCATGCCGCGCAGCCGCGGCCACGCCATCGCCGACAGTCCCGAACCCGCACGCACCGTGAGCGCGTCCGGCGCGGAGACCGTATTACTGTGCGGCGCCTATTCTCTCGACGGCTCACGCCCGCACCCCGCGCTGGCGGAACTGCCCGATGTGATCCATCTGCCCGCCCGCGTCGGCCACCACAGCCCGCTGCGTGCCGCCATCGATCTGCTCGGCCACGAGCTCGACACCCAGGACGGGTCCGGGGCCATCGCGCCGCTGCTGGAGGTGCTGCTGCTGTTCATGCTGCGCGCCTGGCACGACGCCCACCCCACCGGCACCGGCTGGGTTGCGGCACTGCGGGATCCGGCCGTACACACCGCCTTGCAGGCCATTCACGCCGAGCCGGGCGCGCCGTGGACGGTGCAGTCCCTCGCGGCCCGCGCCGGGGTGTCGCGCTCGGTGTTCGCGCAACGCTTCACCGCCACCCTCGGCACCGGCCCGCTGACCTATCTGACCTGGTGGCGCATGACCTGCGCGGCGCGGCTGCTGCGCGAGTCCGACGCCCTGCTGCGGGTGGTCGCGGAAAAGTCCGGCTACACCTCCGAATACGCGTTCGCCAAAGCATTCAAGCGCGAATTCGGGGTGGCGCCAGGACAATTCCGCGCCCAGGGCCGACCCGAAGCCGCCTAGGGGAGCAACACCAGTCGCCCGCGCAGGCCGCCCTTCTCGAAGCGGGCGTGCACGGCGGCGGCCTCGGCCAGCGGGAAGGTCTCCGCGATGCGCAGGGTGAGCGTGCCCGCCTCCACCAGATCCACCAGCTCGGCCAGTCGGCGGCCGTCGGGGGCCTGCTGGACCGTCGTCACCGTGATCCCGCGCTCGGCGGGCGGGGTCACCGGCGGCAGCAGCGCCACGAACGCGCCGCCGTCGCGCACCAGCGGCAGCAGCGACGCACCCACCAGCGCGGCATCGATGACGGCATCGACGCTGCCCGCGCCCACACGCCGCGTCAGATCCTCACCGCGCGTGGCGAATTCGGTCGCACCCAGTGACTTCACCAGGTCTTCGTCTCCGGGCCCGGCCACGGCGATCACCGTCGCGCCCCGTGCCGCGGCCAGCTGCACCGCGTATCCGCCGACACCGCCGGCCGCGCCGGTCACCAGCACGCGGGCTCCGGGGGCCGCCGCCACGGCCAGGTCAGCGGTGATCGCATTGAGCGGCAGGGTCGCCGCGGCGGTCGGATCGACGCCGGTCGGGGCGGCCGCGACCAGCTCGGCCGCAATCGTCACGTACTCGGTGTAGGCGCCGTCGAAGGTGGCCAGCCAGGGAATCAGCCCGACCACCAGCCGCCCCGGCTCGGCGTCGGCCACTCCCGGACCGGTCGCCTCGATCCAGCCGGAGAATTCGACGCCGGGCACGTAATGGTCGCGCTCGGGCAGCAGCGCGGCGAACGCCCCGGCCCGCGCCCCGATATCGACCGGATTGACCGGGGCCGCAGCGATTTTCACCAGCACCTCACCCGGTCCCGGGACGGGTACGGGGACGTCGATCAGGTCGAGGACCTCCGGACCGCCGAAACGGGAGAAAGCAACAGCACGCATGGGAATGCTCCTGTGACTGGGAAGGAATGAAGGTCCACCGGTGGAACGCCGCCGCGCCGGGTGACCGGCGGTGCGGGGCGTGGATTCACCGTAGGTCGGGGTCCGGGTGCCCGGCCAGTAGGCACCGAAAAGTATCCAAGTCACCGGTGAGAACGCGGATCGCGACCCGAAGCGGTCCCTGCGGGCGGGAATGCGCACGCCACCGCGTCGGCTGTACCTGCACAGCCAGTAGTCGATCCGGGCTCGCGACCGGGCCCGCACCAGGGGAGTGACGATGCCGACCACCACCGCCGCGCAACGCCGGGAACAGGCCAAAGTCGAGTACAACGCCTTCCTCGCCGCCTGCCCCACCAATCAGATGCTCGACACCATCGGCGACAAGTGGACCTGCCTGATCCTGGCCGCGCTCGGCCCGGGACCGCGCCGCTACGGTGAGATCGGCGCGACCGTGGCCGCGGTCAGCAACAAAATGCTCACCCAGACCCTGCGCACCCTCGAACGCGACGGCCTGGTGGTGCGGCGCATGACCGCGCAGGTACCGGTGCGCGTGGACTATTCGCTGACCCCGCTCGGGCAGAGCCTGCTGGTGATCCTGACCCGGCTGCAGCAGTGGGCCGAGGGCCACATGGACGAGGTGCTCGCCGCGCGCGCCGAATTCGACAACGCCGCCGGGAATGCGTCGTGATCTTGATGCGTTGGCCGCTGATATGGCATTCGACTACCTGGGCAAGTTCGGTGCATGGCAGTTCTACACGCAGTTCACCCCCGAAGCGGTGCGTGAACTCGAAGACCTCGGCTACGGCGCGGTCTGGCTGGGCGGATCGCCGCCGACCGACTGGGACGGTTACGAGAAACTGCTGGCCGGATCGGAATCGATCGTCGTGGCCACCAGCATCGTCAACGTGTGGGGCTCCACCGCCGAGGCGGCCGCGGACACCTACCTGCGGCTCGCGGAGAAATTCCCCGGCCGGTTCCTGCTCGGCATCGGCGTCGGCCACCCCGAGCACACCGGCACCTACACCAAACCCTATGACGCCCTGGTGAACTACCTCGACATCCTCGACGCCCGCGGCGTCCCGCAGCAGGGCCGCGCACTGGCCGCGCTGGGCCCGCGAGTGGCGCGACTCGCGCGCGACCGCAGCGCCGGCGCCCTGCCGTATCTGACCGTGCCCGAGCACACCGCCGAGCTGCGCGGCATCCTGGGCCCCGACAAGCTGCTGGTCAGCGAGCACAAGGTGGTCCTCGACGAGGACACCGTGCGAGCCCGGGTCGCCGGCCGCGAGAAGGCCGGATTCTATCTGGGCCTGGTCAACTACGTGAACAACCTGCGCCGCTTCGGTTTCGACGAGACCGACCTGACCCAGCCCGGCAGCGACCGGTTCGTGGACGCGGTCGTCGCACACGGCAGCGCCACCCAGGTCGCCGACCGGCTCGCCGAACACGTGCACGCAGGTGCGAACCATGTCGCGCCGCAGGTCGTCGGCGGGGACTACCTCGAGGTGCTGCGCACCCTCGCGCCGCTGCTGGCCGAACGACTGAACTGAACCCGGCACGAACCGATTCCGGGTGCCGGAGCCAGATCCGGCACCCGGAATCGGTCGGTTTCAGTGTGATTCGAGGCTGCCGAGCGCCTTGTCGAGACGGGAAGCGCGGGTTTTCGCGGTTCTCGCCCGCAGCAACTCCAGCACGATCGCATACTGGCGGGCCCGGTCCAGGGCATCGAAGGCGTGCCGGGCGCGGGGTCGATCGGCCAGCGCGGCAGCCAGATCCGGCGGCACCGTGAAGTTCGCCTGCGACGGGTAGGCTGCGGCCCACCGCCCGTCCGCGCGGGCTGCGTCGACCTCGGCGAGTCCCGGCGCGCGCATGCGCCCGGCGGCGATCAGGTGGGCGACCTTGTCGACATTGACCTGCGACCAGTGGCTGCGCGGGCGGCGCGGCACATACTTCTGCAGGTAGTAGTCGGCGTCGAAGGCCTTGCGCTGCCCGGAGATCCAGCCCCAGCACAGTCCGACATCGACCGCCTCGTCCTCGGTGAGCGTGGTGATGCCCGAGCCCTTCTTGGCCATGCGGATCCAAACCCCTTCCGGGCGTGCGTGATTGGCTTCGAGCCAGGCGTCGAAGGCGGCGGCGTCGGGGAAGGTCACCGGATCCATGACCGTCACTGTGGCAGACGGTACCGACATTCGAACTCTCCACCACGCCGGAAAATTGTCCCAGACACACCTTGTCGAGGTGGTCGCCGCGCGGCTACCGTGGATCGATGACGACCTCCAGCTCCGCCGCCGCTGCCGGACTGCCCACCGGGGTGCACGGCACCACCGAACCCCGATTCGACTCCGCCATCAAGACTTTCGCCCGCGTCTTCGCCGGCCGCCGCGGCAACGGCGGCGCACTGGCGGTCTACCAGCACGGCGAACCGGTCGTCGATGTCTGGGCCGGCGCCGCCGACGCCCACGGCACCCCCTGGACCGCCGACACCGGCGCCATGGTCTACTCCGTATCCAAGGGTGTCTCGGCGACCGTGCTGGCGCGGCTGGCCGACCGCGGGCTGCTCGACTACGCCGCCCCGTCGCCGAATACTGGCCCGAGTTCGCCGCCAACGGCAAGGCCCGCATCACCGTCACCGAACTGCTCAGCCACCGCGGCGGCCTGTCCGCGCTGCCCGCCGCCACCCCCGGCGAGGTCCTCGACCACGAACTCATGGAAGCGCGGCTGGCCGCCGCGAAACCCGATGAGCTGCTGGGCAGACCGATCTACCACGCCCTCACCATCGGCTGGCTCATGAGCGGACTGGCCCGCGCCGTCACCGGCCGCGAGATGACCCAGCTCTACCGCAGCGAGGTCGCCGACCCCCTCGGCGTCGACGGCATCCACCTGGGCCGCCCGCCCGCCGGGTCCCGCACCCGGCCCGCCCACCTCGTCGGCTCCCTGAAAACCCTTGCCGAACGCGGCATCCCGGCCGCCGTCCCGCGCCTGCCCCGCCTGCTGCGCGCCCCGCTCTCGTCGATCTACGTTCCCGGCCTGGAATCCATCTTCCGCGGCGACGACCCCGCCATCCTCGACACCGCCCTGCCCGCCGGCAACGCCGTCTGCACCGCAACGGCATTGGCGAAAATGTACAGCGCCCTGGCCTGTGACGGATACGTCGACGGCCGCCCTACCTGTCCACCCCGACCGTCCGCGAACTCGAACGCATCCGCACCTACCGCCTCGACCGCAGCCTGCTGGTCCCGTTCTGGCACCTGGGCTATCACAGCCTTCCCGCGGCGCGCGCACCCCGCGGCTACGGCCACGTCGGCGCCTTCGGCTCCACCGGCTGGACCGACCCCCGCTCCGGCATCTCCGTCGGCTTCGTCCACAACCGCATGTCCCTGACCTGGAGCCCCCTCGACCAAACCCTCGTCGTGGCCCTGCTCCACCTGATCCTGCGCGCCGCCCGCGAACCCGCCCTCGACATCCAGCAGCCCACCGCCGACGCCGCCTGAATAGGCGTGCGCAGCGAAAAGTCCTACGACACAACACCATCGGCGGTGTGCGTGATCGGTATCGAGACTCCACACCGGGGCGCCGAGGCGGTGTGAGCGTCCTTCGAGCAGGTGCAGGACAGGTCGTCGTAACCCACACATTACGTCGGCGAGTGCCCGGAGCAGGCCCCGGTGGCGGGGTGGGTTTGTCGGTGACCGGACCTATCGTTTGGGCGCATGACCGATATCGCTCCTCTAGCCTCCGCCGCGCGAGCGGTGTTCGGCGACTCGGGTGTGCACGCCGTCGTGCGGTCCGGGCGCACCGTGCACGCGGTCAGCCTCGGGCACTGGGTCGAGGGCGAGGAGGTTCCGGAGCTGTTGTGCCACACCGGTGTTGCCGGGTGGTCGCCGACTGCGCTGGAACCGACCCGGGCGGAGGTGACGTGCGCCCGGTGTCTGCGCAAGATCGGGGGATCGGCCGCTTCGTCGCGTCAGCTTGCGCTGTTCGGGGACGGCAGCCAGGACGGCTAGGTGAGGGTGTCGCTGAGGTGGGCCAGCAGTTCGGCGCGGTGGCGGGCGGCGGCGGTGGTGGCCGCGGTGATGGTGGCCAGGATGGCGGCGGCCTCGTCGCGGGTGGCGTAGGCCGAGGTCACCAGCGGCGCAAGGGTGTCCGCCACGTCGGCCAGGGCCCCCCACCTCGTCGCCCGTGCGCTTCAGGACGGGCACCGCCGCCGCTGCGGTCTCGGTGGACGCCAGCGGCGTGATCCCGCCGCGGTGGGCGTCCACGGCCGCGCGCACGGTGCCCGCCACCGCCGCCAGCGCCGCCCGGGCTGTCTCGTCGGGGCGGGACCCGTCGCCCAGGGCCGCACGCAGCTTCACCAGCGGCGCGACCAAGGCGGTGACCAGAGCGGGTTCCTCCACCGCGGTGAGGTCTGCGCCCGGAATGCCGGTCTGCATATTGGTTGTCCCCCTGATCCGCTGACGGGGCCTACGCCTGGATTTCGTCGGTGCCGGGGACGGCGCCGGCGATCCTGGCCGTGGACTCGGTGTCCACCCCGCCGAGCACGGTCCCCCACGTGGTAACGACCTGGCCGTAGGCGCCGGTGAGCGCCGACGCGGTCTGCAGGTGGCCGCCGTGGGTGGTCCAGGCCGCCGCCCAGGCCGCGGCGAACCCGTCGCCGAGGGTCCCCAGCCCGGACAGGTCCATACCGGCCACGGTGTGCGCATGATCCTTCGCGGTGCTCAGCAGGGCCGCGGCATCACCGGCCGCACGCACGTACGCGGCGGCGGCCCGGTGGTCCCACGCCACGCGTTCGATATTGCTGTCCATCGAATGTCCCTCCTGTCGGTGGTGTGTCGGAAACTGTTCGGACAGCACGACATTCCAGATATAGCGCGAGTCGTCGGCGTTGTCGCCGATGACGGTAACGCCACAACTCGCCGTCCGCCACCAAGAGACATCTCACAACCGCGCAGCCCCGGCGAGTGCGGCTCGTCGGGGCTGCGCGGTGAGAGTGCTACCAGCACACCGCTATTCGGCGGTGTCCCTGCGGGCCTTGCTCGGCTGCACGCGCGGCGGCTCGTTGGGCATCTTCGGATAGACCGGCGGCCAGGGCGCGTCCATCAACCCTGCGGCCATGTCCTTCTCCGACATCTCCAGCAGTGGCTCCAGGGACTGGGGGACACGATCGGCCCACGGGTCACCCAGTTCGGCGACCCGGGCCGGAACCGTCGCGATGGTCAGTTCGTCCGGGACGATCGCCTCCAGCGCCTCCCACGAAATCGGGGTGGACACCTGCGCGCCGACCTTCGGGCGGACACACCAGGCACCGAAAACCGTTTTGTGCGGGGCATTCTGGTTGAAATCGACGAACACCCGCGAACCCCGCTCTTCCTTCCACCAGGCGGCGGTGATGCGGTCGGGGTGGCCGCGCTCGAGCTCGCGGGCCAGCGCGACCGCCGCGGCGCGGACCTGATAGCCGTCCCACTGCGGTTGCAGCAGCGCGTACAGGTGCAGACCGCGCGAGCCGGAGGTCTTCACGCGCACATCGATACCCAGTTCGGTGCACAGCTCGCGGGTGGCGAAGGCCGCCGCGCGCAGATCGTCGAAACCGATACCGGGGGAGGGGTCCAGATCGATGCGCAACTCATCGGTCACACCGGTCGGCGGCAGGACAGTGCCGGCCGCGTCCATGACCGGCGGAAACGTGGAGGCGGCCTCGGCGCCGGCATGGGTCGGCCAGACGTGGAAACCCAGGCAGCCCAGGTTTACCGCCCACACGATGTGCGCCATATCGACAGCGACCAGCGCGTCGCTGGTGGTCCCGTTCGGCGTCGACACCACCGTGGTCTGCAACCAGTCCGGCACCGACTTCGGCACCCGCTTCTGGAACCAGGACTTGCCCGAGGCCCCATCCGGATACCGTTCCAGCAGCACCGGCCGCCCGCCGATGGTCCGCATGATCGGATCGGCAACGGCCAGATAGTAATTCACCAGATCCAGCTTGGTTTCCCCACGCTTGGAGAAGTACACCTTGCCCGGATTGGAGACGCCGACCGTATGCCCGGCCACCTCGAGCTCCACCGAATCGCTCACCGCGCAGTCCCTTTCGCGTTCCTGGCGTCGGCGAAGATGTCGGCCAGCTCGGCGGGGGCCACCTCGTCGAGCTGGGCGTAGGTACACGAGTCGGGGGTGCGGTCGGTGCGGAACCGCACCAGCCGGCCACCGTGGCGAAGCCGGCCCGCCATCACATGCTCGTAGCGCACCTCGGCCACCAGCTCCGGGCGCAGCGCCTCCCACGAGAGATCCTTGCCGCCGGTCCAGCGGCTCACCCCGCCCGGCATCTTCCCGTCCGCCGTGGCCTGCGCGGCCGCATCGGCCCACGACCGCCACGGATGCTGTTCGAGCGCGTTCTCGCGCAACGGTTCCAGCTCACCCACCAGCTCCTTGCGCCGCGCCGCGGTGAAACTCGACGCCACCCCGACGTGATGCAGATTCCCCTCGTCGTCGAACAACCCCAGCAGCAGCGACCCCACCCCCTGCCCGTCCTTGTGCCAGCGGAACCCGGCCACCACGCAGTCGGCGGTCCGCTCGTGCTTGATCTTGAGCATCACCCGCTTGTCCTGCAGGTACGGCAGATCCGCCGCCTTGGCCATCACCCCGTCGAACCCGGCGCCCTCGAAGCGGGTGAACCAGTCCGCCGCCACCTGCGGGTCCTCGGTCATCGGCGTCAGATGCGTGCCCGGGGCCTGCCCGTCGAGCACGGTTTCCAGCATCCGCCGCCGCTCGGCGAAGGGCCGATCGGTCAGATCCTGCTCGCCCAGCGCCAGCAGGTCGAAGCCGACGAAGCTGGCCGGTGTCTCCACCGCCAGCTTCTTCACCCGCGAGGCCGCCGGATGCAGCCGGTTCTGCAGCGTGTCGAAATCGAGGCCGTTCTCGGTGACGACCACGATCTCCCCGTCCACCACGCACTTGTCCGGCAGCGCCCGACCCAGTAGTTCCACCAGTTCGGGGAAGTACCGGGTCAGGGGCCGGTCGTTGCGGGAACCCAGTTCGATCTCGTCGCCGTCGCGGAAGACGATGCAGCGGAAGCCGTCCCATTTCGGTTCGAACAGCAACCCCGGGTCACGGGGCAGGTCCGAGACCGATTTGGCCAGCATCGGTTTGACCGGTGGCATGACGGGCAGTTGCACACGACCTCCTCGGTTCGCGATGGACCCGAGACCGATCGTAATGCGAACCGGTCAGTTCTCGATCCACCCGTGCTGATCGGCGAAGGCGGTGAGCCGGTCGCGGATGGTGATGATCTCCGCCGCGGTCAGCTGCGGCGAGGCATCCAGCAGCAACTCGGTGATCAGCCGGCGGTGCTCGGCCGCACTCATCTGCCCCGACCCCCGATGATCCTTGCCCTTGGCGTGCCGCACCGGGGCCGACTGCCCCGGCACCACCGCCAGGTTGATCGCCTTGGGACCCCGATCACCCTCGGTCACATCGAATTCGAACATCCGCCCCTGGCGCAACTCGTCCTCGTCCAGCCCGATGTCGTTGACGTGCACGAACACATCCGGACCACCGTCTTCCGGACGGATGAATCCGAAACCCCGAGAGCTGTCGAACGACACCAATTTCCCGATGGACACCTAAACACCCGCTCCTTGTCGCCGCGTCCCTCTGGCGGTCACTCTAGTCCGCGGGCTGATCATTGTTGGAGGAAAGTGCCTTTTGCAACGAATTGAAGACCGTCAGCCCCTGGCCCACCATGCCGTTCACGATCTCCGAGACCCCGTCGGGACCGTTGAGCACGGTCAGATTCGCCTTCGACAGGCCCACCGACGCCTGCTTGACGATCTCGGGCAACTGCTCGATCAGCAGCTGATCCAGCGCGATCCGGTTGTTCGACGCCGCCGCCTCGGCCTGGATGCGCGTGCGATCGGCCTCGGCCTCGGCCAGGATCCGCACCCGATCCGCCTCTGCCCGAGCCGGTTTCACCACCTCGGCCTGCAACTGCTGCTCGCGCAGCTCGGCCTGCTTGCGCGCCTGCTCGGCCTGTGCGGACAGCACCTCCTGCATCGCGGTGGCCTGCGCGAGCGGACCCGCCTGCGCCGCTTCGGCATTGGCCTTGTCGATATCGCGCTGGTACTGGGCCTTGAGGATCGCGGTCTCGCGCTGGTACTCGGCCTGCTTGCGCTGGGACTCCTGCTCGGCCTGGGCCGCCAGCTGCGCGGCCGCGGCCTGCGCGATCTGCGCGTCCCGCTTGACCGCGGCATTGTGCGGGGCGGCCAGGGCCGCGATGTAGCCGAGGTTGCCGTCGTCGATGTGCTGGATCTGGAACGAGTCCACCCACAGCCCGATATTGCTCATCTCCACCTTGGAGGCCACCAGCACCTCGTCGGCCAGCTTCTGGCGTTCGCGGATGATCTCCTCTACCGTCATCGAGCCCACGATCGAGCGCAGATGCCCGGAGAAGATGCGCCCGGTCAGCACGCTCATCTCGCGCTCCTGCTCGGACAGGAACCGTTGTGCCGCATTGACGATCGACTGTGTGTCGTTGGCGACCTTGAACGCGATCACCGCCCGCACATCGAGCTGGATGGCCTGCTTGGTGACGCAGCGTTCGCCGATCTCGGCCTCGAACATGGCCAGCGACAGATACCGCACCTTGCGGAACAACGGCACCACCCACGCGCCGTGCCCGATGATCACCCGAAACGGTGCGTTGTCCTTGCCGCCGCGGCCGCCGCTGACCAGCATCGCCTGGTCCGGCGCCGGAACGTGGTACCCGAGCATCGCTGTCTCCCTCTATTCGTGGAAAGAAGTTCTCGATCTATCGATCGCCCGGAAGGGGAATCCACGCAACAACATCGACGATGCGCCCTGGATGCACGGCCACGACGAGCACGGTCGCGCCGGCCGGCAACGGCTCCTCGGCGCGGGCGATGTAGAGCTCGGTTCCCCCTCTAATAGCGACCTGCACTTCACCGAGGAGTCCCTTGCCCCGGATCGGCGAGGTCAGCGTACCGGTCAGGCCCACTACCGGGTCGGTCATCGTGAATGATCTCCTCGACTGGATCGCTCGAGAACGCCAGCGTACGCGCGCCGAGGGACCCGACCGGGGCGCCGGGGAAATCGCCGGATATTTGCTACTGCTCGGTATGATCGGGTGATCCGGCTCCTGGCGACCATCGCGCTGCAGAGAGGATCCCTCGTGAGCACCGATCGCATCCCCGTCGATCCCATCGATTCCGAGGGCAGAAGCGATGTGCGCGAACCGGATCCGGGCGACCCGTCCGAGTTCGAGATGCGAGCCGAGGCCGCCGCCGACGCGGCCGCGGAGAACTTCTACGACAATGACGATGGCCGGCCGCCACCGTCGGAATGAGACACGATGACGATGCTGCCCGGATGCCGCCGAAACGCCGATATCAATATGTGCTGGTTTCGTAACCGACCGGCTGGCAGGCTGAACCGGTGACCACCCCTCCGGATACCGTGGCGGCCGATTCCGCCGACGACAAACTGGACATCGGCGTCTTCAAAATCGCCGGTGTCGTGGTGCTCGGCGCCATCATGTCGATCCTCGACGTGACCGTCGTGACCGTAGCGATCCCCACCTTCCAACACGACTTCGACACCACCTACGCCATTGCCGCCTGGTCGATGACCGGCTACACCCTCGCCCTGGCGACCGTCATCCCGCTCACCGGCTGGGCCGCCGACCGCTTCGGCACTAAACGCCTCTACATGATGGCGCTGGTGTTCTTCGTGCTCGGTTCGGTGCTGTGCTCGACGGCCTGGAACATCGAGTCCCTCATCGCCTTCCGGGTCCTCCAGGGCCTGGGCGGCGGCATGCTCATGCCGCTGGGCATGACGATCATGACCCATGCCGCCGGCCCGCAGCGCATCGGCCGCGTCATGGCCGTGCTGGGCGTGCCCATGCTGCTGGGCCCGATCGCCGGCCCGATCCTGGGCGGCTGGCTGATCGAATCCTTCAGCTGGCACTGGATCTTCCTGATCAACCTGCCCATCGGCATCATCGCGCTGATCCTGGCGTTCGTCGTCTTCCCGCGCGACAACCCCGAACCCTCGCAGAGCTTCGACTTCCTGGGCATGCTGCTGGCCTCACCCGGTCTGGCCGCCTTCCTCTACGGCGTGTCCTCGATTCCCGGTGAGGGCACCGTCGAATCGGCCAAGGTGCTCATCCCCGCGATCATCGGCCTGGCGCTGCTGATCGGGTTCGTCTTCCACGCCCTGCGCACCGAGCACCCGCTGATCGAACTGCGGCTGTTCCAGAACAAGCCGCTGCGCTTCGCGGTGCTGACCATGACCCTGTTCGCCATGGCGTTCTTCGGCTCCGGCCTGCTGCTGCCGTCGTATCTGCAGCAGGTGCGCGGCGAATCGACCCTGGCCGCCGGTCTGCTCATCGCCCCGCAGGGCCTGGGCGCCATGCTCACCATGCCGATCGCGGGACGGCTGGTCGACAAGATCGGGCCCGGCAAGATCGTGCTCACCGGTATCACCGTCATGGCGGCGTCCATGGCGTTCCTGACCCAGGTCACGGCCGACACCCCCTATACGCTGCTGTGCGGGGTGCTGTTCGTGATGGGTCTGGGCATGGGCTGCACCATGATGCCGACCATGACCGCCGCCATCCAGACGCTGACCCACAGCGAGGTCGCGCGTGGGTCGACGCTGATGAACATCGTCAACCAGACCGCCGGATCCATCGGCACCGCAACCATTTCCATGGTGCTGACCACCCTGCTCAACCGGGGCGACACCCTGGGCGACAAGGGCGTGCAGCTGCCCCCGGGCGCTCCCGACCCGTCGCTGGCCAACGCGGCCATCGGGTCGCGCTACAACGGCCAGCTCGCGCAGCTGCCGCACACCCTGCTCGGCGAGGGCTTCGACCTCGCCGCGCGCGCCTTCGCCCACACCTTCGTGGTGGCGCTGTGCCTGCTGGCGGCCACCTTGATCCCCGCGTTCTTCCTGCCCCGCGCCAAACCGGCCGTACCCGCCGAGGCCGACGTGCCCGCCGTCGTGCACTGACCCGAAAACCCGTGTGGCCCATCCGGAAATGCTTCCGGATGGGCCACACGGCATTTCCGGGTCTCAGGGCAGCCGGGAGCCGGTGGTGGTGAGATGCTCACCGTAGAAGGCGATCAATCCGGTGGCCGAGGCGATCGCGGCCAGCAGCCAGAACCGGATGATGACCGTGGTCTCCGGCCACCCGGTCAGCTCGAAATGGTGATGGAACGGCGCCATCTTGAACAGCCTCGTGCGGGTGGTGCGGAACATGACGATCTGCAACAGCACCGACAGGATCTCGGCCACGAACAACGCGCCCACCGCCACCATCAGCAGTTCGGTGCGTGTGGTGATCGACAGTCCCGCCAGCAGCCCGCCCAGCGCCAGCGCCCCCGTGTCACCCATGAAGATCTTCGCCGGAGCCGCGTTCCACCACAGGAATCCGACGCACGCTGCCGCCCCGGCCGCGCACACCAGCGCCAGATCCAGCGGATCGCGCACCGTGTAGCAGCCCGGCACCGCCTTGATCGCGCACGAATGGGTGTACTGCCAGAACGTGATCAGCACATACGACCCCAGTGCCAGACCTACCGAACCCGCCGCCAGCCCATCCAGGCCGTCGGTGATGTTGACCGCGTTCGACCACGCCACCACCAACAAGATCGCCGCCAGCAGGAACCCGGTCAGCCCCAGCGAGATCGTGGAGATGTCGCGCACGATCGACACCTGACGGCTGCCCGGCGTCAGGCCCGAACCGCCGCGGAAATGCAGGGCCAGCACCCCGAAAAGCACAGCGGCACTGACCTGCCCGAGATACTTGCCCGACGCGGTCAGCCCCAGGCTGCGCTGCTGGGACAGCTTGATGACATCGTCGAGGAGACCCACCGCGCCCAGCGCGGTCGCCAACCCCAGCACCAGCAGCCCCGACGCGGTCGTGCCGGTCCCCTCGTAGGACATCCCCACCAGGTGCGCGGCCCCGTACCCGCACCACAGGGCGATCAGGATCGCCAGCCCGCCCATGGTCGGGGTGCCGCGCTTGGCCAGATGGCTCGCCGGGCCGTCCGCGCGGATCTGCTGCCCCAGCCGGTGGCGGGTGAGCACTCGGATCAGCAACGGCGTCACCGTGATCGACACCGCCAGCGCCACCATCGCCGCCACCAGAATCTGCCGCATCCGCCCCCCTCGAGACCCGAATTCGGTCACATGCTAACCGGGACCCGAACGAAACGGACACGCGTGATTGTTAGCGTGAAGTATGGACACAGCGGGCCGACGACGCGACCAACTGCGAGAGTTCCTGCGCGACAGGCGCTCCCGCCTCACCCCCGATCAGGTCGGACTGCCCGCCGCGGGCCGCCGCCGCACCCCCGGCCTGCGCCGCGAGGAAGTCGCCGTCCTCGCCGGCGTCGGCGTCTCCTGGTACACCTGGCTCGAACAGGGTCGCGACATCACCGTCTCCACCGACGTCCTCGACGCCGTCGCCGCCGCCCTGCAGCTCACCGCCCCCGAACGCGCTCACCTCTACGTCCTGGCCGGCCTCAACCCGCCCTGCACCGCCACCGACAGCGGCACCGGCATCAGCGCCGAGATCCGCAACCTGCTCGACGTCTGGAACCCCCGCCCCGCCGTTCTGCGCGACCGCTACTGGAATGTGCTGGCCTACAACGACACCGCCCGCGCCGTCTTCGGCTACGACGGCCCCGGCGGCAACTGCCTGGTCACCTATTTCACCAACCCGCGCTACCTGGCCATGCCGCAGACCTGGTCCGAGGCCGCCCCTGCGGTCGTGGCCGCCTACCGTGCCGACTCCGCGCTCTGCCCCGGCGACCCCGGCTTCGACTCCGTCATCACCGAACTCGCCTCCCGCAGTCCGGAATTCGCGCGCCTGTGGTCCCGTCACGATGTCGGCCCGGCCCAGCAGGCGGTCAACGCGCTGGAACACCCCGAGGCCGGTGCACTCCACTTCGACGCCACCACCCTCACCCTCGCCGACCAATCCGACCGTCACCTGGTTCTCTACAACCCCCGCGCCGGCACCGACACCGCCGCTCGCCTCGATCAGCTCCACCGCCTGCGCCTGGCCCCGCCCGCCTGAGCTCGCCGGCACCGAGTCGTCCTCGCGGACCGCGGCCCAGTAATGTTGACCCTGCTCACATTTCTGGGCCGCAACCTCCAGCCGCACCCCGATGCCGAACTGGTGATCTACGGCCGACGGCGAAAAGTGCACGCACACACCGCGGATCACAGCGAACGAGCCGAATTGTGGCCGCAGATCACCTCGGCGTACCAGGGCTACGCGAATTACCAGGAGCGGACCACCCGCGAGATCCCGGTCGTCATCTGTGAGCTGAGGGACTGACAACGGTCACCACCGGCGGCGCCGGCGGGAGCCGTGCTCGGCAGGGTGGTGGTGGCACACCCACGATAACTGCGCACTGTTTACCCATCGCGCGCCCCGGCAGGCTGAAGCCATGACACACAACGGGTTCCGGTTCCAGGACAAGGTCGCGCTCATCACCGGCGGTAGCAGCGGGATGGGGCTGGCCGCCGCGCGGCGGCTCCTCGCGGAGGGGGCGCGGGTGGTCGTGACCGGGCGTGACAAGGACCGGCTGGACACCGCGGTGGCCGAGCTGGGGGAGCGGGCGGTCGGGGTGGCCGGGGACGCCACCGAGCCCGAGGATCTCGCGGCGCTGGCGCGGGTGGTGTCCGAGCGGTTCGGGCGGCTGGATGTGGCGTTCGTGAATGCGGGAATCGGTGCGTTCCAACCGGTTTCGGCGGTCACCGGCGACGAATTCGATCGGGTGGTGGGGATCAATTTCAAGGCCGCGTTCTTCACCGTGCAGCACATGCTGCCGCTGCTGGTCGACGGGGGTGCGATCGTCCTCAACGCCTCCTTCGCCCCGTATCGGGGCGCGCCCGGCGCCGCACTGTATTCGGCGACGAAGGCGGCGGTGCAGAATTTGACGCGGACGCTGGCGGCGGAGTTGGCGCCCCGCGGGATTCGGGTGAACTCGGTCAGCCCCGGCTACATCGACACCCCCGCCTACCGGGCCGAGGCCGCCGCCGACGCGCAGGCCACCGCGGGGTCACGGGTGGCGCTCGGGCGGGTCGGCGACAGCGACGAGGTGGCCGCCGCCGTCGCGTTCCTGGCCTCCGCGGACGC
The DNA here is from genome assembly GCF_040680715.1 of Nocardia sp. NPDC051981. Classification (NCBI taxonomy): domain Bacteria; kingdom Bacillati; phylum Actinomycetota; class Actinomycetes; order Mycobacteriales; family Nocardiaceae; genus Nocardia; species Nocardia sp. NPDC051981. The sequence continues at coordinate 121,005 of NZ_JBFAXK010000005.1, read as the reverse complement.
CTCCTACATCACCGGTCAGGACCTGCTCGTCGACGGCGGCCTGACCACGGTGATCCCGTCGGCGATGGTGTGACTCGGCACACGCGCAGATCGGCGGTGATACGGCCGGAATCGGTGTCGTAGTCGTACAACTCGGCGTAGCGGCCCCACCCGCGCGCCGCCAGCCCCAGCTCCACATTGTCCTGCACCGTCAGCCTCGGCATCAGCGCGAAGGACTGGAACACCAGCGCCGCACCCGGATTCGCGCCCCGCAACGGCTGCTCCCGGTACCGGACCTGCCCGCCCGTCGGGGCCAGCAGCCCCGCGATCAACCGCAGCAGCGTCGATTTCCCGGACCCCGACCGGCCCAGCAACGCGACGATCTCGCCCTCGCGCAGCTGCAGATTCACCTGGTCGAGCACATTGAGCCGCTCCCCCGACGCCCCGGTGAAGGACATGTCGATATCGGTCGGATCCATCAGAATCTGGCCGGTGGCAACGGTATCGGTCATGACATCCTCCACGTCACAGGGAGTAGCGGCGCTGCGCCAGCGCGTACAGCCGCCGCCAGAACAGGCGGTTGATCCCGACGACGAACGCGCTCATGGCCAGCACCCCGCGCAACGGATACAACCGCAGCGCCGCGTTCACTCCTCGGCCTCCGCCCGCAGCGGCACCGTGCGCCACCCGACGCTGGTCACCGAAGGCTCCAGGCTCAACCGGCTCACCGCGGCCTCCATCTGCCGGTCGTCGCGGCGGTCACCGGTCAACTCCGCCCGCACCTGCACCCGGCCCGGGGAAGTGTCGTGGCTCGAGATCGACACCAGCCGGAAATCGGTGCGTGTCAGCGACTGCACCAGCAGTGCCCGCACATGCGCCTCGTGCGCGTCGTCGGTGTCGGCGTGGAAGGCGTACAACGCCTCCTGGGCCTCGACCTCGTCGACGCCGGGGCGATCCACCGTGCGCGCCACCGTGCGCAGCGCGGTATTGACCACCACCACCGCCACCGTGCCCGCCACCGCGGTCGAATACATGCCGGCGCCCGCGAGCGCGCCCACCGCCGCCGCACACCACAGCGTCGCGGCGGTGTTCAGGCCGCGGATATTGAACCCGTCGCGCAGGATCACGCCGGCGCCCAGGAAGCCGATACCCGAAACGATCTGCGCCGCAACACGAGTCGGATCCGCCGAGCCGCCGTTGAAGCCGTGCGCGGACAGCAGCACGAACAAGGTCGCCCCGGCGGCGACCAGCGAATTCGTCCGCAGTCCGGCCATCCGGGCCCGGAACTGACGCTCGAACCCGATCACCGCGCCCAACCCGACACCCGCGCCGAGCCGCAGCAGCATTTCCCACATGGTCATCTCGATCTCCCAGCGCAGGACGGCGCACTCCGGACTCGGACGCTACCGGGGCACGGGTAGCGGCCAGGAGAGTGCGGGAGTGACGCCGAGTGAACGATTGGCTAACGGAACTCGATCCGGTCCATCGGGCACGACCACCACCTCCTCGACGCCACATGCACACATGCCAGGGGAGTGGGACCGGCGCGACATCGCCGGTACGGGTACCACCCCTCGTAAGACCTTCAGCACTCCACGGCGTAAACCCGCCACGGGTGGCGGGAGCCGGTCGGGGCATCCCCTTAGCTCGGGGAAACCTGTCCTGATCCGGGGCGTCTCTCGACGTTCGGGATCGCCGGCCTGTATCCGTGAAGGAGCCTCAGCTAACGACGGCACCTTGCGACCAGAAGTAAACACCCGCCCGCCGCGATCGGCAACCCGACGTGAGCGCCGTCGCATTCGCGCACGCCTCGACCGCGACCCGCGCCACCAGCCGCACCACACACAGCACCGCCACCACCGCCGCGAAGATCTGCACCGCAGCCAGCAAACCGGTCGCGCCCGCCAGCAGGCCGACACCGACGACCGGGCCGCCGCTGCCGCAATAGGCCATCACGAAGTAGGTCGACAGCACATCGGCGTGCCGATCGGCCGGCGCGGCCGCATTGATCGCGGTCAATCCCGACAGGAATACCAGGCCGTGACCGGTCCCGGCCAGCACCGTCGCGAACAACAGCAACGGCAGCGAGGAGACCGCCCCCGCGACCGCCAGCAGTCCCAGGCCCACCGCCAGCAGCGGGAATCCCGTGAAGTCCAGGGCCCGTTCGGGTTTGCCGTAACCGACCAGCTGCGCCACCGCCCACGCCGCGGGCAGCAGCGCGGCCGCCGCGCCACCGACCACCAGATTCGCACTGCCCGACAGGGTCGCGGCATAGGTCGGGATCAGCGTGAGGAAGACGCCGACCACCGCGAAACCCAGGAACGCGCCCGTGCCCGCGGCCGCGAAGACCGCACCCATCCCGGCCGGGATACTCGGCCGCCGCGGCCGCCACCGGGTGACCGTCGCGGTCTCCGGCAGCGCCGCCACCGCCACCGCGGCCGGGACCAGCAGCGCCAGCTCCACCACGAACGGCGTCGCGTATGGAGCCGGAAGATATTGCGCCGGAACAGCTCCCAGCATCGGGCCCAGGCCCATGCCGACCGCCGAGGCCACCGCCGATACCAGCGCCGCGCGGCGGCGGTTACCGTGCGGCTCCAGCTCGGTCAGCGCGGCGGTGAGCGCGCCCGAGGCCGCCCCGACGGCCAGCCCCTGCAGGATGCGGGCCGCGAACAACCACACCACATCGGTGGCCAGCGCGAAACCCGCCGTGCCCAGCGCCGCCAGCGCCAGCGCGGGCAGCAGAATCCGGCGCCGCCCCAGTGCATCCGAGGCCGGACCGGCGATCAGCAGCGCGGGAATCAGCACCCCCATGTAGACCGCGAACACCAGCGTCAGCACCAGCGGTGAGAATCCGAACCGATGCGCGTAGCCGTGATACAGCGGTGTGGCCACATTCGTGCCGGTCAACAGGATCAGCAGCGTGTAGGCGGTGCCCCGGAACCGCGCACCGCTCCCGGGCGGTGAATCCTGCGGGGCGGCAGCGTCTTCGGGGGCCGCGGTGGATTGCTCGACGGTCATGGCGTCCTCCCGGCACAGGCATGTTCGATAATTCCGAACATAACAGGATGTTCGGAATTTGTGAACATGTGGACTAACCTGGACGCCATGGCAAGCCGAACCGCAACCGAACTGGTTCACCCCGCCCGCGACGAACTGCGGTTCACCACCGTGCTGGCCGCCCTCGCCGACCCCGTCCGGCTCACCATCGTCACCCGCCTGGCCGCCGCCGAGAACGGCGAACTGGCCTGCACCACCTTCGACCTGCCGATCAGCAAATCCACCCAGAGCGGGCACTTCCGAACCCTGCGCGAAGCCGGCGTCATCCGTCAGCGCGACGAGGGCACCCGCCGCCTCAACCGGCTGCGTGCCGAGGACCTCGAGGCCCGCTTCCCCGGGCTGCTCGACCTGGTGCTCACCCACGGCCGCGATGCGGCCCTGAGCGTCTAACCCGAATCTCGCGGCGACTCCGCGCCGCCCGGCGCCGGTTCGTGCCCGGTCGGACCCGGGGCGGTCAGTACCCGCCAGATCTCGTCGACGTAGGATTCCCAGGCCTCATGGTCGGCCGGTAGCGTGCCGCGCATCGTCCGCCACAGCTGACCTGTGCCCAGATACGCCGAATACGCCAGTGCCGCACGATGTTTCGCCACCGGGTCGGCGAACCCGAGCCGGGTGAACAGTTCGGCCAGATACTCGATGCGCCGCACGGTGACCCGGGTCAGCACCGGCTCCACCAGCGGATCCGTCGCCCCGGCCAGCAGCACCGCGAGCTTCTGCTGCGGATGCGCCAGCGCCGCGCCGAGCAGCGTCCGCAGCCCGACCGCCGGATCTGGTTCGGCCGACACCAGCGCGATCACCGCATCAGTCTCCTCGTGCTCCCAGCGCTGCAGGGCCGCCGCCAGCAACTCGTCCCGATTCGCGAAATGCCAGTAGGCGCTGCCCTTGGTCGCGCCCAGCCGCGCGGCCAGGGGTTCGATGGCGACCGCGCCCACGCCGCCCTCGCCGAGCGCGGCCAGCGCGGCCGCGACCCAATCGTCACGGCTGAGCCGTCGCCTCTTCTCCGCCATAGCTCCGTACGGTACCGTATGGAATCGGAACATACGGTACCGTACGGAACGGGTGAGTCGATGATCTGGAACATTCACCAGCGAGAACTGCCGGTGTCGGCGCAGCAGGCCGGTGCCCTGCTCGATGCGGTGGCCGAGCCGGGCAATCCGCTCTGGCCCGGCGAGCACTGGCCGGTCCTGATCCTGGACCGGCCGCTGCAGGTCGGCGCCGACGGCGGGCACGGCAGCATCCGCTACGTCTGCACCGCGTACGAACCCGGCCGCGCCGTCGAGTTCACCTTCGCGCCGAGCATGCCCTTCGCCGGCACGCATACCTTCGAGATCATCGATCGCGGTGAACGGGGTTGCGTGATGAGGCATCTCATCGTCGCCCGGGCCCGCACGCCGCGGGGCCGGCTGCTGTGGAGCCTCGCCATCCGCTGGCTGCACGATGCGGTGCTCGAGGAACTGCTCGATCGCGCCGCGACGGAGATGGGGCACCCGCCCGCCGAACCGGCCCGATGGTCCCCCTGGGTGCGCATACTGCGCCGATCACTCGACCGCGTCCACGCCGCGGTACCGGCCGCCTGATCGGCCGAGCCGAACCCGCTGCGCCGCAAGCGGATCCGGGCGGCGGCAATCGCCCGGGTCAGCCGCGATACACGCCGCGATAAGCGTCGATGGTCTCCACCAGATGGTCGACGATCTGCTCGCGCGTGGCGCGCAGCGTGCCATTGAGCCACGCCGAGAACATGCCCGCGTTACCGCTGGCCATGGTGACCGCCGCCAGCCGCCGTCGCACCGGATCCTCGATATGGGCGAACAGGTGATCCTGGATCAACCGGGTGAACGCGGGCATCACCGCGATCGTCGTCTGCCCCAGCCCCGTCGAGGAATACGGCTCCACCAGAAACAGCCGCGACTTGCGCGGATCCTCGAGCACCTTCGCCACCAGCGTCTCCGACAGCGCGCGATCCCGGTCCGGATCGTCGGCGACCGCGAAGGCCGTCATCGGATCCAGGAACTCCTCGGCGATCTGGCGGTAGAGCACATCGAGCAGTTCGTCTCGGCTGGCAAAGGATTCGTAGAAGTAGCGGTCGGTCAGGTTGGCGCGCCGGCACACCGCGCGCATGGTCACCGCACCCGCCCCGGACTCACCGATCAGATCCAGTGCGGCCTCGAGCAACGCGGCCCGGCGCGCCTCACGGCGTTCGGTGAGGGTCGTTCCACCCCAGATACGGGGCTCGGCGTCGGAGGGCGGCTGCTCGGTGTGCACCGGGTCAAGAGTAATGCCCGGTGCCGGGCGGTACCGCGCACCCGGCGCCGGCGGGCGGATTCGCGGCGTAGTCGCCGGTGCCGACTACCGTGGGTGGATGGATATCAGCGCGTTCATCGCGGGCCGCCTCGACAAGCAGCAGGAAGCCGCTGAATTCGCTCTGAAACTCGAGCGCGACTTCCAGGACACCGGCCGCGAGATCAAATACGAATGGGTGCGTTACGTGCGCCGCCGCGGCAGCCGCACCGCTCCGTCGTCGGTGTTCCTGCCCGGCGCACCGACCCCGAAGGAACTATTGCGGCACCAGGCGGCGCTGCGGCTGATCCTCGGCCAGCACACCCCCGACACGGGCGGCCATTGCTCGGTGTGCCGGCAGCCCGACTCCCGTGGCGGCCAGGAACCGGCGGCGTGGCCGTGCCCGACCGTCCGCGCGGTGGCCGGCATCTGGTCCGATCACCGCGACTACCCGCTCCCGCGTGATTGATCGGCGTACAGGGCCGAACCCATTGGCCCGGTGCCGGATATCGCACACCCGGCACCGGACTACCGGGTACTCGCGCGGACCGGGCCCGCGCCGCTAGCCGGTGACCACGCAGGCGCTGCCGAGGTTGATGCCGGTGCTGACCGTCACCAGCGCCCACTGCGAGCCGTTGTAGGTCCAGGCCTGGATGTAGTGCACTCCGGTCGAGGTCGGCGTCCAGCTCGAGGTCCCGGTACCGCCGCTGCCCAGGCTGAACTGCTGCTGACCGAAAGTGGCGGTGTTGCTGTCGTAGAGCCAGACGTATTCGTACGGGCTGCCGTTCACGGTGACCGTGTACGAGCAGTTGGTGCCGTAGCCGCCGAGACCGATGCTCGAACCGCTGGACACGCTGACGCTGGTGACATACGCCGACGCCTGCGGTGCGGCGAGTACGAGCGCCGCGGCTGCGGCGGCGCAGGTGGTGAATGCGGTGAGGGCCGACTTCCGTGACCGGATCATCGTCGATCATCTCCCCAGATATACGGAGGAATGGGATCATTCGCGCCAATGGCGCATTCCACCAGTGTTGGCGGTCGGGACCCCCGGCACGCGCGTATCGGACGACTCGTTCCGGACAATCCGGGTGGTCGTGGCAGCCTCATGATCCGCGGTTATCGTTCAGCTGCATCCGATCGGCCCGAAAAGTCCGATGCCCCTAACGATCCCCTAATTCTCGCGCTCACCGAGCGATTCAGCTACCGCGTCGCTACCGTTCTCGTTATCCGAATCGTGCCCAGGCGGACACGCGCAGACGCCCACGGCACCGGATGCCCGCGAGACTCTTCCCCGAGGCTCGCACCCGCGTCCCGCATCAGGCGGCGCCGCGAACACGGCGGCGCCGAGGCCACCCCCGATCCCGGCCTCGGCGCCGCCGCACCGCAATTCGAAGTCGCGACACCTCCCCGGCATCGCGACTGTGATCGACCACGATTCCGCCGCAAAACCATCGGAAACCGGCCGCTGCTGCAATGATCGACCCGGATTTGTCTTCAGTTCGGGTCGGCACCGCGAATCAACCTGTGCCCGTGGACTGTTCGAGGTGCAGAAGGATCGACCTGTATGACCGCAAGCCGGTACGCCAGCAAACCCGTCGTCGCCGAGGTCTCCGAGCCTTCCAGCTGGGGGCGGCATCTGGGAATCAACGAGGACGTCGCCGACGGTCTCGACGCCGGGCAACTCGGCGCACTGATCTTCGTCCGGAAACTGGTGCGCTGCTGGTACATCGCCAATGTGCTGCTGGCACTGTCGATCTGGGCCGCGATCACGCTGTGGGCGCGCCTCTACGGGCAGGCCACCTTCGGCGACTGCGCCGCGGTCAGCGGATTCACCAGCCGCTGCGATCCCGGCTGGCAGTCGCTGGTCATGGGACTGGTCAGCGGATTCGTGGTCGCGACGGCGGTGTTCGCGCTGACCTCGCTGCCCTGCTTCATGATCGGCTATGCCATCCGCTGGTCGGCCCGCGCCATGGCCGACCGCAACGAATGGCGAATCACCGACTGAGCGCGCACACCTCGCCCGCCCGGTAGCCCCTAGCCGGCGGTAGTCGCCGGTGGCGTTGCCCCGGCGACGATCTCGCGCAGCGCCGCGATGTGCCCGTCGAAGGCCTCGCGCCCGGCGCGGGTCAGGCGGGCCCGAACCCTGCGGCGGCTGCCCTCGAGACGGCGTTCGGTCGCGACATACCCGGCGTCCTCGAGTATCGCCAGCTGCTTCGACAACGCCGAATCCGACAGATTCAGCCGCTCCTTGAGGAAGGCGAACTCCGCCCAATCCGCGGCGGCCAAGGTCGCGACCAGATTCAATCGCGTACTCGGATGGATCAATTCGTCGAAGCGGGCCACGCTCATGCGCGCACCCGGCGACGCCCCGCCCGCAGCAGCTCCGGCCCGCCGAACCCGATGACAGCCGCGATGAACACCGCCGACCAGGTCCGCGGATGCCCGGCCCCGTCGGCGTCCAGCAGCAGGGCCGCCACCACGGTCAGCGCGACCAGGACCAGCAGCATGGTGATCACGACCAGCGGTGTGCGCCGCCCGGCGACCTCCGCGCTGACCTGAACCCGCCCGGTGCGATGCCGCCCGTCCAGCAATCGCGACGCCAGCGCCGAATGCCCCGCGCCGAACACCAGCGTTGCGACCGCCACCAGCCAGCCCGGCCCGACATCCCCGATCACCCCCAAAATCACCCAGCCGCAACCCATTCCCCACCAGTACCCCCGCGGCAGCCCGACCTCCTCGGCCATCTGCCGCCGCGCCCGCCCCGCCGCATCCAGCGCCGCCCGGGCCTGATCCGGAGTAATGCCGTCCATGCCGACCCCTCACTTTCCTACTCGGAAAGTAAGCGTCCACTTTCCTGATGGGAAAGTCAAGGCGGCCGGTAGCCGACAGGGCATTCGGTGCTGCGAGAGCGTTGCGCACGAAGACGATCGACCGCCACCCTGCTGGGGCGGTCACCGCCTCGCCGCCGCCCTGACCGAATGCCGCGACGTCCCACCCGATGCGCCGACCATCCATTTCGCAACGACCCGCTCGCGACCACCCGGCCGAAGGCGGCCGACAGGGGAGACTGTCGGTTATGGCGGATACGATCGAGTGGGGGCCGGCGGATCGAGCGGCCGGAGTGAATCGGTTGTCGCTACGGTTCGTGATGGCGTTCGGTGTGGTGAGCATGCTCGCCGACGTCGTCTACGAGGGTGCTGTCGTTCCACCTGCAGGCCCGTCACGTGCTCCCCGACAGTGTGATCCCGCTCACCTACGCTGCCGCCATGGGTGCGGCCGCACTGGCCGCACTCGCCTCGGGACACCTCGACGACCGAATCGGGTTGCGGGGGCTGGTGATTGCGCTGCCGCTGTCGGCGGTGGTGCCGCTGCTGTCGTTCTCGACCCATGCCGGTCCGGTGTGGGCGGGAGCGATCGTGTGGGGCGCGGCGATGGGCATCCACGAATCCACCCTGCCCCCGCGGTCGCCGACATGGTCCCCGCCGCGCGCCGCGGCACCGGATACGGCGTGTTCACCGCCGTCTACGGTCTGGCATGGCTGGCCGGCGCCACCCTGATCGGTGCGCTCTACGGTCATTCGGTGACCGCGGTCGTCGTGTTCACCCTCGCCACACAGGCGATCGCACTGATGTTGTTCGTGCCCTTGGCCTTCGGCCGCTCATCCCGCCGTCGACCTCGCCGTCAGCCCAGCAGCTCGTCCAGGTAGCACCAGCGCCAGGACTCACCGGGCTCGACGCTGCGCATGACCGGGTGACCGGTGTTGTCGAAGTGCTTGGTGGCGTGATTGCCGGGGGAGGAGTCGCAGCAGGCGACGTGGCCGCAGTCCAGGCACATGCGCAGGTGGACCCAGACCAGGCCCTCGTCGAGACATTCACCGCAGGCGTCGGGGGTGTCGGGGGTACGGACGCAGGGGGCCTCGCGCAGGTGCTCGCAGGCGCCGGCGGTGACGGGGGAGCTCAGGGGGGTGCCATCGTCCGCGTCGGCCTCGGCGACCCGGTCGATGGTGGACTCCTCGATGTCGAGGGTGGCCATGACCGCCTGCAGGACCTCCTGATCGACCTGGCCCGAATCACGGATGCGCAGTACGGCTTCGCGTTCGGCGGCGAGCATGGCCAGGCGCAGGCGCCGGTACTCGCCGCTGGGGGTGACGCGCTGGGATTCGGAGCGGCCCAGCAACTCCCACGCCGCCTGGGCGCGCACCACCACGCGGTTGCGCAGGGCGTCGACCACGTCCGGCGGGGTTTCGGGAGCGATGTTCGCCTCGAGCGCCCCGAGTCCGGCGACGGTGGCCTGTTGCAGCAGATTCGCTTCCTGCAGGAGGTCTTCGGCCTGGCTGGGCCCGCGCAACCGCAGCAGCCGCACCAGCCACGGCAGCGACAAGCCTTGCAGCAGCAGCGTCCCGCCCACCACCACGACCGCCAGCAGCCGCAGCGTCGCCAGCTCCGGGGTGTCGCCGGGCAGCAGCAGCGCCGCGGCCAGCGTCACCACCCCGCGCATGCCCGCCCACGCCACCACCGCCGGACCGGTCCACTCCGGCTTGGGTTTCCCCTGCCGCCGCCCTTCGACCCGCCAGGCCGCGTAGGTTGCCGGGAACACCCACACCGGGCGCACCACGATCACCGTCACCAGCACCGCCGCACAGGTCCACAGCAGCGTCGAATGCGACAGCCCGCTGTGCCAGGCATCCTCGACCAGATGCCGCACCTGCAGGCCGATCAGCAGGAAAACCGCGCTCTCGAGCAGGAATTGGATGGTGCGCCAGTTGGTGTGCTCGGCGATGCGCGAGGCCGCGCTCTGCCACTGCGGGGCGCCGTGACCCAGGATCAGGCCACAGGTCACCACCGCGATCACACCCGAGGCGTGCACCCCTTCGGCGGGCAGATACGCGATCCACGGCGCCAGCAGCGACACGCTCGTGTCCAGCACCGGATCGCTGATGCGCCGGCGCAGGAACGCCAGCACCATCGCCGCCACCCCGCCGATGAGCGCGCCACCACCGGCCGCGCCGACGAAACTCGCGCCCGCCTCCCACATCGTCACGCTGCCGGCCATGGCGGCCACCGCGGTGCGCAGGGTCACCAGCGCGGTCGCGTCGTTGAACAGCGACTCACCCTCGAGCAGCGTCACGATCCGGCGCGGCATCCCGACTCGGCGCGCCACCGCCGTGGCCGCCACCGCATCGGGCGGGGCCACGATCGCCCCGATCGCCACCGCCGCCGAGAACGGCACCGGCAGCAGCCAATACACCACCCCGCCCACCGCGAACGCGGTGAACAGCACCAATCCCACCGACAGCAGGGTGATCGTGGTCTTCTTCGGCCGGAAGTCCACCAGCGACGTGCGGATCGCCGTCGTGTACAGCAGCGGCGGCAGCAACCCCAGCAACACCAGCTCGGGTGCGACATCGAACTCCGGCACCAGCGGCAGATACGAGCCGATCACCCCGGCGACGGTGAGCACGAACGGCTCACCCAGCCCCAGCCGGCGCGCACCGGCGGCCAATGCGACCGCCACCGACACCAGCAATACGAGTCCGAACGCCCACTCCACGAGATCATCGTGCCAGCCGCCATGACCGATTCCGGCACCGGCTCGCCACCAGCGAACAACCCCGCCCGCCATGGGCACGCACGGACCCGGCTGGACGCCCCCCGCCGGGCGACCGGAGCTACTCCGCGTGCCCGGACCGCGACCGGGTGATCGCGAAAACCCCGAACCGGGCGGCCAGCGCCACCAGCCACAGCACCACACCGACGAGGTTGAACACCGTCCCGGCATCGGTATAGGCACCGATCAGGATGGAGACGACACCCGCCGAGAAACAGACGACGGTGGCGGCATGACAGACGGTCAGGGTGATGCGCAGGTCGGTGTCCGGACCGGCGGCTGGCTCGATGTTGATGGTGAAACTCCTGGCAACGCTGGTGAATTCGACCCCCGGCACCTTAGCGCCCCGCACGCCGAAGTGCAGATTCCACGAGTTCACCGACTTCGCACCGGCACGCGGTCCGATCCCGGTTACCCTGTTGCTCAACACGATTCGCGGCCGGGGGACCGATGCACGTCGACATCGATCACCACCGGCCCCTGGCGGCCATCCTCGAGGCGGCACTGCTGGGCAGCTGGCTCGTCGTCGTCGCACGCACCACGGCCCCGGGGAACACCCAGGCCACACCGAGAACCACCGGGGCACGCGGAGAAGGCACTGAGCCACACGGAGATTGGGCGCTGGTGCTCACCCTGCTGCGTGGGCCGCGCTCATCCCCCGACATTCTGCCGGTCCCCAGCGCCAACCGGTCACGAAACTCCCCGGATTCATGCTGATGTACGGCGGCGCCGCGTTATTGGCGCGCGCAGCGGTGCGCACCCCGCCTGGGCTGGCCCGCTCTGCAAGCTCACTCGGGTCGCGGCGCGGATTCCATGGGTTTGCCCGCATCCCGCCACGCGGTGATGCCGCCCGCGAGGCTGTGCGCGTCGTACCCGGCGCGGCGGGCCAGGGCCGCGAAGCGCCGCGACACCTCACCGACCGGGCAGACGAAAACCACCGGGCGCGAACGCGAGAACGGGACGCCCTGGACGAGCATGTCGTCGAGGTGATCGTCGCGGATGTTCATCGCGCCCGGCACATGCGCGATCCGGTAGGCCATCGCGCCCCGGGTATCGACGATGGTCGGGCGGGCCGTGCGGTCGAGCTGCTCGAGCTCATCGGGGGACAGCACCGGGGTGGCCGACAATTCGGCCGCGGTCGGTGCCGGCGCGCGCCCGGGTTTGCCGAACAGTTCCGGACGGCGTTTGCGGATGTAGGACAGATACGGTTCCAGGCGGTCGCAGACGATGACCACCGCGACGAGCGGATCGGCCTGGGCGGCAGGCTGTTCCAGGGTCCCGAGGAACTCGAGGGCCGCGGCATAGGTCGCGCCGCTGGTGGGTCCGGCGAGCACACCGTGCCCCGTGGCCAGTGCGAGCGTCGCGTCGACCGCGCGCCCGGCCTCGACCGCCATGATGCTGTCGTAGAAATCGGGCTGGAACAGGCCCACATCCCACATCTCGGTCTCCGAGCGGATACCGGGAATGAAATCGGAGCGCTCCGACACCACCGCGATGGTCTTCAACTCCGGATTGTGCTTGCGCAGAAATGTCGCCGTGCCGCGCGTCGACCCCGTGGTGCCCAGCCCGCCGACCAGATAGTCGACCCGGGTGATGCCATCGCGCGCCAGATCCTCGTGGATCTCCCGCCCGGTCCCGTGGTGGTGCGCCTCGATGTTCTTCTCGCTGGTGTACTGCGACGGGTGATACCAGCCCCCGGGCGTGCGCGCCATCGTCGATTCGATGACCGAGTACACATCGTTGGGCGCGGTCGGATCCGGGCATTCCGACAAACCGGGCAGCTCCTCGATGTCGGTGCCCAGCAACTGCAACAGCTCCCGCACCTCGGCGACCCTGATCCGATTGGTCACCGCCCGCAACCCGATCCCGTGCATGGCCGTCAGAATGCGCAGCGCCTTGGCGGTATTGCCGCTCGAGGCCTCGATCAGCGTCTTCTTCTGCGCGACGATGTCGTCCAGATCATCGCGGATCATGCCCCACGCCACCCGGTCCTTCACCGACCCGAACGGATTGTAGAACTCCAGTTTCGCGTACAGCTCCACGTGCGCGAGCCCGTGCACGGCCGGATCCAGCCGCAGCAGTGGGGTATTGCCGATCAGCTCGGTGATGTGGTCGTAGCGCATCAGTGCACCTTGTGCCAATCAACGTCGCGGCCCACCGAAATCGTCCCGGACCGCTGCACCACCGCCAGTTTCGGCGGCACCGGATGCATGGATGCACGCGCTGCCGACAAATCCATGTGGTAGGCAGCGGTATTGGGGAAGACCACGAAGTCCCCGGGAGCGGGCAGCCGCGGCAGCCACACCTTGTGATTGGTGATCAGGTCCCGCTCCAGGCACAGACGACCGGCCAGGAACACCCCCACCGCACCGGAATTCGGGTCGGGGCAGTCGCGGGCGGGGACCAGGATCGGGTCCACCATCACCTCCTGATCGGCCGGGGTGACGGTGTCGCGGCTCAGATCCAGATTCACCAGCGTACTGCCGTCCGCGGTCTCCTTCACGAATTCCACCCGCGCCACCGTGATTCCGGCATGATCGACGAGCGCCTTGCCCGGCTCCAGCCAGATCTCGATCGAGTTCTCCCCAGCCACCTGTGCAAAAGTGCGGCCCCCGTGGGATTCCAGCCCCGTATCCAGCAAGTCTGCCAGCATCCGGTCGGCACTCACAATGTTGGCGTATTTGTGAAAAACCGGTGTCCCGTGCACCGCGCCGTCCTCGAGCTGGAACCCGAAGGTGTTGCCGCCCCACGTCATCGGCTCACCACGCCCCACCAGCGATTCCCGCAACGCGTGCACATACGCATCGAACGCATCCGCGTCCGCGGTGAACACCTGCCGGAACCCGCCCCCGATATTCAGCACCGACGGCGCGAGCCCGAACCCGTAGGCGCGTTCAGTTAACATCAGGCAACTCTCCACTGCCCGCACCCGCTCGGCCGGTTCTCCCGAATCCAGGTGAAAGGCGAACCCGCGGAACTCGATCCGCTCCCGCTGCGCCGCCAGCAGCGCCAGCACGGCATCGACGCGATGCAGCGGTACCCCGAACCGGCTGACCGGCGTCCCCGCGAACCCGCACACCCGTACCAGCACCGGCACCCGCGTCGGCGCCAGCGCCGCAATGCGTTCCAGCTCCCACGCATTGTCCACGTTGATCGTCACCCCGCTGCCCACCAGCTCCCGCACGAACCCCTCACCCTTGGGCCCGGTCACCTCGATCCGCTCGGGCTCGAACCCCGCCTTCAGCGCACTGACGATCTCCGCCGCCGAGGCCACATCGATCCCGGCGCCCGCCGCCCGCGCCGCCTCCACGAATGTCCGCGACTGATTCACCTTGTGCGCGTAGCAGATCCGGAAACCCGGCACCCGGGCGGCCAGCTCCGCGCGCAGCCGCTCCAGGTTCTCCGCGAACACCTGCGGAAACACCAGATGTGCGGGTGACCCGAACTCGGCCACCGCGTCGGCCACCGTGTGCGGCGCGGCCACGAACTCCCGCACCAGCGCGTGCATCTTTGCCGGCAGTCCCGGCGGTGCGGCAGCCGTCATACGGCGGATTCGCTGGTCGCGGGTGTGACCGCGGTCGGGTTGTAGCCGCTGTCGCGTAAGGCCTCGAACACGCGATGGCGGTTGCGGGGGCTGCGGAACTCCGCGACCACCCGCTTGCTGTTCAGGTCGATGTCCTGCACGCCCACGCTCATCGACTCCAGCACCCCGGTGATGGTGCGGATGCAGTGCTTGCAGGTCATGTCGGGCACATAGAACACCTGGTCCTCGGCGGCGAGTTCCGCGGTGTCCGAACCGGTGTCGGCCGCCACCTCGGCGACGGTGACCCGGTCCATGATCCGGGTGAACACATCGGTGAACGTGTCGATCACCACCGGCAGGATGCTGTAGTGCTCCCCGTCGAGCTGATGCGGCATGGCCGCCAGGCACGCCGGGCGCGTCCCGGGCGGCAGCAGCGCGTACTGGCGCGAGATCAGATCCAGCTCGTCGTGGTATTTCGTGATGGCCTCGGCCACGCTCAATCCCTCGGTGTGGGTGGCGCGGCGCATGACCCGGTGCGCGTCCTCGATGGTCATGTCCTTCATCGCGCGCAGCGTCGCCACCGTCTCGGCCGAATACCGTACGGTCCCATCGGGTTGGGTGGACAGCCTCACCGCGATCATGCCGCGCCGGTAGCTCGAGGCCTGCAGCTCCCAGAACCAGCGCGTCGCCACCGCGCCGTAGATCCCCGAATCCCGCATGCCGACCGCGAATTCGGCCGGCGTCCGATACGGCGTCCACCGCGCCAGCAGCGCGTGCTGGGCCAGCGCTCGACCCGCCGCCTCGATGCCCACCCGGAAGATCTCCAACGGCTCGTGGTCGGTGGTGGTGCCCTCGAGTACCGCCTCGTCGCGCGGCGTCAGCTCCGAGATGCGCCGGGCCAGTGCGGTATCGGCCTGCAGCGCGTGCCACAGCGTCAGTACCGTCTCGCGCATGGCGATGGGCACGATCGCGCCCAGACCGCCCACCCGGTAGTGCCCGGTATTGGGGATCCCGTCGCTGTCGGTCCAGGCGATGCGATGGGTCGCGCTGGTCACCTGGTCGGCGCGGCACGGGCGCATGAACCGTTCCAGGTACAGCCGCTGCGACAGCGTCAGGTGCGAGCCCGGTTCCGATTGCAGTGCCGCGCAGGTGTATTCGACGTGCCGCGGCGGCGGCAGCACCGGGAGCGCGCCCAGGCCGGGCCGGGCCAGCGCGGCCAGCACCCGGGAGGCGGCACGCCGGTCGTAGCGGGGTTCGGGGCCGGACATGGTCAAGAGACCTCCTCGGCAATCGTGGCGACACACTCGGTGAACCGGTCGATCTCGTCGGCGGTGTTGTAGATGTGGGTGCTGACCCGCACCGAGTCCTCGTCCATCGGCACATCGTCGGCGGGCACACAGTGCGCACCGGTGCGCACCAGGAACCCGAGCTCGCTGAGCACGAACCCGAGATCGGTGGCGGTGATCCCGTCCAGGGTGAAAGACACGATCCCGTAGCCGGTTTCGCACGGCGCGTGCGCCGGACCCGGCAGGAACTCCACGCCCGGTATCGGGCGCAATCCCGCGATCAGTCGCTGTGTCAGCGCCCGATTGTGGGCCGCGACGGCATCCAGGCCCAGGTCGTCGAGCACCTCGAGGGCAGCGCCGAGCGCGAGGATGCCGGGGATATTGTGGGTGCCGCCCTCCAGCAGCTGCGGCATGGAACCGGCCAGCAGCCCCGAATCACCCAGCGACACCGCCGAATTGCCGCCCGGCAGAAACGGCGTCAGCTCATCGTGGCGCCGGCGGCGGCAGTACAGCACGCCGGTCCCGGGCGCCCCGAACATCTTGTGCGCGGAGAACACCGCGAAATCCGCGTCCAGCTCCGCCACCCGCACCGGCAGATGCCCGCCGGACTGGCTGCAGTCGAAACACAGCGCGATCGCCGGATCGATGCGCCCGCGCAACTCCTCGAGGGTGGTCAGCGCCCCGAACACGTGATGCAGATGCCCCACGGTGATCAGCCGGGTGCGCGGGGTGATGCGCGCGGCAACATCCTCGACATCGGCCTCGCCCAGCTCGGTGACCCGGTAGGGTACCAGCCGGATCGTGCGCCCGAACCCGCCCAGCAGCCGCCGCAGGTGATGCCACGGATACACGTTCGAGGCGTGATCGCGTGGGCTGTAGAGGATTTCGTCGCCGTCGCGCAGCGCGGTCAGCCCCCACGACAGTGCCACCGCATTGAGACCGGCCGTGGACCCGCCGGTGAACACCACCTCATCCGGTGCGGCCCCGATGAATTGGGCCATCCGCTCGCGCACCCTCTCGATGCGATGGGTCAGGCTGCTCGCCCAGGGGTAGGTGCCGCGTCCGGCATTGGCGGTGCGTTCACTGTGATAGCGGTGCACCGCGCGGATCACCGGCAGTGGCTTCTGGGTGGTGGACGCCGAATCGAGGTAGATGTCGGAGGTTTCGGTCAGCGCGGGGAAGAGCCTGCGCAGGGCCGGGCGCGCCGGTCCCCGGGCCGCGGCGGGCGGCGTGGGCGTAGAGGTCGCGGCTGCGGAGGCGCGCACCGGAACCCTCCCTCCCAGGAGTTCGCGCTGGACGTCACCAACGATACGCACATTTGCCGGTGCGCTCGAAGGTTCTCGCGGGCAACCGCTTTCGTCGGTACGGCTTCGTTACCGCATCGAACGACCGCTCAGCGCTCGGGTCCGCCCGGATTGCACAGGGCCGCCACCGTCGCGTCGTACCCCACCGCGGGACGCCACGGTTCGAGATTCCAGCTGGTCTTGTCCGGTTGGACCACCCGTGCCCACTCCCAGTGGCAGCGGAACTGGTCGTACATGCCGGGGGAATCGGCATCGGGCGCGGAGGTGAGCACCTCCTGCCAGGCCCGATCCAGCGCGGCGGGGAAGGTGTCGGAGCGCCCGGCCTGGGTCGGATAGACCCGCAACCGGCGGCCGTCGGAATCGTCGGACCACTGGGTGTGGTCGATGAGCGGCTGATCCGGGAACGGATCCGCCGCCGGCACCCCGGGCGTGGTCGGCGACGGACTCGCGATCGGCGCGGACGAACCGGTGGGCTGGAGTGTGTCGGTGGCCTGGACGGAGGCGGTGGGCGGGGAACCGGCGACCGTCGAGGGGTGCGGCGCCAGCGTCAGCGAACTCACCACCACCGGCGGCGAATCCTCGGCCGCGCCGCAACCGGTCAGTACCAGTGCCAGCGCGAGCACAGGTGGGCCACCCGCGAGCTTCCAGCGCCGCCGCATGGGCATTCGCCCCCTTTCTTCCGATCCGTCGGGCCTGGATCCGACGCTACCAGCGGTGATTACGCACATACCGTACTCGCGAGTAGATAGGAACTTCGGCGTTCCGGATTCGCCCGCGCTGGTGCATTGGCCCAGACAGCACCTACGATGTCACGCGCAGGGCGGTTCATGAAAGAGCGGACCGTCCGGCACCCTTGGTACCGGATGGTTGCTGACTGGCAGGGGAACAATGAACGCCGCGACTGTGAAATTGCTTGTGTGGGAGTGCGACAACACCCTGTGGGACGGGGTGGTCTGCGACTCCACCGCAGGCGCGCTGCGCGCCGAGGCCGCGCGCTCACTGCGCATCCTCAACGAGCGCGGCGTCATGCACGCCGTCGCCTCCCGCGGCGAATGGGCCTGGACGGTAGAGCAATTGCGCCGCCACGGCGTGGCCGAGCGTTTCGCCGCCGTCGAGGTCGGCTGGGGCCGCAAGTCCGCGGCCATCACCCGGATCGCCGAAACCCTGGGCGTGGGCCTGGACCAGGTCGGCTACATCGACGCCGAGCCGCTCGAGCGCAGCGAGGTCGCCCACGCCCTGCCGCAGGTGCGCTGCTACGCCGCCCGGCACGTGGATGTGCTTGCCGCGCTGCAAGAATTCCGTGCCCCCGTCGGCGATGTCCCGCCGCCCACCTCCCCGATGGCCCACATCCACGCCCGCTGACCAGCGCTGCGTCACAGCACCGACCGGCGTGACGTCACAGGCCCGCCGATCGGAAACGATCGACGGGCCTGCGCTGTAGCCGGTGTGGATCAGGCGGGGGTGGATTCGGTCCCGCCGCTGCGGATCTCGACGACGGGCAGCACCAGCGCCGCCGGGGCGGTCGCCGGGACCATCGGCTGCACCGGTGCAACGGGTGCGATGCGGGCGTAGCCCGCGGCCTGCGACGGGCGGGTGTCGGCCTCGCCCTTGTTGGGCCACAGCGCCGCCGCGCGCTCGGCCTGCGCGGTGATGGTCAGCGACGGGTTCACGCCCAGGTTCGCCGAGACCGCCGCACCGTCGACCACGCTGAGGGTCGGATAGCCGTAGACGCGGTGGTAGGGGTCGATGACACCGTGGTCGGCGTCCGCGCCGATGGCCGCGCCGCCCAGGAAGTGGGCGGTCAGCGGGATGTTGAACACCTCGCCCCAGGAACCGCCCGCCACACCGCCGATCTTGTCCGCGACGGCGCGGGTGACCTGGTTGCCAACCGGGATCCAGGTCGGATTCGGTTCGCCGTGGCCCTGTTTGGAGGTCAGCTTGCGCCCGAACAGGCCCCGCTTGGTGTAGGTGGTGATGGAGTTGTCCAGATGCTGCATGACCAGCGAGATGATGGTGCGCTCGCTCCAGTTGCGCACCGACAGGAACTGCAGCAGCGTCAGCGGGTGCAGTAGCACCGTCCACAGGAACCGCAGCCAGCGCGGGATCTTGCCGCCGCCGTCGACCATGAGCGTCTGCAGCAGGCCCATCGAGTTCGAGCCCTTGCCGTAGCGGACCGGCTCGATATGGGTGTCGGGGGTGGGGTGGATCGAGGAGGTGATGGCCACGCCGCGGGTGAAGTCCACATCCGGGTTCACCTTGCGGGTGGCCGCGCCCACGATGGACTCGGAGTTGGTGCGGGTCAGCACGCCCAGCCGCGGCGAGAGCTGCGGCAGCACGCCCTTGTCGCGCATGGCGAACAGCAGCTGCTGGGTGCCGCGGGTGCCGGCGGCCAGCACCACGTGCTTGGCGGTGTAGGTCTTGGGCTGTTTGCGCAGCCAGGCGCCGGTGCGCTCGGTCTCCACGTCCCAGGTGCCGTCGGGCAGCGGGCGCACGGTGGTGACCGTGGTCATCGGGAAGACCTGCGCGCCACCCTTTTCCGCCAGGTACAGGTAGTTCTTGACCAGGGTGTTCTTGGCGTTGTGGCGGCAGCCGGTCATGCATTCGCCGCATTCGATGCAGCCGGTGCGGTCCGGGCCCGCGCCGCCGAAGAACGGGTCGGGCACGGTCTTGCCGGCCTCGCCGAAGAACACGCCGACCGGGGTCTGCACGAAGGTGTCGCCCACCCCCATGTCCTCCGCGACCTGCTTGAACACCTCGTCGGCGGGGGTCATGTGCGGGTTGGTGACCACGCCGAGCATCTTGCGGGCCTGGTCGTAGTAGGGCATGAGTTCGTCGTGCCAATCGGTGATCTCGCGCCACTGCGGGTCCTGGAAGAACGGGGCCGGGGGCACGTAGAGGGTGTTGGCGTAGTTCAGTGAGCCGCCGCCCACGCCCGCGCCCGCGAGGATCAGGACATCGCGCAGTGGGTGGATGCGCTGAATCCCGAAGCAGCCCAGCTTCGGCGCCCACAGGAATTTGCGCAGGTCCCAGCTGGTGTCGGGGAGCTGGTCGTCGGCGAATCGCTGACCGGCCTCGAGCACACCGACGGTGTAACCCTTCTCGGTGAGGCGCAGTGCGCTCACACTGCCGCCGAATCCTGACCCGACGATGAGCACGTCGAAATCGGTGTCGCGTTGGGTCATGGATTCTCCCTTGTCGTCGTCGACAGTGTGGCGGCGGTTACGCTAATGCGGACAGTTGTAACTGTCAACGTTCGCCGGTAGCGGTATCTATGCTGTTCGGGTGGATCGATACAGCCGTCTGCAACTCGCCGAACTCAGCGGCGTGGCCACCCGCACCATCCGGTACTACCACTCGGTCGGCGTGCTGCCCAGGCCCGGCCGAGCCGGCAAGGAAGCGGTCTACGGTCCCGAACACCTCGAACGGCTGCACGCCATCACCGCCATGCAGGCGCGCGGGCTGCGCCTGGACGCGATCCGCGAGGTGTTCGAGGCCGAGGTGCCCGGCGATGGCGACTGGCGTGAGGTCTTCGATCCGCGCTACAGCGCCGAGGCCGACACCGGCACGATCCTCGACGACGAGGCCCTGACCGAGTTGCTCGGCGATCGCCGCCCCGAGATCCTCGACGATCTGCTCGCCGCGGGCTATCTCGAGCGCATCGGCGAGCGCTGGCGGGTGCCCGAACCGGCCATGCTCACCGGCGCGCTCATCCTCTACGACGTGGGCACCGACATCGCCCTGTCGGGCGTGCTGCGCAAGCTGATCCGCACCCATATCGCCACCCTGGCCGACGAGATGATCCGGGTCATCCGCGAGGCCGCGGGCGCGGAGTACAGCGGCGAGGGCGTGGACCTGGATCTCGATCGCTTCCGCGACCGGTTCCGGGCCGCGGCCCGGGAAGTCGGCGGGGTCACCCTGGTGGAGGAGATCGAACGCGCGGTGCGTGAACGCGACCGCTGAACCCCGGTGGCAGTGTCAGGGCGCGGGGGCCGGGGCCACGCTGGGGACGGTGACGGGGGAGTCGCAGCTGGCGGGCGGATCCACCAGGTGACAGTCCGAGGGGAAGCGCACCGGTTCGTAGCCGGCGGGCACGCCGCCCGCGGTGATGATCTGGCGGTAGGTGCCCACGGCGTCGGTGGGCTTGCGGGTCAGGCTCGGATCGGTGAGCACGTCGACGGTGTAGAGGCCGAAACGCGGTGTGTAGGAACCCCACTCGTAGTTGTCGGTGAGACTCCAGTAGTTGTAGCCGACGAGGTTCATGCCGTCGGCCTTGGCGCGCTGCAGCCAGTAGACGGTGTCGCGCAGGTGATCCGAGCGGGTGTAGCCGTCGGCGCGGGCGCCGTTCTCGGTGGGCATCCCGTTCTCCACCACCCACAGCGGCTTGCCCGGGAATTTCTGCGAATAGTGTTGCAGCGCATAGTAGATGCCCTCGGGCCGGATGGGCAGCTCCCACATCCCGGGCGGCGGGGCGGCCGAACCGTCGGGCAGATTGACGGCGTTGGTCTTGGGCGGCTCGAGGCCGAAGTAGTAGTCCACGCCGATGAAGTCGAGCTTGTCGCCGATGCGGTCCATGAGCGGGCCGTTGACCTGCGACTCCGAACCGGCCACGTACCCGACATTGCTGGTGACCAGCGCCTTGGGCTGCACCTGGTGGATGTAGTCGTAGATCTGGTTGTGCACCTGGGCGACCTTGTCGAGCATCTGGTCGGCGTCGGTGTCGTTCTGGCGCACCTCGTGCATGATGTAGGCGACCGGCTCGTTCACCGTGACCCACACCGGATTTCGCGCGGCGTAGCGGTCGACCACCTTGCGGGCATTGGCCAGCCAGTCGTCCACCATGCCGGGATTGCGCCAGCCGCCGCGCTCGGCCTCCCAGCCCGGATACACCCAATGGTCCAGTGTCAGCATGGGTTCCATGCCGTTGGCCACGATGTCGTCGACGAGCCGGTCGTAGAAGGCGAACCCGTCCTCGTCCCAGACCCCGGGCTCGGGCTGCAGCCGCGCCCATTCGATGCCGATACGGAACACCTTCGACCCCAGGCTCGCGGCCAGGGCGACATCGCTGGGGTAGCGGGAGCGGAAGTCGATGGAGTCGCGGTAGCGGTCCCAGCCGGGGTTGGCGTCGATGTAGTGCATCCAGTTGCTGTCGGGCGCATGCCCCTCGGACTGGAAGCCCGATGCGGCCACGCCCCACAGGAAGTCCGGGCCCAGGCTGCCGCGCGTGCCGGCCGCGGCCGCGGGCGGGGGTGTGGCCGGGGTAGCGTGGGCGACGCTCGCCACCGGGAGCAGCATCGCGGCGGCCGCGAGCCCGGCCAGGACGAGGCGGTGCAGTCGTCCGCGCATCGGGGCTCCTCCTCCGGGACGGGTGGTCGGAATGTCCCGAATCGGAGCGTAGCTGTCGGTTAACTGAATTTCGGGGCAGCGGCGGGCGTGTCGCGCTGTGCGACCGGTCTCCGCAATCGCCGGTCGGTGTCCGGTCTTCCGGTCCGGAAAACCCGTTCAGGGCCGTCACCAGCCACTTTACCGCTTGCACGCGATCGGCGGCGTCGGTGCCGGTCGGTGGACGCCGACCGTTTCGAGTCGTACCGGCCTGTGGCCCAATCGGTTCCACGAGGGGGAGTCACAGTCCGGTGCAACCAATCGGCTGTCGAGCGTGCTGCGGAGTCAACGGGGCAGGGTGACCGGGTCGGCGCAGCTGTCGAGGGCGTCCACCAGCGAGCAGGACACGGGCGGGCGGGTCGGCAGGTAGCCGGCCGGCACGCCGGAGCCGTGGGTGATGGCGCGGTAGGCGTCCACGGCGTCGGTGGGGCGGCGCGTCAGGCTCGGATCGGTGAGCACGTCGACGGTGTAGAGACCGAAACGCGGTGTGTAGGAACCCCACTCGTAGTTGTCGGTGAGACTCCAGTAGTTGTAGCCGATGACGTTCATGCCGTCGGCCTTGGCACGCTGCAGCCAGTAGACGGTGTCGCGCAGGTCGTCGGCGCGGGTGTAGCCGTCGGCGCGGGGTGTGCCGTCCTCGGTGGGCATGCCGTTCTCCACGATGTAGAGCGGTTTGCCGGGGAAGCGGTGGGCGAAGTGGCGCAGCGTGTAGTACACGCCGTCGGCCTGCGGCGGCAGCTTCCACAGCGCCGAGGAGGCGAAATTGGTGTACTCGGCGGCTGTGTCGGGCGACAGACCGTAGTAGTAGTCGATGCCGACGAAATCCAGCTTGGCCGCGATCGCATCGAGCATGGCGCCGTTGACGATCGGGTCCGCGGCCGGCACGTAGGCGACATTGCTGGTCACCATGGCGTCGGTCTGGCGGGCATGGATGTAGTCGTAGATGCTGTTGTGTGCCTGCGCGAGTCGCGCCTGCATGGCAGGCACGTCGGCGGCGGGCAGCCCGCCGTTGCGGACCTCGTTCAGGAGGTAGGCGAAGGGCTCGTTGATGGTGACCCACATCGGATCGTCGCCGGCGTAGCGGTCGACCACCGTGCGCATGTTCGCCAGCCAGTCCTCGACCATACCCGGATTCGCCCATCCGCCGCGATCGGCTTCCCATCCCGGGTACACCCAGTGGTCGAGGGTGATCATCGGCCGCATCCCGGCGGCCCGGATGCCCGCGATCACCCTGTCGTAGAAGGCGAATCCGTCCTCGTCCCACACCCCCGGCTGCGGCTGCACCCGCGCCCACTCGATGCTGAGCCGGTAGGTGTCGACGCCCAGATTCACGGCCAGTGCGATATCGGAGGCATACCGGTCGTAGAAGTCGACGCTGTCGCCGTAGCGGTCGTAATCCGGGTGGGTGTCCACATACCGGCGCCAATTGCTGTCGGGCGCATGGCCTTCGTTCTGGAACCCCGCCGCGGCCACGCCCCAGTGGAAGCCGGCGCCCAGTGCGGGCAGGTCCGCTGCCGCGGGCGCCGCACCGGCCGGAGCACCGGTCGCGAGCAAGGCGGTGGCGGCGGCCAGGATGGCAACGGCATGGCGGCGGGAGTGCGTGCGCATGGGCTCCTCATTCGGCGGGCAGCGAATCGGGCAGGCGTCCGGCATTATTGCCGACGCGCGCCCACACAACCCGGGGTTCGACCGAATAGTCCGCTCCGGACGCGACGTCGAGATAGCGGGAGGCCAACGCGCACGCGGTCAGATCCGCCCAAACCACCCACCCGGTGTCGCGCAACAGCCGTTCGACACCGGTCGAAGCCTCCGGCCGCATATCGAAGACGATCTCGGCACCGCCAGGGCACTGAGCAGCCGCCGGCGCGCCCGGTCACAGCGGGCGCGCGGGTCCCGGTGGCGGACACGGCGAGGACGCTCACTCGGCGGGCTGGCCGCCGTGCGGATTCGGGCCCCAGTCCGGCCGGCCGGGGCCGCGGTGCTGCGGGTGGTCCGAACCACCCGGTTGCCCGGGCCCGCCGAAGGGCCGGCCCGGAATCTGCGGCATGCCGGGCATTTTCGCCCAGTCGGGCGGCTGCGGCATGGGTGGTAGCTGTGGCATCTCGGGCATGGGCGGGATAGGCGGCGCCGGCGGGATCTGGATGCCCGCGGCGGGCCCGCCGAAGCGCTGGAACGCGGCTTGGCGTGAGGTGCCGAAGATTTCGCCGATCTCGGCCCAGGTGCGGCCCTCCTCGCGGGCCTGGCGGACCAGGGAGCGCAGCACATCGTCGACGACGCCGTCGAGGCTGCGGGCCGCGCGCAGCGCCGCCATGACCGACGGCGCGGGCTTGCCGTCGCCGGGCCGCAGCACCTCGGCGACGAATTCGGCATTGGTGGACAACAGTTTTGCCAGGACCGCGCGTTCGTCAGCGGGGTCTCTGTGGCGGGGATCAGTCATGTGTAAATGCTGCCTTTACATGAAAGCCTCTGTCAAGGAACGATTTACACGCTCGCGGATACTGGCCATTAGCTGAAAGGGGGGCGGCGGGTTTGCCACACCTATAACGTGTGAGTCAGAGATCAGGAGGTGCTGGGTGAGGACACCGACGACATGACCGATCCCGAGAGATGCGCGGCCGAGTACGAGCTGTTCGAGCTGGTCCGCAAGGCCGAATTCGAGGGGCCGACCTGGAAACTGCTGGCGGACAGTCTGGTTCGCCACGCATTGGCGGTGCTGGGGCCATGGGTGCGCACCGGCTGGATTTTCTCGGTGGCCGAGCAGAAGCGCATGCCGCTGGGCCCGACCACGCAGGAACGACTGCTGGTGGAGACCCGCTTCGCCGAGGACTTCGTGCAGGGGACCATCACCCGCGCGCTCGAGCGCTTCCGCCGCAATGCCCGCGACGGCGACGGCTGGAATGCCGACGGCGGCCTCAGCCTGGGCAGGTACTTCATCGGCGCGTGTGTGCTGGCCTTCGTCGAGCACTTCCGCCGCAGCCGCCGCACCGGCGACCTCTATCAGTTCCAGGCCGCGGCCTCGGTGGCCATCGTGACCGAGGACGGCCCGGACCTGATGGAGGTGCTGGCCTCCACCGAGGACGTGGCCGGTGCGGTGGTGGACCGGCTGGCGTTCCGCAGCCGCCTGGCCGGGCTCGGCGACCGCGACCGCGGGCTGGTGTGGGGCAAGGCCATGGGCCTGACCGGCCGTGAAATCCAGCACCTGTTCGACTTCCCGTCCGTGAAGGCGGTAGAACAGCGCTGGGCCCGACTGAAAGGCGACCACGGCTGGATGACCGGCCTCGACGGCAAGGAGGCGGCCGAATGAGCCCCGACCACGCCCCGGACCCGGTGGCCCGCGTCGCCGAGCTGCTCGAGCGGTCCTCGCTGAACGAGCCCGCGCTGCAACGGCTCTACGCCCGCATCCCGCACCGCGCCGCCGAACTGCACGCCACCCCGACCACCGTCCCCGCGCCCGCGTCCGGATTCGCGGCCCGGCTCAACAGGCTCTTCGAGGTCGTTCATGCCCCGGGCGAGCGCCCGCACACCAACTCCGAGGTGGCCGCCCAGCTGACCGCGTGGGGCCATCCCATCTCCAAGCCCTATCTGAGCCAGCTGCGCTCGGGCGCGCGCACCGATCCCTCCCGCGAGACGATCGCCGCGCTGGCCCGCTTCTTCCGGGTCCGGTCCGCCTATTTCGCCGACGACGCCTACACCACCGCTGCCGACCGGGACTCGGAATTGATCGCCCGGCTGCAGTTCCACGGCCTGCGCAAACTGTCCACGCGGGCCTTCGATCTGAGCGAGGAGTCCCAGAACCTGCTGACCGCCATGGCCGATCGTCTGCGTGTCACCGAGGGTCTGCCCGAGGTGGGCGGCGGCGGGGTCGATTGATCGCCGAACCGGGCCGCGCCTGATATACGAAATATCTTGCGGCGACGCGGTCCTGCGCAAGCGCCGGTCTGGCACCGTGTCCGGGTGCCGAACCGCGACCGTCCGCTGGCCAACGCCATGTTCGACCGCACTCCACTGCAGATCGCCACCCACCATCGCGTCACCGGCGGCCACCTGCTCGGCGTAATCCTCGCCGCCGCCGGCTTGATCGCCGTGGGCCTCGCGGCCGCCCGCCACCGTCGCGGTGCGAGCGCCGCGGCCGTGGCCGCCTACCTCGGCTCGGCGATCTGGTTCACCAGTTCGGGTTCCTTCGCCAATCCCGCACTCACCGTGGGCCGCATGCTCTCCGACTCCTTCACCGGCATCGCCCCGGCCTCGGTGCCCGCGTTCGCCACGGCCCAGATCCTCGGCGGCCTGGCCGGCTCGAGCCTGATGACCCTGCTGTACCGGCCGACCGGGGCCGACTAGGGGTTGCGTGTGGTCGAGGGGACCGCGAAGGAGGTGCGGTCACCCGACCAGCCTTCGGGCGGGACCAGCTTGTCGAGCTCGGCAAGATCCTCGGCACCGAGCTCGACCGCGGCGGCCGCGGCATTCTCCAGAATGCGCGCCGCACGGCGGCTGCCGGGAATCGGCATGATGTCCGGTCCCTGGGCCAGCAGCCAGGCCAGCGCCAGCTGCCCGGCCGAGATGCCCAGGCGCGCGGCCAGCTCCCGCAGCGCCGCCACCTGTGCGAGGTTCTCGTCGAGATGCTCGCCCTGGAAGCGGGGGTCGTTGCGCCGGAAGTCGCTGTCGGCGACCGTGGCCGAATCCAGTGTGGCGGTAAGCAATCCGCGCCCGAGTGGGCTGTAGGGCACGATCCCGACCCCGAGTTCACGTGCCACCGGGACGATATCGCGTTCGGGTGCGCGCCACAGCATCGACCACTCGAACTGCACCGCCGCGATCGGATGCTCCGCCACCGCCTCCCGCAGTTGCTGCGGGGTGGCCTCGGAGATGCCCAGGTGCCGCACCTTGCCGGCCTTCACCAATTCGCCCATGGCTCCGACGGTCTCGGCCACCGGCACCTCCGGGTCGATCCGGTGCAGGTAGTACAGGTCGATCGCCTCGCGCCCGAGCCGCTGCAGCGATTCCTCGCAGTACCCGTGCACATGCTCGGGCCTGCCGTCGAGTCCCACGCCGGCCTCGGTCCGCACGATCCCGAACTTGGTGGCCACCAGGGCGTTCGTCCCCGCCAGCGCCTGCCCGACCAGCCGCTCGTTGTGCCCGCGCCCATAGCTCATCGCCGTATCGAACACGGTGATTCCCGCCTCCACCGCGTCCCGGATGGCCGCGGCGGACTCCGCGTCGTCGGCTGCCCCGTACCCCTGGGAGAACCCCATGCACCCCAGGCCGATCGCCGACACCGTCAAACCATTCCCGAGCCGCTGTTCACGCATGCCGCCCATCGTGTCAGCCGCGCCCGCCGTCCACCAATCGGGACTCTAATGAAATCCATTGATTGCCAGATGGATCGGTGCATCCGGGTCAGTCGGCGGCGGCGAAACGGGCGGCGATGTCGGCGGCGGTGATCTTGGCCAGATCGACCAGGAACGGGAGCCGTTCGGGAATCATGAGCGTGGTCGTTCCGCGCAGCCCCAGCGCGAACCGGCAGGGCGCGCCCGGCGTCAGGATGGGGACGGCCAGCGTGCGGAAGCCCGGATCGAGCTCCTCGTCGTTGTAGGCGTAGCCGCGTTCGCGGGTGCGGACCAGCTCGCGCCGGAGTTCGGCCGGGGTGGAGACGGATCGGGCGGTGCCCTCGTCGTAGGGCAGCGCGGCCAGCTCGGCGTCGCCGGTGTCGTTCCATGCCAGCAGGGTCTTGCCGAGCGCGCTGGCATGCAGCGGCAGCCGGACGCCCTGGAGCCGGTGGCCGTCGGTGTCGCGCCAGCGGCTGGTGGCCAGCAACACGGCGTGGATGCTGTGGCGCAAGGCGATCGAGACGCTGGCGCCGGTGGTCGCGGCGAGCTGTTCGAGCGCGGGTTCGGCCAGATAGATGCGGTGCTGGCGATAGGCGATCTGACCGTACCCGGCCAGTGCGCCCCCCATGCGGTAGCGGCCGGAATCCTCACTCTTGTCCAGGAATCCGGCCTGCACCAGCGCGGTGAGCAGCCGGTGGGTGGTGCTGACCGCCAACCCCTGCTGTCGTGCGACCTCCGAGACGCCGCGCTCCGCACCGTCGCGGAAGCAGTCGAGGACCGACAGGGCACGGGCGACGGTCTGCACTCCGGAGGCTTCCACGGTGGGGACGGTAGCACGGCGTGCCCGTCCGGTAGATCTGAGCTTTCCACTATTTGGAAAGCTGAAAGGCAAATGGCCATAAGACCTTCGGCGGAGGCCTGTCAACCCTTCCAATCCTCGGAATGGATTACCTCGCTCCGGTCGCGTGGGATCCCTACTGTCCCAGGGCATCGCTGGACCGTTCCGAATCGAAGAGGTGCCCACCATGTTCCGCACGCGCCGGCCACACCGTTGGCGTCACGCCCTCGTCCTCGCCCCCGTCGTCGCCCTGCTCGCCGCGTGTGGCTCCGGCTCGACCGACACCGGTTCCGGTGAAGTGGTGCTCAAGGTCGTCGATCCGGGCAATGCCGGGCCGCTGGCCGTCGGCAAACGCGACGGCACCTTCGACAAGGCACTCGCGCCACTGCACGCCCGCGTCGAATGGGTCACCACCACACCGGGTTTCAGCTCCATGCTGAAGCTGTTCAACACCAGGGAGCTCGACGTCTCCGACGCCGCGTTCAGTCCCGTGGTGGGCGCACTGTCCAAGGATGTCGCCGTGCGCATCGTGTCGGTGTCCGATCCGGCGGGCAAGGATCAGAGCGGCATCCTGGCCGCCCCGAACTCGGGCATCCACTCCGTCGCCGATCTGGCCGGCAAGCGGGTCGCGGTGAATCCGGCGGGCAAGGGCGAGTACATCCTGCTGCAGGCCCTCGCACAGGCCGGGGTGCCCGCCGACAACGTGACGCGAGTCCCCTTGCAGCAGAAGGACGCCGCCACCGCCTTCGCCACCGGCAAGGTCGACGCGTGGGCCTCGTTCCTGGTGCCCTATCAGGAGGCCAAGGCCAACGGCGGTGTCGAGATCGCCACCGAGCAGTCCATCGGATCCAAGGACAACACGGTGTTCGTGTTCCGCACCGAGGTCGCCGACAAGCACCCCGACATCGCCGCGAAATTCCTGCAGACGGTGCAGCAGCTCACCACCCGGCAGCGTGACAATCCCGCCGACTTCCAGAACGTCTTCGACAAGACCGGTCCCCGCGCGCTGAGCGGCCCGCGCCTGACCGACGCCATCCGCCTGGGCGGCGATGCGACCGTGCCGCACCTCCCGACCGACAGCGACGCCGCCGACCTCGCCACCATCGTCAAGCTCTTCCGCGACAACGGCGTCATCTCCCGCGACATCACCGCCGCCGACATCTTCTACGACCTGAAGTCCAAACTCACCCCGGACCAACTGGCCGGACTGCAGCCGGGGCGCTGACATGGCCACTTCCGCCGCGCCCGCCCCGCAGCGGGCGGGTATCGACGACCCGCCCGGCACGACCGAGCATGAGAACCGTTCGGCCGCAGCCGATCCCGCCTCGGGCGCGACCGGTGACGACACGGCCGGACGTGCGACCGCGGTCGCCCCGGACCTGGGCGCGGATCGGTCCGGATTGGCCCCGCCCCGGGCGCGGGTCGAACGGCACAGGCCCGCATGGGTTTCGCTGCCGCTGCGATTCGTGCTCCCCGCGCTGATCATCGCCGCCTGGTGGATCGGGTCGGCCACCGGGGCATTGTCGCCGCAGGTCCTCGCCGGTCCGCCCAAGGTGTGGTCGGCGCTGCTCGAGCTGGCCCGCAACGGCCAGCTGACGGACTTCGCGCTCGCGTCGTTCACGCGCGCCGCGCTCGGCGTCGCGCTCGGTGTGGCGGTCGGCATGGCGCTGGGCCTGCTGGCCGGATTGTCCAGTCTCGGTGAGGAACTGGTGGATTCGACCCTGCAGATCGTGCGCGCGGTGCCGTTCCTGGCGCTGGTGCCCTTGTTCATCGCCTGGTTCGGCATCGACGAGCTGTACAAGGTACTGCTGATCGCCGTCGCGACGGTGGCCCCGATGTACGCCTACACCTACCTCGGCGTCCGCAACGTGGACCGCAAGATGGTGGAGGCCGCGCGCGGCTTCGGGCTCACCGGAGTCCGGCTGGTCGCGGAGGTGATCCTGCCCGCCGCGTTGCCGGGGGTACTCATGGCCCTGCGCGTGTGCCTGTCCATCAGCATCACCGGCCTCATCGCCGCCGAACAGGTGGGCACCACCGAGGGCGTCGGCTATCTGGTGACCCTCGCCCAGGAATACAACCGCACCGACTACATGGTGCTGTGCGTGGTCCTGTACGCGCTGCTCGGACTGGTCTTCGACGGCGCGGTGCGGCTGGTCGAACGGCTGGCCATGCCGTGGCGGCGACAGGTGGCCATGCGATGACGACCCCGCACGCGACGACCACCCCGCACGACACCGCGTCGCCACTGGCGGTCTCGATCACCGGACTGCGGAAAGCCTTCGGCGAGAAGGTGGTCCTCGACGGTGTCGACCTGACCATCCGCCGCGGCGAGTTCGTGGTGCTGCTGGGCCCCAGCGGCACCGGCAAGACCACCCTGCTGCGTCTGTTGACCGGACTCGAGCAGCCCGACGCCGGCGAGGTGCTGGTCCCGCCCGCCCGCACCACCGTCTACCAGGAGCCGCGCCTGGTCCCGTCCAAGCGGGTGCTGGCGAATGTGACCATCGGGCAGCGCCGTTCGCGTGCGACACGCGAAGCCGGGCTGCGCGCGCTGGCCGAGGTCCAGCTCGCCGACAAGGCCCGCCAATGGCCCGCCACGCTCTCCGGCGGGGAGGCACAGCGGGCCGCCCTGGCCCGGGCGCTCGTCCGCGAGCCCGATCTGCTGCTGCTCGACGAGCCGTTCGCCGCACTCGACGCCCTCACCCGCCTGCGCATGCAGGATCTGGTCGGCGACCTGGTGGCCCGCCACCGCCCGGCGGTGCTCATGGTCACCCACGACGTGGACGAGGCGGTACGGCTGGCCGATCGGGTGCTCATCCTCGATCGCGGCCGCTTCGCCGTGGATCGGGCCATCGACCTGCCGCGGCCGCGCGACCGCACCGATCCGGCCGCCCTGCGCTACCGGTCCGCCTTCCTCGCCCAGCTCGGCGTCGACCGTCCGGACACCGAAAACCCCAGGAGCACTTCATGACCGACACCCTCTGGTACACCCGCTGCCCGGTCCCCACCGCCAGCGGCCTCGCCCACAGCCTCGGCTGGCTCGGCGACACCGCCGAACGCAACGGACTGGCCTTCGGCGTCCTCCAGGACGCCGCACCCGAACTGGCGATCCGCCACTTCGACCACGATCTGCCCGGCCTCATCCGCGAGGGCGGCAATGTGCCCGCCCTGGCCGCCCGCGCTCAGGGCTCGCCGACCCGGCTCATCGGCCTGACCTGGATCGACGAGGCGCAATCCATTGTGGTGGGCCCGGATTCGCCGGTCACCTCCGCCACCGAGCTGGCCGGGCTGCGCGTCGGCATTCCGGCCTGGGCGCGGGATCGGGCGCGCAGTTTCCCGCGCGCGATGGCGCTGCACGGTTTCGCCAGTGCCCTGCGCCTGGGCGGCCTGACGCTGGCCGACGTGCGCGTCATCGAGCTGGGCGTGGAGTCGAATCCCCAGGTGCGCACCGAGGTCCAGCAGCGCGACCGGAGCCTCACCTGGGGCGTGGCGGAACTGCTCGACGGCGGCGTGGACGCCATCTACGTCAAAGGCGCACGCGCACAGGAGGTCGCCCGGCAACACGGGCTGCGGATCGCGGTCGACCTCGACGCCACCGAGTCCAAGCGGCTACGCGTCAACAACGGCACACCCCGCCCGCTGACCGTCCACCAGCACCTGCTCGACACCCGCCCCGACGTGGTGATCGGCTTCCTCGCCCAGACCCTGCGCGCCGCCGACTGGGCCACCACCCACCGCGACGACGCCGCCGAGGTCCTGCAACGCGAAACCCTGTCCGGCCCCGAGGGTGTCACCGCCGCCTACGGCACGGACTTCAACATCGGCCTGCACCCGTCGCTGTCCGACGAGCGCCTCGAGCTGCTCGCCGTCCAACAGCAGTTCCTCTACACCCACGGCTTCCTCGCCGCCGACTTCGACCTCGGCTCCTGGACCGCCCCCGAACCCCTCGAGCAGGCGCGCGCCCTCGTCGCCGCCGGACAGGCCGCATCATGACCGAACCCCGATCGCGCTCAACCGCTCCCGCCGACCTCGCCGCGCGCCACAGGCGCGGCGCGCGCAGATCGACAAGCGCCGCCGCGGAGGTGCGGGCATGACCGAGTACCTGTGGCGGCTGCCCAGCCGTGGCGACGGCCGCCGCGCCGATGCCGGGCTGCGGCACCGCGGCCGGAGCGGCAGTTCGATCCCCGCCGTCGATGCCGATCGGAATCGTGCCGGGCGCAACGGGATCGGCGGCACGCCCGACAACGGCCGAGGACCCGCCCTCAGTGTGGTCGGCGCTGATCCGGCCGAGGTAGGCGGCTCGGCGAGCGTCGAGGCCCGCACGGTGGATCGTGCCGTGACCGATGTCCGGGCCGGGCGGTTCGGGCCGTTCGACTACCTGCACCAGGTGGTGCACGCCGCCGAGTTGTCCGGTCTGGACGGGGTACTCGCGCCCTACGACCCGGCGGGCGAAGAGTCGTGGATCGTCGCGGGCGCGGCGCTGCGGGCCACACGGCACACGCGCGTCGTCGTCGACTTCCCTCCCGGCTTCGGGACGCCGGTCTATGCGGCGAAAGTTTCGGCGTCCCTGCAACGGTTCTCGGCGGGGCGACTGGGCTGGCGGCTGGCGGTGGACACCGAGGCCGACGACGCGCGACAGCGCGGTGACCGCGTCACCGGCGACGACCGGTACGCGCGCGCAGCGGAATTCCTCACCGTGGCGCGCGGTGTCTGGAACGAGAACCCGGTGCCCGCGGCCGGATTCCGCGGCACCGGGTTCGACTACGCGGGGGAGTACTACGACGTCATCGACGGCGGATTCCGGGGGATCCTGTCCGGCCTGCCCTTCCCGACGGTGTACCTGAGCGGGGATTCGACCGCGGCGCTGGAACTTTCGGCACGTCACGGCGATGTGCACGTCTTCACCGAGAAGCCGCAGGGCCTCGACGCGTCCCTCACCGAACTGCGGGCGCTGTCCGCCGCGGCCGGGCGCACCGTGCGGGCGGGCGTCGAAGTGCCCGTCATCGCCCGCGAGACCAAGACCGAGGCGTGGGCCCGGGTCGAAAGGCAATGGCGCGAACTGTATCCGGACGGGCCGGGTGCGGAGGCGCTGGATCTCGGCGACGGGCGCTGGGCGGGCTTCACCCAGCTGGGATATCCGCAGGCCATCGGCTTGGTCGGCAGCTACGAGCAGGTGGCGCGGCGATTGCGGGCATACGCCACGGCCGGCGTCGACACCGTGGTGCTGTCCGGGCACCCGCACCTCGAGGAGGTCTACCGCGCCGGGGAACACCTGCTGTTCCTGGCCGACCCGACCGGCCGCACCCTGAAGGAGGCCACCGCATGACCATCGACATCTATTGGCGCATCGGCATGGAGGGCGATCACGCCTCGCTGCGCACCCCGCGCCGCTACAACCGCGGCCACGCGGGCGGCTACGGTCCCGGCAATATCGCCCCGGCCGTGCGCGCGGGCGAACTCGACGGCTACAGCTACCTCGATCACGCCGCGGCCGTCGCCCGCGCCTCGGAATCGGCCGGCTTCCTCGGTGGCCTGCTGCCGTCGTTCCCCATCACCGAGGACCCGTGGGCGGTGGCCGCCGCCCTGGCCCGCGAGACCACCACCTACCGGTTCATGGTCGCCTTCCAGCCCGGATTCCTGCACCCGGTGCAGGCCGCGCGCATGTCGGCCAGCCTGCAGCGCGCCACCGGCGGGCGGCTGGTCTACAACATCATCAGCGGCGGCGGGGGACCGGCCCAACTGTGGTGGGGCGACAAGGTTTCCCACGACGACCGCTATGCCCGTACCAGCGAATTCCTCGAGGTGCTGCGCGGAGTATGGGACGGCGAACCCCTCGACCACGAGGGCCGTTTCTTCCGCACCGAGGGCGCGGCACTGCCGCCCGCCCTGGCCGGGCAGCCGTTCCCGGAGGTGTACTTCTCCGGCTCCTCACCTGCCGCCGTGCAGGCCGCGGGCCGCCACGCCGACTACTACCTGTCCTGGCTCGAGCCCTTCGCCGACCTGCGCGCCAAATTCGACGGCGTGCGCGCACACGCCGAACGCACCGGCCGCACACCGAAGTTCGCCGTCCGCATCGACATCGTGGCCCGTCACACCGCGGAGGCCGCCTGGGCGGAGATCGAGCAGGGCTGGGCCTTCGTCGATCGGGACGCCGCCAACCGCGCCGCCCAGGGCGATTCGGTCGGTGCGGCCCGCATCCAGGGCTGGGTCCCCGAAACCATTACCGGCTACCGGGATCTGGAGGTCCAGCCCAATGTCTGGTGCGGGTTCAGCCTGATTCGCGGCGGCCCGGCCTTCGGCCTGGTCGGCAGCTACGAGCAGGTCGCCCAGCGCCTCGACGAACTCATCGACCTGGGTGTGGACGCGTTCATCCTGGCCGGGAACCCGCACCTGGAAGAGGCGTACCGGGTCGGTGAGGAGGTGCTGCCGCTGCTCGGCCGCTCCCGCCTCACCGTACCGGGCCCGGCCGCCACTGTCGCAGCCACCCGCTGACCACCGCGACCACATCCTCGAAAACACGCAATCACCAGGAGATTTCATGAGCGTCCGCGTCGGGTACTTCCCGCACAACAACTCCCTGTTCGTCCTGCGCCACCGCGGCATCCTCGAACGCGCCCTGCCCGACGTGGAATGGGTCGATCTGCGGGCACTGCCCGAGCCCGCACCCGTCGACGTGAAAGCCGCCCTGCCGTCCCAGCATTCGGACTGGCTGTTCGCCGAGGGCGGCTACGACTTCATCGGCACCGGCTTCACCCCGCCCATCACCGCCCTGGGCAACGATCGCGGCATCGTCTACGTCGGCATCTCCGGCCCGCGCATCGAGAACGGCCGCCTGGTCGCCCTGGCCGGTAGCGGCATCGAGACCGTCGCGGACCTGGAGGGCAAGCGGGTGGGCATCGCCCACGGCTCCTGGCAGACCACCCTGCTGCTGTTCGCCCTGGACCGCGCCGGCCTCGGCTGGGCCGATATCGAACCGGTCGACACCGATATCCACGATGGTGGAAACCTGCTGCGCACCGGTGAACTCGACGCCTGGGTCGGCGCCTACCCCGCGCTGACGGCGCTCGAGGCCACCACCGAACTGCACACTCTCGTCGACACCGAGTCGGTGTTCAGCCACCCGTCACTGTGGTTCACCCGCCGCGGCTTCGCCGAGCAGCACCGTGCGGAACTGGAGGCGATCATCGCCGCCCTGCAGGAATCCGACGCGTGGATCGCCGAGAACCCCCGCGCGGCCGCACGGTACTTCGTCGACGATATCGTCGCCCGCGGCGGCACCGCCGACCTCGATGCCTGGGAGGGCGCCCTGCGTGGCCGGCCCTTCGGCGTCGGTCCGGTGACCGCGGAGTTCCTCGATGAGCAACAGCGCGCGGCGGACCTGCTGAGCGCCAACGGCTTGCTGCCACGGCGGATCGATGTGCGCGCGGCGGTCGTTCCCTGGATCGCCGATGCGGTCACTGCCACGACGGCGGCCACCACCGGCTGAGGCCCGCGCGAACAGTGCCCGTTGCCGCGGCATCCGGTGGAGACGATTTGCTGATGCGGTCTCCACCGGGTGCCACGCGGGGTTTGCTGCGGGAACCGGGCGGTTGCTGGCGTGCAGGCAGGGCCGGGGGCGCAGGTGAGGGGCGGGGACAGCACGGAATCCGGGGCGGTGGTCGAGTGACCAACTGTCGGGCCGTGGACCTCGGGTTCGGATCGCCCGGGTGACCGGGTCCTTCCGCACCGGGGCTTCGGGGTGCAAATCGCGGTGAAATGCTGTGAGCTGCATAGGCTCCGGGTTGCGGTTTGCTCGGAGATACCGAAAGGTTAGGGGAGACAGAGGATTCTGCTATGGTGGCTCCGCCGATTTCAGGATCGGCCGGACGACAAGAGAATTGATGAATCAAGACAACGCCGTGCTGCTTTCCTGGGTTCTCGCTGCCGCGCTCCTATTCGCCGTGGTCGGGCTGCTGTTTCTGTGGCGTGCCATGCGCGCTGAACGCGGGCGGGTTGCCGCCCTGCGCGCGGAGCAGGCCAACCGCGACGTCGCGGTCGAGGACATGATCGTGAACCTGACCGAGAACGTCGTGCCCGCCATCGGTGCCGCCGTCCGACGCTCGGACCCCGACAACCCCACCGTGGACCTGCCGATCGTGCTCGAGCAGTCGCGCATCGCGGAGCTGGTGTGGCAGTGGACCGCCCGCTGCGGCGAGGAGCTGCAGAAGGTGGCCGCCGAGACCCGCGACCGGGTCCGGCGCGAAGCCGAGACCGAAGCGCAGCTCGCGGTCGCGCAGGCCGAATCCGAGCGGGAGACCGCGGTGGCCCAGGCCGAGGAGGTGGCCCAGCTGGCCATCGCCCAGGCCGAGGAGGCTGCCCGCGTCGCCGTCGCGCAGGCCGGGGAGGCCTCGCGCAGCGCGGTCGCCGAGGCCGCCGACGCCGCACGCGCCCAGGTGGAGGGCTCCGCCCGCGAGGCCACCTCGGCCGCGGTGCGTGCCTTCGGCGCCTCGGTGGTGAGCCTGGGCGCGGACGTCAGCCAGGTGCTCAGCGCCGCGCTGCGTCAGCACCGCAATGACGAGACCTTCGAAACGCTCACCCGCATCGACCATTCCGTGCAGCAGATGATCCGCCAGGCGCAGTCCTATGTGATCGTCTGTGGCGGTCTGCCCGGCCGTCGCTGGCCGCAGCAGACCCTCACCGACGTGGTGGGCGGTGCCACCGGCCGAGTCCGCGACTACACCCGGGTGCGCGCCACCGAGCTGGACCGCCCGGTCGTGAGCCGCGCGGTGGAACCGCTGGTGCACACCATCGCGACGCTGCTCGACAACGCGCTGCGCTACTCGCCGCCGACCTCGTACGTGGACATCGGTTTCCAGGAGGGTCACCACGGCATCACGGTGATCATCGACGACGCGGGTGTGCGGATGAACCCCGAGCAGCTCGAGGAGACCCGCCGCGTGCTCGCGGGCGACCAGCTCGTCGACATCCACGCGCTGGGCCCGACCCCGCGCGTCGGGTTCCCGGGTGTCGCCGCACTCGCGCGCCGCTACGGCTTCTCCGTCTACATCGACGGCCCCAACATGTACGGCGGCATGCGCGCCATGGTCTTCATTCCGGAGACCCTGCTGGCCGCGCCCGCCCCGACACCCGTGGCCGTTGCCGCCCCGACCCCTGTGCCGGCGCCCGCCCGGATCCCGGCACCCGACCCGGAACCCACGGTGGTGGCCATGGATTCGGCGCCTCAGGAACTCACCTCCGGTGGCCTGCCCAAGCGGCGCCGCCGCTCGGCGTCGGTGTCGGTGGCGGCACCCGTGCGCCCGGTCGTCGTGGATGAGACATCCGCGCGACCCGATATCGCCGCTGCCTGGCACAGCGGCTCCCAGCGCGGTCGAGCGGCCGCGTTCGACCACTCCGAAGGGATGACATCGTGACCGGTACGCCCGTGACGGCTGTCAGTGACACCAACCGGCTGGCCTGGTTGCTCGACGATCTCGAAGCGCCGGGGGTCCGGTTCGCCGTTCTGCTATCGGAGGACGGCCTGCGCATCGCGCACACCGGGGGCGTGAGCATCGACGACGCCGAGCGTTTCGCCGCGGCCGCCTCCGGCCTGCGGGCCCTGGGCAAGGCGCTCGCCGAGTTCTGCGGCGGCACCTCCGACAATGCGGTGCGCCAGAACATGACCGAGTACGCCGACGGCATGATCTTCATCACCGCCGCCGGAGCCGGTGCGCTCCTGGGTGTTTCGACCACCCAGGACGTGGATGTCAGCCTGGTCGCGCACCGGATGAACGAACTGGCCCTGCGGGTCGGGCGTGAGCTCGGCAGTATGTCGCGGACCAGGGCGGATCTGCCGCGCTCATGAGCCGGCCGCGGCGCGACCCCGATCTGGTCCGGGCGTATGTGCGCACCGGCGGCCGATCGCGCCCCACGCGGGTGCTGGATCTGGTCAGTCTGGTTGTCGCGGTGGCCGATCCGGCCCCCGGCGCGTCGGCCGACGCCCGCCGCATCATCCAGCTCGCCCGCCGCGGCGTGCTGACGCTGGCCGAGTTGGCGGCCTATCTGGACCTGCCGCCTTCGGTCGTGAAGATCCTGGTGGCGGATCTACTGGACAGCGGCCATCTGGCCGTCCCGACCCCGGTGGAAGCGCTGCCGGGCAAAGCCCTCTTGGAGGAGGTACTCGATGGACTCCGCGCTCTCTCCGCATGAGCGCGTCGTCGACTATGTGCCGCAGACCGTCACCCGCACCGTAAAGTTGCTGGTGGCGGGGAACTTCGGCGTCGGGAAGACCACGTTCGTGGGCAGCGTGTCGGAGATCCGGCCGCTGCGCACCGAGGAGACGATCACCGAGGCCAGCGTCGGCGTCGACGATATGGCCGGGCTGCCGGGCAAGACCACCACCACGGTGGCCATGGACTTCGGCCGCATCACCCTGAATCCGCAACTGGCGCTGTACCTGTTCGGCACGCCCGGCCAGCGCCGGTTCGTGCCCATCTGGGAGGACCTGGCCGTCGGTGCGCTGGGCGCGCTGGTGCTGGTCGATACACGCCGGCTGGAGAAGGCCGACGAATCGCTGTCCATCCTCGAGGAGCGCGGTGTGCCGTTCGCGGTGGCCGTCAACGACTTCGAGGGCGCGCCCAAGCATCCGCTCGACGAGGTCCGCGATGCGCTCGACCTCGACCAGGGCACGCCGCTGATGCGGCTCGACGCCCGGGACCGCAATCCGTGCCTGCATTCGCTGATCACCCTGGTGGAGTACCTGTTGGAGCCGCGCGTTTAGCCGTATTTTCCACGCGCAGAACATTATTCGTGGTGAAACGCCCGGCCGGGCCGCTCGCGTGACGCATCTCGCAACGCCATCCATCCGAGCTGGAATCTGCGCTACGGTGAGCGCTTCCTGCCGGGTGAAGCGAAAGAGTTTCGGAATGCCGTTTGCGAGCCGCGGATCGGTCAAGATCCACTACACCGATACCGGCGGGCCGGGGCCGGCGGTGGTGTTCGGGCACAGCCTGTTCATGGACCAGGAGATGTTCGCCCCGCAGATGGACGCGCTCGCGCCCGACTACCGGATCATCGCCATCGACTCACGCGGGCACGGGGCCAGCGAGGACGACGAAACCCCGTTCAGCTACTGGGATCTCGCCCGTGACGCGTGGGCGGTGGTGGACGAGCTGGGCCTCGAGCGCGTCGTGGTGGGCGGGGTCGCGCACGGCGGGTTCACGGCCGTGCGCATGGCGCTGCTGGCGCGGCCGCGGGTGGCGGGGCTGATCGTGATCGGGTCGAGCGCGGAGTCCATGACGCCGCAGCGGCGTGCCGGGTACCGCGAGGTGCTCGACATGTGGGCGAGCAGCGCGATCCCGGGGCCCACCATCAGAATGGTGTGCTCGCTCATGATCGGGGGCACCGCCGCCGATCAGCAGCCGTGGCGGGCGAAATGGGCCGCCGCACCGCGCAATCGGATGCGGTTGGCGGGCGAGTGCCTGGTCAACCGTGATTCGGTGCACGAGCTGCTCGGCGACATCGACTGTCCGGCGCTGGTGATCCGCGGGCTGGCCGATCAGGCCACCAGCGCCGAGGAGGTCGCGGAACTGGCTGCGGCGCTGGGCAGTCCGGCTCCGGTGCACACCGTCGCCGGGGCCGCCATGACACCGAACCTCACCCACCCCGGCGAGGTCAACGCGCTGCTGCGGGAGTTCCTCGCCGCCCTGCCGTCCTGATCAGGTCTCGACCAGTCCGAGGAACAGCTGGTGCGCCGGACCCGGCGCGGTCCCGCGATAGCGCTGCACCCGCACGTCGAACACGGTGGCGGTGCGCGGATCCCGCAGCGTGAAGGTGGGGTCGTGGCGGCCGATGTGCACATGTCCCGCGGTCCACAGCCGCCGGAAGTCGGATTGCTCGCCCAGTTCCCGTAGCAGCTGGTCGATCTCGTCGCGGTCGCGGGACCCGGCGGCGTAGGCGCGGAAACGCCCGACCATCAACTGAGCCTCGCGCTCCCACTCCTCGACCACGAGGCGTGCCCGCGGGTCGGTGAACATCCACCGCAGCACGTGGCCGTGCCGCGACAATCCCGGCAGCGCCGCGTCGAAGGCGCTGTTGCACGCCACCACATGCCAGCCGCCGTCGAGGGCCGCCGCCAGATGCGGCAGCAGCGCGTCCAGAATGGTGCGCACCGCGCCCACGGCCGGATCCCCGACGCGCATCGCCCGCGCGGACGAGGCGGCCGGACGCTGCTGGGCCAGGTGGTAGAGGTGAATGTGCTCGGCCACATCCAGCTCCAGCACCGCCGCCAGCGAATCCAGAATGGCCGGGCCGGGATTGAGCGCCTCACCCTGTTCGATCTTGGCGATGTAGCCCAGGCTGGCGTGGGTGGCCTCGGCCAGCTGTTTCCGGGTCAGGCCCGCCGGATGCCGGTCGGTGGCCCGGGCGCGCCGCTCGCGCACGAACTCGGCCAGCGTGGGCGCGCGCAGCCCCTCGGCGGTCGGCAGCCCGAATTCGTTGTCGGCCAACGGCATCCCCTCGAACAGATCAGCGTGCCTCCACCCTAGGTGCCCGCCCCCCGCCGGGTGTGGTGGAACGACGAGCCGGGGTGCCCGGATGCGGTGGTACCACCGCCGGTGGTCGCGGTGCGGAAACCTGTTTCGCGCAGTGGTGCTCGCGAATTCACCTGCTCATGACTGGGGTATCCGAGCGGTTGCCAAGCGGGGAGCTCGCATTCGATATTGGCCGTGCGAGGGACGGCAGCGGCGCCGGCCGGGGAGTCGATGGGCGGCGAATAGCGAGGAGCGGCACCGGAAATGGTCAGTACTTCATTGTCGGGCGACGAATCGGGGCTGCGGTCGCGCCCGATAGTGATCGGGGAACAATCGTTTCCCTATTATTTCGGCCGCGACTGCATCACCGAGATCGGTGCGGCCATCGCCGCGCTGGGCGCGGACCGGCTGGTATTCGTCACCGATGACGAGGTGCTGTCCCGCTACCGCCGTGATATCGACCGGCTGGCCGGATCGATTCCGTCCCTGATCCTTTCGCATCCCTCCGGCGAGTCGATGAAAACGCTGACCTGCCTGTCCGGCCACCTGGAAAACGCTTTGCGCGCGGGCATCACGCGACGGTCGGTGGTGGTGTCCTTCGGCGGTGGCGTACCCGGCAATCTGGCGGGGCTGATGGCGAATCTGCTGTTCCGGGGTGTGCGGCTGGTGCACGTACCGACCACGACCATCGCGGCGATGGATTCGGTGCTCTCGCTCAAGCAGGCCATCAACAGCGAAGTGGGCAAGAACCATCTGGGCACCTATTACGCGCCCGAGGCGGTATTCACCGACGTCGAGTTCTTCACCACCCTCCCCGAACGCGAATTGCGTTCGGGCCTGTGCGAAATGGCGAAGAACTGCCTCGCGATCGACCCGTCCGCATTGGCCGGGTTGCGGGCGGTGATCGGGAACATGACCGCACCGGATTCGCTACTATGGCTGCTGGACGC
Source organism: Nocardia sp. NPDC051981 (assembly GCF_040680715.1). NCBI lineage: Bacteria > Bacillati > Actinomycetota > Actinomycetes > Mycobacteriales > Nocardiaceae > Nocardia > Nocardia sp. NPDC051981. The sequence continues at coordinate 78,978 of NZ_JBFAXK010000005.1, read as the reverse complement.
CAGCATTGCCGCGAAATCCGCGGTCACCCGGGATGACACCTACGAGCGCGGCGCGGGGCTGGTCCTCGAATATGGTCACACCGTCGGCCACGCCATCGAGATCTGCGATCATCGCGTGCGCGGCACGGCGGGTTTGCCGCACGGCGCCGCGATTGCGCTGGGAATGCTGGTGGCCGCGCACATCTCGCACGCGCGCGGGTGGCTGTCCGACGACGAGGTGAGCGTCCACTACGAGATCGTCACCGGTCTGGGGGTGGAACCCGCGCTGCCGGATTCGGTGCGTATCGATGATGTGCTCGCGGTGGTCGCCGGCGACAACAAGAGGGGCTATCTGCCGCCTCGGCCCGATGCGGTGCCGTTCGTGCTGCTGCGCGCCCTCGGCCGCCCGGAGTACACCGGCGACCTGCCGCTGGTGCCGGTGGCGGTGCGCGAGATCCGCGCCGCCCTCGACGTGATCGCCCAGCCGTCGGCGTCCGCGCCGGTCGTGGTCGGGTAGGCCCGCCGTGCTCGCGATACTCGGCGGCCCGCCGGTGCGCTCGGCGCGTGCGTGGCCACGCTGGCCCCAGTACGACAATCGCACCGCGGCGGAACTGCTTGCGGCACTGCACTCGTCGCGTTGGTCGGTCACCTGGTACAGCCCGAAGGGCGGCAAGTCCCGCGAGCGGATGTTCGGGGAGGCGTTCGCCCGCTACAACGGCGCGGACTACGGGGTCAGCGTCGACCACGGCTCGAGCGCCCTGGTCATCGCGCTCGAAGCGCTCGGCATCGGCCCCGGCGACGAGGTGATCGTGCCCGCCATGACCTGGGTCGCCCCGGCCACCGCGGTGCTGCGCGTGGGCGCGGTCCCGGTGCTCGTCGACGTCGATCCCGCCACCGGCTGCCTCACCGCCGGCCACCTCGGCGCCGCGATCTCACCACGCACCAGAGCGGTCATCGTGGTGCACCTGGCCTGTACCGCAGCCGAACTCGACCGGATCACCGCGGTCACCGACGCCGCCGGGCTCGCGCTGATCGAGGACTGCTCGCAGGCGCACGGCACCCGATGGGCCGGACGCGCGGTCGGCACCTTCGGCCAGATCGGCATCTTCAGCCTCGGGGCCGCCAAATCCCTCGCCGCCGGGGAGGCCGGGGCCGCGATCACCGGCAGCCACGAGCTCTACCGGCGAATGCTCATGCTGCGCGCCGACTCCCGCGGATACACCGACGACGGTCCCGCGCCCGGCGAATACGAACTCGTCGAGGACGGCACGGTCATGGGCGCGAACTATTGCATGTCCGAACTGACCGCGGCGCTGCTGCTCGACCAGCTGCCGCGCCTGGACGACCAGCACACGATCCGCGAGACGCGCGCCAAGGAACTCGAAGCGGGACTGCCCGCATTCCCCGGCCTGGCACCCATTCCGGTGCCCGCCCCGGTGGATCGGCGTGCCGTCTACGAATACGGAATCCGTTTCGAGCCCGACACTTTCGGTGACGCCACCGTCGACCAGGTGGCCGCGGCCCTCACCGCCGAACTGGGCACCAGGGTCTACCCGCCGCGCGCGCCCCTGCACCGCAGCGCCCTGCTGCGCCCGCACACCAAACCCCGCTTCGCGCGCTGGTGGGGCGACGCCGTCGAACGTGCCGCCGGTCGTCCCTTCACCGGAGCCGACCACTACCGCGACCACACCCTGCTGCTGCACCACAGCGTGCTGCTGGGCCGGCGCTGCGACATCGACGACATCCTGACCGCGCTCGACAAGGTGCGCACCCACGCCGCCGATCTGCCCGTGCACCCCGCTCCCGACCCGAAAGGCATGGCATGACATCGGAACTCATGGCGGACTGGGAGAGCCGCATCATCGACGGCATCATCACCCGCCGGGCCGTCGAATCGGACTGGGACGAGCTGCGCGGGCGGTATGCCCGCGCATTCGGCGGGGTGAAGACCCACGACTTCGAGGCGTGGAAGCGGCAGTTTCGGCTCGAGGACATCGCGGTGGTCGAGGACGTCTCGATCGCGCGGCAACCGCGCATCGTGGGGACCGCCGCGATCATCCGCACCACGGTGACCGTGCCGGGCGGCGCGCAGTTGTCGGTCGCGGCATGCGCGCAGGGCATGGTCGCCACCACCCACCAGAAGCGCGGCATCTACGCCAAGGTCCAGGCCGAGCTCATGACCATCGCCATGGAGACCGAAGCGGACGTGCTGGCTGCCATGCCCGGCCCGGGCGGCAGCTACGCCTATGTCGGGGTCACGACGCACACCCGGCACCTGCGCATCGACCGTGGACGCGCGAAACTGCGCGTCTCCGAGCGGGATTCGGCCTCGGTGCGCGAGGTCGGGCTGGCGGAATCGGTGGGGGAGCTGCGGCAGATCTACGCGTTGTGGCAGCAGGCCACCCCGGGCGCACTGGATCGCGGCGAATCCTGGTGGGCGAGTGCCATCAGCCCGCAGTCCTTCATCATCGTGCACCCGGACGGCTACGTGATCTACGACCTGGCCGGGAATACGGTGCTGGTCAAGGACTTCTGCGCGCTCACCGTCGCCGCGCACCAGGAACTGCTGCGGTGCCTGCTCGGGCAGGGCGAGTACACGGAGATCCGGATGGACACCGCGCTCGACGACCCCACCCAGCTGCTGCTCGAGGACTCCCGTGCGGCCGCGGTGACCGGGATCGACGCGGGCATGTGGATGTGGATCCTGAACCTGCCCAAGGCCATCGCGTCGCGGGAGTTCCGCGGCGACTTCCACGGGGTGGTCGAGGTCGCCGATCCGTGGGGCCTCAGTTCCGGCGCCTACCTGCTCGATATCGCGGGTGGTCGCGGCAGCTGGTCGCCCGTCGAGGAGGCCGGGGCCGATGTCCGCATCGGTCCGCTGGAACTCACCACCGCCTATTTCGGCGCCCATACCCTCGGCGAGCTCGCGCGCGCCGGCCGCGTGGAGGAGATCGCCACCGGAGCCCTCGAGGCACTGGACCGCGCCTTCACCCCCGCGCGGAAACCGTTCAACACCACGCCGTTCTGATCGAACTCCCCTGAGGACAGCACCGCCATGACAATGCCGCTCCCTCCGTCCATCTGCCCGGTGACCGGGGTCGTCGGATCCGGAGTCACCCGGGTCACCACGCCCACGGGCGATCCGGCCTGGCTGGCCACCGGTTACGAGCTGGTGCGCGACCTGTTCACCGATCCGCGGCTGGGCCGCGCGCATCGCACGCCGGAAACCGCGGCGCGGCTGGGGGAGTCGGCCTTCTCGGGCGGGCCGATCGGCAATTTCGACACCGAGCTCGAGGATCACGCGCGCATGCGCACCCTGCTGCAGCCGCACTTCTCGCCCAGGCGGATGCGGGAGTTGCGGCCGCGGGTCGAGCAACTCACCTCGGAGCTGCTCGACGCGATGGCCGACCAGGGCTCGCCCGCCGATCTGCAGGCCGCGCTGGCCCTGCCGCTGCCGCTGCTGGTGATCTGCGAGCTGCTCGGGGTGCCGTACGAAGACCGGAACCTGTTCCGGGACTGGGTCGACGCGGTCGGCAATGTCGCCGACCGCGCCAAGGTCGAGCAGGGTGTGGCCGAGCTGTTCGCCTACTGCCTGGAGCTGGTCGGGGAGAAGCGGCGCGATCCCGGCGACGACGTCGTGTCCCGGCTGTGCGCGATCGACGGCGTCGCAGACACCGAAATCGCCACGCATGCCATGGTTCTGCTGTTCGCCGGGCACGAGACCTCGGCGGTGCAGATCGGGGTCGGAGTGCGCATGCTGCTGGAGAATCCCGGCCAGTGGCGGCTGCTGCACGAACGGCCCGAACTGGTGGCCTCGGCCGCCGAGGAACTGCTGCGCGCCTGCGACGCCAGCAGCCTGCCCCGGTACGCGCGCAGTGCGCTCGAAGTCGCCGATGTGGAGATCGCGGCCGGTGATCTGGTGCTGCTGGGCATCGCCTCCGCCAATCACGACCGGGCGCTGTTCACCGATCCCGAGCGCGTGGACATCACCCGGCAGGAGGCCGCGCACTTCCTGTTCGGCTACGGCCCCCGCTACTGCCTCGGCGCGCCGCTGGCTCGGCTCGAATTGCAGATCGCCTTCGGGCAACTCGTGCGCCGATTCCCCACCCTGACCCTCGCCGTCGACCCGGCTACCCTCGCCGAGCGGGATGAGGTCTTCACCGGCGGACTGACCGCGCTACCCGTGCGCTGGTGACCACCCTTCAGCACCGAGGACTGACGAAATGGCTCTCGCCACCACCGCTTCCGCGCCCCTGGTCATGACACAGCGGCGCATCTGGCTCATCTTCGTGGCCCTGTCCGCCGGACTGCTGCTCGCCAGCCTCGATCAGATGATCACCGGCGCGGCCATGCCCACCATCGTCGGCCAGCTCGGCGGCGTCCCGCACATGGCCTGGACCACCACCGCCTACCTGCTGGCCACCACCCTCGTCATGCCGCTGTACGGCAAGTTCGGCGACCTGTTCGGGCGGCGCCGGCTCTTCCTGTTCGCCATCACCGTGTTCACGGCGGCCTCGTTCGGGGCGGCGATGTCGACCGGGTTCTGGGAGTTCATCGCCTTCCGGGCGCTGCAGGGCGTGGGCGGCGGCGGGCTGATGATTCTCGCCCAGGCCACCATGGCCGATGTGGTGCCCGCCCGGGAACTCGGCAAATATGGTGCGCCGATGGGCGCGATCTACGGGCTCACGGCGGTCGGCGGACCCATCCTCGGGGGCGAGTTCGCCGATCACCTGGGCTGGCGGTGGTGCTTCTGGATCAATGTGCCGATCGGGTTGGCGGCCTTGATCATCGCCGCACGACATCTGACCCTGCCCAGCAAGCGACCGGCCGTGCGGCCGGACTATCTCGGGGCGGCGCTGATGAGCGTGGGCACCACCCTGCTCATCCTGATCAGCGACTGGGGTGGCAAACGCTACGGGTGGGGCTCGCCGACGATAGTCGCCATGATGGTGACCGTGGCGGTGGTGATCTCGGTATTCATCGGCGTGGAATCGCGAGCCGCGGAACCGATGCTGCCGCTGCGACTGTTCCGCAACCGCACCTTCGCGACCACCTCGCTGCTCGGGTTCATCATGGGGCTGATCATGTTCGCGTCGGTGGCCTTCGTGCCGACATTTCTCCAAATGGCCACAGGCGTCTCGGCGTCGGCGTCCGGGCTGCTGTCGATCCCCATGACCATCGGCATGTTCCTGACCGTGTCCGTCACCCTGGGCGCGGTGACCCGCACCGGCCGCTACCGGGTCTACCCGCCACTGGGCGTGGTCATCATCGCCGCCGGCATGATCTGGATGACGCGCCTGGACGCACACACCCCGGCGTGGGTGGTGTCGGCGATGCTGTTCGTCATCGGGCTGGGGCTCGGCATGGTCATGCAGCTGCTGGTGCTGCTGGTCCAGAACGCCGTTCCCGCAACGGATGTCGGGACCGCGACGAGTGCGAACAACTACTTCCGTGAGATGGGCGGCGCGCTGGGCGTCGCCATCTTCGGTTCCATCTTCACCCACCGTCTCACCGGCAATCTCGACGCCGCCTTCCGGGCACACCCGCGCGAGGTGCTGTCCACCGGGGCCAACCCGGCGGCACTGCCGCCGGCGGTCGTCAACCACCTTCCGGCGCCACTGCGCGATGCCATCGTCGGGGCCTACGCCCATGCGCTGGTTCCGGTATTCGCCTACCTGCTCCCCGGCCTGGCGATCGCTTTCCTTGTGGCCCTGCTGATTCCACACATCCCGCTGGCGGACGTATCCGGCCTGGTGGCCCGCAAGGAAGCGGTCCACGACGCCGACCGCGATCCGCGCGACGAGAAGGAACCCACGACGATCCTGGGCACCCCGCCCGCCTGACCCTCTCCCGCCGCCCATTTCTGGGACCGCCTGATGGTGAACATCGGCATCGTCCTGATCCTCCCAGCCTTCTACCTCAGGTTCCTGAAGAGCTAGCAGAGCGGGTGTCGGGGGCGCCGAATCGCGCACCGAGACCCCAGGTCTGGAATCCGTCGACCGGCCACACCGAACCCGGTGCGGAGACGCCACGCCAGCACAGGACACACGCTGGACGACCGGCCCGGAAGTAGCCGATCGCCGGCAATCGAACCGACGAAACTCGGTCAGTCTGCGTGCGGGCCGAGTTCCTTGTCGAAGCCTTCCTCGACGCGGGTCAGGAAGTCGGCGATCAGAGTGAGTTCCTCGACCGTGTAGGCGGACAGGGCGCGCCGCCAGGTGCCGAGGAGGGGGCCGTAGAGGGGGGCGATGTCGGCCCGAGCGCGGGCATCGTTCAGGTGGATCAGGACACTCATCTCCCGCGGCGACACCGCCAAACTCGATCCCCCCGCCCAAACCTGCACTCAGGGCGATTCCGCTGTAACACTACGTTTCTGGACCATTGCCGACTCAGGCGATCACCAGATCTCGACCATGACCGGCGCCGACGCCAAGGGTGAACCCATCATGATCAACAGCGAGCTCACCCGGGACTGAGGGATGTTTTCACCCTCTCACGGCCCCCAACCGACCGGCGGCCACCCATAGATCAGACGAGTTCGACCTCGTCGAAGCGGACGGTGAAGCTGTGGCGGCGTTCGCGCAGGACGCCGCCCTCCCGGTGGACCAGGCCTTCGCTGAAGTCGATGCGTAGTTCTTCCCGGTGCTTGTCGACGGTGCGCACGACGCCGCAGATTCCGATGAACGGCCCCTCCTGGAAGTACACGACGTCGCCCGGACCGAATTCGGTAAAGCCCACGCGGCCACAGTAATCCACGCAGCTGTTCTTCGCGTGTGGGCGCGCTGGCGTGGTCGCCGCCGTTGCGGCCGACCGATGCGACATGGTGGACCGATGGCCACCTGGAGAGAGTTCGAGCAACCGCGCCGCCGTGCGGGCCAGGTTCGAGGCGACCAGACACCACGTGCTGGCGACCATCCGCCACGACGGCGCACCCCGGGTCAGCGGCACCGAGGTCGAGTTCACCGAGGAGGATCTGACATTCGGATCGATAGCCGATGCCGTGAAGGTCCGCGACCTGCAACGCGACGGCCGCTGCGCTCTGCACGCCAACCCCGGCGACGGTTCCATGGGCGGCGGCGACGGCAAAGTTTCGGGCATCGCGGTCGAAATCCCGGTGCGGGACGGCAATTCGTTCCGGCTCGATATCCGAGAAGGGGTCCCGGTAGTAGTCGTGCGGAAAACAACGACAATGGCTTGACCAGCAACGATGCGGAGCTTCCGGTTCGGGCTGCGGGGCATTGTGTTTGGTGCTCGGCTTGGCTGCCGATGAGGTTGGTCGGTGTGCTGGAGGTCGGGTTTCGTGGCGATGCAGGTGTTCGCGGACGAGGAGTTGCTGCGTCTACGGGAGTTCCCGGATATCAACCGCGAGGAGTTGTTCCGGTACTTCACCCTCACCCCGGCCGACATCGTATTCATCACCCCTGGCCGCGGAGTTGGTCGCGTTCGGCGGTGAGCGCGGGGTTGGTGTCGCGCAGCGCGGTGTTGACGTCTTCGAGGTCAAGGATCCGCGCGATCGCGACCAGGTTGATCCCCTGCCCGGCCAGTGCGGCGATACGCGCCAGGCGCGCCAGGTCGTCGTCGCTGTAGCGACTGTGCCACCCGCGCTGCGGGCCGGGGTCAGAAGCCCGTGCTGCTCGTACAGGCCCAGCGAATGCGCTCCCATCCCGGCCAGCTCGGCGGCCACCGAGATCCCGTACACCGCCTGCCCCGGACCAGGCCGGTGACCGGGCGGGTGATGGTCGGTCGATCCGGCAGCATCAGGCTCTCTCTCGTGCTCTCCAGATTACCTCACCACCATGCTTGCACTCTTCTCAGTAGAGTGCTAAAACAAATCTCAGCCAGATGACACAAGTTATCTGAGTTTCCTTCGATCGAGAATGGAGTGAATGGGAGGTGGCGACGATGCTGATGCGTACCGATCCCTTCCGTGACCTGGATCGCCTGACGCAGGCGGTGTTCGGCACGCCGGCGCGGCCGGCGGTGATGCCGATGGACGCCTGGCGTGACGGCGAGGAGTTCTTCGTCGAATTCGACCTGCCCGGTATCGATCCGGACTCTCTCGACCTGGATGTCGAGCGCAATGTGGTGACCGTGAAGGCCTCGCGTCCGGAGCTGGATCCGGGGCGGTCGATGATCGCCGCCGAACGCACCCGCGGGGTGTTCTCCCGCCAGTTGTTCCTGGGTGACAATCTCGACACCGACGCGATCCGCGCCGACTACCGCGACGGCGTGCTACGCCTGTCGATCCCGGTCGCGGAGAAGGCCAAGCCGCGCAAGATCGAGATCACCCGCGCCGAGCCAGACCGTCAGGCCATCAACGCCTGACCCCCGCACCCCGCACGGCGACGATGGGGGTCCGGTGATGGCTGCGCCGACCAGCACCAGCGCCACGGAAACCTCGTGGCCCGATGCGCGCCTGCTCGCGTTGGATCCCGACCTCGAGCAATTGTTCGCCGAGGTCGAGGAGATTCTGAGTGCCGCTGCACCCCGCGCCCCGCGCTCGGGGCCGAACCCGAACCCGGCGCCGCGGTCACGCCGGTCCGGGCGGGCGCGCGCGGGGCGGCCCGCCCGCCTGCACGGCCGCAGACCGGGCCCGGTCTCACCGGCTCCGCGCGGTCCCCCGGGCCCGGGCGCCGTGTCGTCCCGAATCCGAGATCGTCAGCGTTGCAGGAGGTGATGCCTGTCCCCAAAAGCACAACCGATCCGCGCGGGAGGCGGGAGCGCGTCGACCCCCGACCCTGCACCCGGCACCAGTCCCGGTCCGAGACAGTCAGGACGGGCGTGCACAGCCACTCGAGGTGGCATCGCAGGCACGGCGCGTCGTTCCCGCCCCGCGCGGGCTTCACAACACTGCGTCAAATTCCTTCCGTCGACGGGTGAGCCCGGTCAGTTCGAGTCTTCCGGGCTCACCCGGCCCTTTCGCCGAATCGACTCCAACGATGGACATCCGAGGAGGGGACCGCCATGACCAACACCGCGACCTTCGCCCCGGCAGGCAGCGACTTCGACCGCGCCGAACAGAACACTCCCGTCCATGACAGCGACCGCGACGCCGGCCCCGACACCACCGCGCTGCACCCGCCGGCCGAACGGGTGCGCGCCGCCCTCGACGCCGCCGAACTCACCGACCGTTTCGACCAAGCCTGGATCACCCCACTGGACCTCGATGACGACTATGACCATGACTGCGGCAACACCGACTGACCTCCCACACACCAGCGGCAGGGGAGAACGACCGCGCTGGCAGCACGGCCAGGTCGCCTGGTTCAACACCGAGAAAGGTTTCGGGTTCCTGACTCCCGATACCGATCCCGCGGTGTTCGTCGACTATCAGGTGATCGACGTCCCCGGCTTCGAAACCCTCGTCGCCGGACAGCCGGTGGTGTTCACCGCCGCCGACACCGGCCGCGGCCCGCCGATCATCGCCTCGACGTGGGCCACATGCTCACTACCGCAACCGATTCCGGCGACTCACCGGTGGTGCACTGTCCCGATCCCAGCCCCCTGCGATCCTGGTGGAACACCATCATGGCTCCCACCCAGCCGCCGAATGCGACACTGAGGCCATGACCGAGGACGACCGCGGCACCGGTGAAGCGGTGGCGGCGTCGGTGGAGAAGGTGGTCGGCGCCGGCAACGCACTGCAAGCGGGCTGGTTCCGGTTCCACTTCGCCGACCAACGCTGGGAATGGTCCGACGAGGTGGCCCGCATGCACGGCTACACACCCGGCGAAGTAACCCCGACCACCGAACTGCTGCTGTCGCACAAACATCCCGATGACCGCGACCGAGTGGAAGCGGCACTGGTCACCTCGGTGCACGATCACGCCCCGTTCTCCAGCCGCCACCGCATCATCGACACCCACGGCACCGAGCACCACGTCGTGGTGGTGTCGGACTCGATCACCGACGACACCGGCGCCGTGGTCGGCACCGAGGGCTACTACATCGACCTGACCGACCGCGACGCCGCACAAACCCACGCGATCCTCGACGACCTGCTACCGCAGATACTCCAACACCGGGTGGTGATCGAGCAGGCCAAAGGAGCGCTGATGCTCGCCTACGGCATCAGTGCCGAGCAAGCATTCCGGGTACTGGTATGGCGGTCGCAGGAAACCAACATCCGCCTGCGTGATCTGGCGACCCGGCTGATCGGCGAGATCGCCACCATCCAGATATCACCGGCGACACGCTCGCAATTCGATCACCTGCTGCTGACCCTGCACCAGCACACCTGTCGCCAGCCCGTCGAACAGAGCCTCGAACCCTGAACTCCGGCCCGCGCGGCGGTGTCCCGTTAACCGAACGGCCAACCGAACAGCTTCGGCGATGCCGCGCGGTCTGCGCGCGGGTTTGTCGCCGCGGTCAGTCCGAATTCGGCCGCAGTACCGCTGCGCCGTACCAGTGGCAGACCAGCAGCGCCAGCTCGACGTCCAACCGGTCGTCGTCGGTGATCGGCCGCCCGCGTCGCGAAACTGCCCGCCCGACCCGGTATTTCACCGAATTGGAATGTAGATCGAGCTGCGCGGCGGCGGCCTTGTAGCTGGATCCGGTGCGCAGGAACACCCGCAGCGTCTCGCGCAGCCGGGCATCGTTGTCGTTGTCGGCGGCCAATTCGCCGAGCACCTCGCTCACCCATTCGCCCACCTCCGCGCGGTCGCCGAGTAGCGCCGCGGTCGATAGCCCCGGATCGCTCGCGGCGATGATTCTCGGTTCGACGTTCCCGCGGGTGAGCGCGACCGAGCGTGCGCGCAGCGCATGCCGATGGGACCGGCGGAACCCTGATATCCCCTGGCCCATGATGCCGATCGCCAGACGCGGTGGGTCCGGCCGCTTGCTCGCGAAATCACGGACCTTGGCCACCGCATCGGGCTGCTCGGACCGATAGGGCAGCCAGGCCCATGCGCTCGTCCGGTCAGCGGCCCCGAACAGCGGCGCGGCCGCGGTGCCGACCGCCTCGGCCAGCTCACGGACGAAGCGTTGCAGCCGGGTCAGCTCGTCACTACCCGCGCCGGTGTCGGGATACCACAGAATCAGCGCCAGGTGATGCCAACGCAGCGGGTAGTGGATGGATTCGGTCGCGGCATCGATATCGACCGGCTTACTACCGGACAGCACCTCACGCACGAGCAGCGCGTGGGCGCTGTTGCGGATCTCGAGCCACTGCTCGCGCTCGCTCTCGTACACCGTGACGACCTGCATGGTGATCCAGTCGATGTATTCGAACGTCGCGGTGGTGATCGCCTCCGCGACCGTGACACCGTCGGCGGGTGCGATAGCGCTGGCCCGCAGTTCGGCGAAGACCAACTCGGTCATCCGCCGATGGCCGACCCGATAGGCACGCACCAGGGCCTTGACCGGAATTCCATGCTGGGCAAGGCGTCTGGCGTATTCGATGGCCGCCGTGGGAGCGTTGATCCGTGCGACGGGAATGTCGTGCTGCAACGCGTGCAGGATGGTGTCGACATTGCCTTCCACGCTGGCGCCCAGCAGTTCGACGGTGCGGGCGTCGCCCCGCAATTCGGGGATCTCGTCCTCGAGACCGCGCCGCAGGATCGCGGCGATATCCGTCACCCGCTCGTTCATGCGGGCGGCGATCTCCGCGACATAGCGGCCCACATCGACATCACCGCCGCGACGAGAAGTCGTCACACCCCAACGGTAGTTACTGCGCCGTTGCCGCGCGGGAAATCGCCAACCTGTTCTCCTGGCACAACACGGGGTTCCGGTAGTAACGGCGCAGAGAACGACGAAGTTCGTGTAGCTGCTGGTCAGGCGGCGTCGTGCGGTTTGTGGTGCGGGGCAGTGTGATTGGTGCTTGGCTGCTGGCGAGGGTTGATCGGCAGCGTGGAGGTTGGGGTTCGTGGCGACGCGGGTGTTCGCGGACGGGGAGTTGCAGCGTCTGCGGGAGTTCCCCGAGATCGGCCGGGAGGAGTTGTTCCGGTTCTTCACTCTGACCCCGGCCGATCTTGCGTTCGTGGCGCCGCGCGGGCGGGGGCCGGCGGTGCGGCTGGGGCTTGCGGTGGCCTTGTATACGTTGCCGTGGCTGGGGTTCGTGCCGGACAAGGTGGGCGCGGCATCGGCGGTGGTAGTGGCCCGGTTGGCTGATCAGCTGAATGTCGATGCGGCGCAGCTCCGTTCGTACGGGAGGCGGGCGCAGACCCGCACCGAACATCTGCGGCTGGTGGCGCAGTCAGATGCGCCGTGCGGGCCGGCGGATCGATGACGATGTGCTCGCACACATCAGCCCGGCGCACAGCGAGAACATCAACTTCTTCGGTGCGATCGAGGTCGACATCGAGGTCGACATCGACGCCGAACTCGCCCGCCTCGGGCCGACCGGGTACCGGCCGCTGCGTGTCCGCGACACCCTGTTCTGACCGGCTACCCGGGGCCGGGTCCACCGGGCCGGAACCCGGTTCCTAACCCGGTGTCGGCGCGGATCAGCCGTGTGCGAAGACGACCGGGTGAGCCCAGATCACGTGCTTGATCTCGGCGGGTGTCGCTGTTTGTGGCGTGGCCGTCGACTTCCTCGCCGGTTCGTCGACAACACCCACACCAGCAGCCCCGCCAGGATTGCGAGGCACAGCCCGGTCCCGACCCAGATCTCGGTCTGGCTGTAGGCGGGGACGGTGTCGGGGTGTTCGGCGGCCCAGTTCACCGCCATGGTCGTCATGCCTCCCAGTGTGCCTGTATCGCGCCTGCGCGCGAATACTGAAGTGAAAAAACATGTACGGAATCGGCTTTCCGGCAATGACATCCATCACGACATAGCCTGGATTTGACTTGACGCGCTTCAGGGTTCAATATTGGTCGGTCAGCACCTCGCTAGGCGAGGCTCCTGTACGAATACAGGCCACTGATCCGACGACGTCGAGAGACGCCCAGGGTTAGGACAGATCTCCCCGGATTAAGGGGTGATCCGAAGTGGCTTCCCGCGCAGCGGGATACGTCGTGCAGTGCCGAAGCTCTGAGAGAGGGGTGCCCGCAACGTCGCTGGTCGCGATATTGTTTCCCCTCCGCTTGGTGCGGCGCCCCGTAGGTGTGGTCGACGCGCGCGTGCGTCCTGGCGGCAAGGAGGTGAGGGACGAATGAGTTCCGGCGATAGTCCGTATCCGAGCCCGGTTCGAAAACCATTGTCGTTCCCGGCTTGCCGCGTGCTGAGCGCTTCCTGATTTCTTTATCGTTCGTCGGCTGATTCGGCGACCGTCTATTTTCGTGTGCCCGAAATGAGGGGGCCGACGAGCATTCGAGAAGTCTGGTGGCCTTCGGATATTTCGTGGCGGGCCGATTCTGTGAAAAGAGTTTCCTCATGGCCGTCATCGCATTCCCGCGTACCCGTACCCCGCTGACCGTGTTGTCGGTGCTCGGCGACTCGGCGCGCCGAGTTCGCGCCCGCCACACCCTGACCGAGTCCGAGCGCGCGAACCTGCGTGTCGCTCGCTCCCGGGTCGCGGTCTACACCGCCTCGCTGGGCGGTCACCCCTACCACGCGTAGGGCTCTTCGCGGTCGCGGGTCAGCGACCGCAGCTGTTTGTTCTCGGGAACTCCGGTCGCCGCCGCGCGCCGGAGTTCCCGTCCTGCCTGATGAATGATGAGGAAAGCGAGGGAAGAGGTCATGGCCTTCTTCTCCCACGGCGCTGGACGCCGCACGACCACAGCCACCACCGTGGACACGGCGTCACCGCCCCCCGGCGCGGTCATGGACAGCGCACACGTCGGCGATATCGTCGGCGCGCTTGGCTCCATCGGCCAGCACGACACCCTCGAAGGCCGCAGCCGCTGGCAGCGCTTCAAGATGCTGCTCGCCGTCATTGGCCCCGGTCTGATCGTCATGGTCGGCGACAACGACGCCGGCGGTGTCGCCACCTACGCCCAAGCCGGACAGAACTACGGCATGGCCCTGGTCTGGACCCTGGCGCTGCTGATCCCGGTGCTCTACGTCAACCAAGAGATGGTGGTCCGACTTGGTGCCGTCGCCGGTGTCGGCCACGCGCGCTTGATCTTCGACCGCTTCGGCAAGTTCTGGGGCGCGTTCAGCGTCGGTGATCTGTTCATCGTCAACGCGCTGACCATCGTCACCGAGTTCATCGGTGTGTCCATGGCCTTGGGGTATTTCGGTCTGCCCAAGGCGATTTCGGTGCCGTTGGCGGCGGTGTTGTTGTTCGCCGTGGTCGCCGGTGGGTCGTTCCGGCGATGGGAGCGGTTCCTGTTCGGGCTGATCGCGTTGAACATCGTCATGTTCCCGCTGGCGTTCATGGTGCACCCGAGCGTGAAAGACACCGCGCACGGATTCATCCCGTCGTTCCCGGGCGGGCTGAACTCGACGCTGCTGCTGCTCATCGTCGCCATCGTGGGCACCACCGTCGCGCCGTGGCAGCTGTTCTTCCAGCAGTCCAACATCGTCGACAAGCGCATCACCCCGCGCTGGATCCGCTACGAGCGCATCGACCTGTGGGTCGGCATCGTCGTGGTCATGGCCGGGGCGATCGCCATCATGGCCGCCGCCGCCTTCGGTCTCGGCCCCGACACGATGGGCACCTTCACCGACGCCGGTGCGGTCGCTACGGGCTTGAGCGACAACATGGGCAAGACCGTGGGCGCGCTGTTCGCGATTCTGCTGCTGGACGCCTCGCTCATCGGCGCCAACGCGGTCGGGTTGGCCACCACCTATGCCCTCGGCGACACCCTCGGCAAGCGGCACTCGCTGCACTGGAAGATCACCGAAGCACCGGTCTTCTACGCCGGATACGCCGCACTGCTGGCCATCGCCGCGGCGGTGTCGTTCAGCCCCGACCACGTGCTGGGCCTGCTGACCCAGGGCGTGCAGGCACTGGCCGGGGTGCTGCTGCCCTCGGCCACGGTGTTCCTGGTGCTGCTGTGCAACGACAAGGCCGTGCTGGGTCCGTGGGTGAACACCGTCAAGCAGAACATCGTCGCCGGGGTCATCGTGTGGTCGCTGGTACTGCTGTCACTGGCCCTGACCGCGGCCACCTTCTTCCCCGACCTGACCACCACGACCCTCGAAATCGGGTTCGGTGCCGGGGTTCTCGTCGGCGTGCTCGGCGGAACGGGCATGCTGATCTCCTGGCAGCGCGGCAAGCGCCGCGAAACCGAGCGCACCGCAGCCGAACTCGGCAACCTCGACCCCGACCAGGTCGAAGAGCTCGACTCGACCCCGCTGACCCGCGCCGAACGCAAGGCCATCCTGGCGGCCGACCGCGACACGTGGCGCACCCCGGCACTCGACACCCTCGAGCGGCCGGTGTTCTCCACCGGGCGCATGGCGGGCATGCTCGCGTTGCGCGGCTACCTGCTGCTCGCCGTGATCCTGGTCGGCGTCAAGGTCTTCCAGTCCATCACCGGATAGCCAGTACCATCCCGGCCTCGGTGTCGGCATGCTCTGCCGGGAGTGTGCCGACACCGAGGCCGGGTACCACCGAATCAGCCTCGGCTGAGCTGAATAGCCTTGACCGCCAGCAGGATCGGGAAACCATGGCCTTTACAGCTCGGGTTGGCTTCGCGATTCCCAGGTCCGCTGGGCATCTCGGATCGTCTCCAGCAGGTCGCGAATCTGCTTGTCCTGCTGTTCGAGGTGTCGATGGATGTCCAAGGTGGTGGTCAGGATCGCGTCACTGTCGTTGTAGGTGGCCTCGGCCCGTTTGTCGGCGGCCGCGGCCAGGATGTTCTGGCCCACGATGATGATGCTCAGGAGCACGAGCTGCAGGAACGTCTGACTGATCCACGAGACCAGGATGACGGGATTGCCCGAACCGATCGCGGCGGGCAGCGACACGAAACTGAGCGCGGCGAATGCGTACGCACACCACATGGTGCCGACGCCCTTGGTGATCACGACCGCCAGGTTCGCGTTGAACCGTGTGTACCACGCGGAATCCGGTGGCGCCGCGGCCACATCGGTGGTCTTCGGCGGTCCGGCCTGCTTGCGTTCGGCGATGCGCGGATGCGGGGTGTAGTGCAGGGGTTCGGACATGCCCCACAGCCTCGCACGGCGATGCAGAGCCACCGGATCCGATTCGGCGACGGCCGCTGGCCGCTACCCAGCGGTGGATCCGATCTTGGCATGGGTTGGTTTCCGGTCCGGGTGATCCGGTCTTCGAAGGTCAGCGGGCTTTCGTGGTGTCGTTGGTGCTGCGGCGGGCTTGGAATGCTTCTGTCGACTTGTGCTTACCGCGGGGTGAATATGGAGAGGGTGCGCAGCGTCCATGCCGAATGGGTGACGCCGGCTGGGTTGAATCCGGAAGAGGCGGCGGATCGGCTCCTGCGTGATCTGCGTAGCGGCCGTCGGGGGTTGACGAGCCGGGAGGCGGAGCGGCGTCTGTTGCAGTACGGGCAGAACGTGCTGCGCAGGCGCGGCGGCCGGCAGTGGCCTGGTGCCCTGGCCCGCCAGCTGACCCATCCGCTGGCACTGTTGCTCTGGTTGGCAGCGGGTTTGTTGCTGATCGTGGGCTCGCATGTGGTGGCTGCTGCGGTGGTGCTGATCATCGTGCTGAACGCAGCGTTCTCTTTCGTTCAAGAGGTTCAGGCCGAGCGGGCAGTGGAGGCCCTCGCCAAATATCTGCCTCAGCGTGCAAAGGTCTGCCGTGACGGTGAGGTTCGCGAGATAGACGCAGCGCAACTGGTTCCCGGGGACATCGTTGTGATCGAGGAGGGGGATCGCATAGCTGCCGACATCCGCTTGCTCGCCGGTGCTGTTGAGGTGGACATGTCGGCGTTGACCGGGGAGTCCGTGCCGACGGTGCGTTCGGCAGCGATGGTCGAGGTGAACGTCCCCCTGCTCAGTGCGCACGACTTGGTCTTCAGCGGCACCAATTGCACCGGCGGGCAGGCTCGGGGGGTCGTGTTCGCCACCGCAATGTCAACCGAGATCGGTCGGATCGCCGCGCTGTCCGAGCGCGTCAAACCGGAACCGAGCCCGCTCGAGCGCCAGGTTCGCCGTGTCGCGTGGCTGATCGCCGCGGTGTCGGTGATCCTGGCGGTGGCATTCATCCCGGTCGCGACGCTGGCAGCCCATCTGACCCTGGTCGACTCACTCGTGTTCGCCGCCGGCCTGCTGGCTGGCATGGTGCCAGAGGGGCTGCTGCCGGTCATCACGTTGGCCCTCGCGGTCGCGGTGCGGTCGCTGGCCGCGCGCGGGGCATTGGTCAAAAGGTTGTCCGCGGTCGAAACGCTCGGCTCGACCGATGTCATCTGCACCGACAAGACCGGAACGCTCACCCAGAACCGGATGACCCCGGTGGCCGTGTGGACCGCTCTGGGGCGGCTGGACCTCGACCCGAATGATCCCGGTCGTGGGCTGGATCGGCAACTCGGGTCGTCGCCGCTGTTCGGGGCGCTGGCACGGACCGCGGCCGCATGCAACAACGCGCGACTCGACCACGAGTCAGGACCGACAGGTGACCCCACCGAACTCGCGGTACTGTCAGCGGCGCGCGCCTTCGGCATCGACATCGACACTCGACGACGTGAAGCACACCGGCGCTGGCAGTTTCATTTCGACCCGGAACTGAAGCTGATGTCGACCATCGACGAACGCAGCGACAAGGTACTGGCCGTGCACACCAAAGGCGCGCCCGAGGAGCTGCTGCCTCGGTGCACCCGATTCCTCGACCAGCACGGACAGACCACAGCACTCGATGCAGACCAGCGCGAGCGTGTGAACAAGGCGGTCAACAGCTTTGCCGCCGAAGGACTTCGCGTGCTGGCGTTCGCCGAACGCGAACTTCCCGGTGACCGGAGGCCACCACATCGCCGCCCGGACGCCGAACATGATCTGTGCCTGACCGGGCTGATCGCCATGCTCGATCCGCCGCGCCCCGGTGTCGCCGACGCTGTCGCGCACTGCCGCACCGCGGGTATCCGCATCATCGTGATCACCGGTGACCATCCGCTGACCGCGGCCGCGGTCGCCGCACGCATCGGAATCACTGGCGCACATCCGACCGTCGTCACCGGCGATCAATACGACGAACTCGGCGAAAACGACCTCGCCGCACTCATTCGAGAGCAACCGGAGATCATCTTCGCCCGCGCCTCACCAGAAGCCAAACTTCACATCGCCGAGGCACTGCGCCGGGACGGACACGTCGTCGCCATGACAGGCGACGGCGTCAACGACGCCCCCGCACTGCATCGAGCCGACATCGGTGTGGCGATGGGACGGTCCGGCACCGATGTCGCCCGTGAGGCTGCGACCATGGTGCTCACCGACGACGACTTCAGCTCCATCGTCGCCGCGGTGCAGTCCGGGCGCCGCATCTACGACAACGTCCGCAAATTCATCATCTACATCTTCGCCCATGCCACACCCGAAACCGTGCCGTTCCTGGTGTTCGCGCTCGGCGGCGGCGCGATCCCGCTGCCACTGACAATCATGCAACTGCTGGCTTTCGATGTCGGCAGCGAAACCCTGCCAGCTCTGGCACTCAGCCGAGAACCGGCCGAACCCGGGATCATGTCCCGCCGCCCTCGTCCCCGCACCGAAGGCGTCATCCGCCGGCCCATGCTCATCCGCGCCTGGCTGTTCCTCGGTCTGATCGTCGCAGTACTGCAAATGAGCGGGTTCTTCTACATCCTCCACACCGCAGGCTGGCATCCCGGCCTACCCACCGGCCCCGGCACTCCGCTGCACCACGCCTACCAACAGGCCACCACCATGACCTTCCTCGGCATGATCGCCGGACAGATCGGCACCGCCTTCGCCGTCCGCACCCAACGCGCCTCGCTTCGCTCGATCGGCGTGTTCAGCAACCGCTACCTGCTGGCCGGCATCGCGGCGGAGATCACCCTCGCCGCCGTGTTCGTCTACGCCCCACCAATGCAGTCGCTGCTCGGTACGACCCCCCTCCCCGCCACCGACCTGGCGTTACTGCTGCCCTATCCGCTCGTCGTCTGGGGAGCCGACGAAATACACCGCTACCTCCTACGGCGGCGAGACCGCCGCCGGAACGACCCAGCCACCGACGGATTCGTCAGATAGGACAAGCATCAAGGAACTCCTGACAACGACAACCAAACGCCAAGCCGAATGCCCGACCGACCGACCGGATCGTGCGGGCGCAGCCGGCCGGCTGCCTCCATCTCGATCGTCATCGTGGACTGCCCGGTGTTGCGGAGCGAATCCGCCGAATCGAGTGCCCGGCGGTAGTGTCCACTTGGTGATAGGCCCATGGCGAACTGCCCTCGGCCGATTATCGGGTTGCGCGATTGCCCTCGAGGACGCGGCCCAGGCGCACGCGGTCGGCGCGCTCCTGTTCCTCGAGCGCGAATTCCAATTCCGCCTCGGCGGTTCGCAGCGCGGGGATGCGGCGGTAGCGCAGACCGCGCACCCGGATCCGGGTCGCGAGTACTTCGCGGTCGATGGCCCGGACCGCGGCGGCGGCGGCCGCGTAGCGGACCCCGGCGGCCAGCGCCTCGCAGTGCGCGGTCCGGGCGGCGACCAGCGCGGCGCTGCCGGTGATGGTGTCCCGGAAGTCCTGTGGCAGCAGGCAATCCACCCGATCCGGGTACCGGGCTCCGGCCAGCACCGTGGTCGACACCTCGACCCGCGCCGGGGGAGCGGCGGCCAGCTCGAGGGAGCCCCGGCCCCCGAGCAGGACCGCGCGCGTGTGCCGTCGCACGGCCTCGCGGTGGGCGGACTCCCACTCGTGACGGGCTTCGTCGCACAGTGCGGTCAGTCGCGCAGCGGCCTCGTCGAGGGCGACGAGCTTGCGATCCAGCAATGCCGCACCGCGTTCGGCGACGGCCAATCGCTCCCGTAACCAATAGCGACCGGCCCTTCCCGGGGGGATACGCATGGCGGACACCATCTTTCACTCGGACTCGGCCGCGAGCCCATGGGCGTCGAGCAGCTCGCCGGGCAGCATGGTCAGCGCACCGCGCGGCAGCCGGGCCAGCACCCGCCAGGCGCGGTCGAGCGAGTCCTCCAGCGGGCGCGACTCATCGAAGCCCTGTCGCATCAGCTCGGCGGCGAACGTCTCCTCGACTTCGAGATGGGCGCGATCGAGGTCGCCGAGCGCGTCCGGTCCGATCAGCTCGGCCAGCTCCCGCGACTGGCGGGCGTGGGCGAGCACGGCCAGCAGCTGCGCGGCCAGCGGCAGATGATCGGCCCGAGTCCGGTGCGCCCCCGCGCCATTGCGCATCAGGCGCGAGAGGGAGGACAGCACATCGACGGGCGGATAGACCCCGCGCGCGTGCTGCTCGGCCGACAGGATCAGCTGGCCCTCGGTGATATAGCCGGTCAGATCGGGTACCGGGTGGGTGATATCGCCACCCGGCATCGTCAGCACCGGCACGATGGTCACCGAGCCGGGCTGCCCGATGATCCGGCCGCAGCGCTCGTAGAGCGAGGCGAGGTCGCTGTACAGATAACCCGGATAGGCACGGCGGCCGGGGAATTCGCCGCGCGCGGCCGACACCTCACGCAGGGCGTCGGCGTAATTGGTCATATCGGTGAGCACCACCAGCACGTGCCGTCCGCTCTCGAAGGCGAGGCGCTCGGCGATGGTCAGCGCCAGGCGCGGGCTGAGCAGCCGCTCGATGACCGGATCGTCGGCCAGGTTGAGCAGCAGCACGAGTTCACCCGCCGCGGAACGCTCTTCGAGCGCGTCGCGGGCATAGGCGGCGTCGGCGTGGGTCAGACCCATACCGGCGAAGATGACGCAGAACGGTTCCCCGCCCGCGGTGGCCTGCGCGGCGATCTGACACGCCAGCCGCAGATGCGGCAGACCGGGCATCGAGAACACCGGCAACTTCTGGCCGCGCACCAGGGTGGCGAGTACATCGACCACCGACACCCCTGTGAGCACCGGGTCGGCGGGCGGGTCCCGGCGGACCGGATTCAACGGCGACCCGGTGATGGGTTCGAGCCGGCCGGGCACGGGCGGGCCGCCGTCCAGCGGTACGCCGCGGCCGTTGCACACCCGGCCGAGCCAGCCCTCGCCGACCGCGACATGCACCGGGCCGCCGGTGAATTCGAGCGCGGTGGCGGCGGGATCCACGCCGGCGGTGCCCTCCAGCACCTGCACCACTGCGAGATCACCGTCGACCTCCAGGACCAGGCCGTTGCGAATCGTGCCGTCGTCGAATCGGATGCGCACCGACTCGTCCCAGCCGACGCCCTCGACACCGGCCACCACCAGCAGCGGGCCGTGCACTTCACGAATGTCGGTGTAGCGCATCCACTGTGCCGCGGTGTTCACGACAGTTGCCCCAGCCGTGCCAGCATGTGGTCGCGCAGCTGCCCGACCGTGCTCGTGTCGTCGGGCCCGGACGCTTCCCGCGCGCGCACCAGCGGGCCGAAGTCCAGGCTCTCGATCCGCTCAGGTACGACGCCGGCGGCGACGAGTTCACGGCAGCAGCCCACCACGGTGAGGACAGCATCGACCAGGGCGGTGGTCTTGGCCATCGAACAGCGGGCGTCATTGTCGGACAGGGCGTTCTGCTGCAGGATCGCCTCGCGCAGCAGCCGCCCGGCCAGCACCACCATGCGCTGATCGGCCGGCAGGGAGGCGGTGCCGACCAGTTCGGTGAGCGCGCTGAGCCGGTCGGATTCGGCCAGCAGCCCGGCCGTGCGCTCGCGCCGCTCGCCCCAGTCCGGATCGCCCGCGGCGGCGTAACTCGCGGCCACTACCTCGGCATCGCGGGAGAACGACGAGGACCAGGAGACAGCGGGATAGTGCCGAGCGTAGGCCAGTTCGCGGTCCAGCGACCATCGGCAGCGGACGAACCGCTCGGTGTGGCTGGTGACCGGTTCCGAGACATCACCGCCGGGCGGCGACACCGCACCCACGATCGTAACCGACCCTGACCCGCCGCCCAGCGTGGTCACCGCCCCGGCCCGCTCGTAGAAGGCGGCAAGCGCCGAGGCCAGATCGGCCGGATACCCCTCCTCGGCGGGCAGCGCCCCGGTGCGAGAGGCGAACTCGCGCAAGGCTTCCGCCCACCGCGAGGTCGAATCCGCCACCAGCACCACGTGATAGCCCATATCGCGGAAATGCTCGGCCACCGTCACACCGGTGTACACGCTGACCTCCCGCGCCATCATCGGCATATTGGAGGTATTGGCGATGATGACCGTACGCTCTCCGAGCAGCCCACCGGTGCGCGGATCGGTCTGGGCGGCCAATTCCGCCACGATCTCGGCCATTTCGTTGCCACGCTCCCCGCAGCCCACGTAGACGATCACGTCGGCGTCGCACCATTTCGCGAGCTGCTGCAACAACATGGTCTTGCCAGTGCCGAAACCGCCTGGCACGCTGACACTGCCGCCGCGCAGCACCGGGAACAGCAGATCCACCGCACGCTGGCCGGTATGCAGGGGTTCGGCGGCGGTCGAGCGGTTGCGGCACGGTCGCGGCGTGCGCACCGGCCAATAGGCGGTCAGACCGACCGGCGTGCCGCTGACGGTCGCCACCGTATCGTGCTGGCCGTAAACACCGGCGGCTGCGAGGGTTTCGACCCGGCCGCCGGTGTCGGGCGGGACGAGGACCCGGTACTCGAGCGGGCCCGCGTCTGTCACCACGCCCAGAACGGTCCCCGCCTCGACGACGTCCCCGACCGCCACGACGGGACGGAAACTCCAGCGCCGCCCGTCGATTCCCGGCGCGGCACCGGGATCCAGCCACACGCCCGCGGTTGCGAGGGGCCGCAGCAGCCCGTCGAAGACGCCGCCGAGCAGACCGGGATCCAGGTGCGCCGACAGCGGCCGGTGCGTCGGCGTGGCGAGATCGCCCGGACCCAAGCCGCCGGTGTACTCGTATGCCTGAACGGCGGCGTGCTGCTCGCCGATCGCCACGATCTCCCCGGGCACCGCCTGCGGTCCGAGCGCCATGAGGTCGTTCATGGCCATACCGGGGAAGGCGTCCACCTCGACCAGCGGTCCGGCCACGCGGCTGATCCGGGTCCGCACCAGTGTCGCGCTCATGTCCACAGTCCCGTCAATTCGGGCTCGACCGTGTCGAGCGCACGGGCGGCAACGGTACTCAGCCGCAGGTCCAGGCGGCGGCCCCCGTACCGCGCGACAAATCCCCCGGCCGGATCCGCCACGATCTCGGCCTCCGGGCCGAGCAGCTGGATGGCCTTGGCACGCAGGAGGTCTCGCAGATGCTGCCAGTCCGGTTCGGCGCTCAGCCGGAGCACCGCGGCTGCGCCCTGGCGTCGCCACTGGTCGTACACGTCGCGCTGGGCCGCGAGTAGCGCCGCGCGCTGTTCGCGGCGCAGGCGGCGCTGCTCGGCTGCCCGGTGCGTGGCGGCGCGGGCGACTCCGGCCGCGCGGGCCCGCTCGGTGATGGCCGCGGCCTGCTCCTGCGCGTCGGTGACCGCCGCCCGTGCGTCCGCACGCGCCGTCGCCACGATGGCGTCGGCGTCCGCGGCGGCGCGCCGGAGCAATTCCGCGCCGACCGGGCGCAGCGCCGCTTCGGTGTCCTCCTCGCCCCGGCGGACGGCGGGCCCGATGGACGGTGCTGTCGTGCAGGCGAGTTCACTCACGACGGCATCACCGCGGTCAGCAGGCTGGTGTCGGCGAGTTCGGCGGCGAGGAACCCGGATGCCCTCGTGCTCATGAGCACGACCGCGACCTCGGAATCCAGGCTCGCCCATGCCTTTCGCGCAGCCTCGGCGTCCTCTACCGCCAGCACCGTCGCCCCGGCCAGGCAATAGCCGGATACCTGGCTCGCCTCACCGAGTACCACCACCGTGCCCATCTCAGGCCTTCCCGATCAACAGGACCGCCACCACCAGGCCGTAGATGGCGATGCCCTCGGCCAGACCGACGATCACCATCGCGCGGCCGAACAGTTCGGGCCGTTCACTGACGGCGGCCAGAGCGGCCGCACCGGTGTAGGCGATCGCGATGGCCGCGGCCAGCGACGAGGCGGCGACGGCGATGGCGGCCCCGAGCAGCGCGGCCCAGTTGCCGCCCGACCCGCCACCGCCGGCCGCGAGCGGATCGGCGGCCGCGGGCGCGACCGAGAGCACGAAAAGGATCAAGGTCAGCATGATGAACCCTCCGGGTTCTCGATTCGGATTCGCCACGGCACGAAGGGTCTCCCCGCACCGGTGAACAAATGGGAGAACAGCTCGTAGAACTCGAGCCGCAGCGCCTGCACGCCCGCCACCAGCGCCTCCAGCGCGAAGGCGACCGCATTGCCGAGCACGAACACCACGACCGCCAGGACCGGACCGGCCCTCCCGGACCCGGCCGCCGCGACAGTGCCCGACCAGACCACCCAGCCCAGCGCCGCGTGCGTCATGCCGAACGCGGCCAGGCGGGCGAAGGACACCAGGTTCGAGCCCAAGCGCACCACCAGGTCGAACACACCGATCCCGGCCGCGGCCGCACCGACCGGACCGCCACCTGATTCGGTGAAAGTCCCTGCCAACGAGAGGATCACGCCGACCACCGCCAGCCCGATACCCGCGCCCGTGAACACCGCCGAGTGGACGAGCGCACCGGCCGTGATCAGCGCGACCCCGAGAAACAGTGCCGCGCCCGCGATTCCGGTGGCGGAATAGAGCGCCAGGCGCAGACCACCCTCACGCCAGCGATTCACCGCGCCCGCCACGTGCGCCAGCGCCAGCAGCGCCGCGCCCACCGCGACACCCGCTCCCAGCAGGGGCAGTGGCGCATCCAGTGGGCTCAACCACACCACCGGCAGAACGCCGGTGGGACCGAAGAATTCGCCGTAGAGCACACCGAACAGCGTCGCGGTCAATCCCGCACCGGCGACGAACGGCCACAGCGGGCGTGCCCGGACCACCCGCCGCACTCGCCCGCTGGCCAGCACCGCTGCGGCGGCCAGCAGGAGCAGCCCGTGCCCGGCGTCGCCGAACATCATGCCGAACATGACCACGTAGGCGATCCCGGCCGGAACGGTCGGATCGAGATCGCGGTACGGCAGCACCCCGTACACACCGACCAGGGGCGCGAATGCCTTGCGCAGCGGCCGCTGTGCCGTCAGCAGTGTCGGCGGGTCGATGCCGGGCGGGGTCGGCAGCGGGACGACCCCGGCCCCGAGCGCCGTCAATCGTGTGGTGAGCCCGACCAATTCGGGTTCCGGGCACCACCCGGCCAGCGCGGCCACTCCGCGTCGGCGCACCGCGTCGGCGACTCGCGTATCCAGCTCGGCGTTGTCGGCACCGGCTCCGGCCGGGGTACCCGTCGCGGGATCGTCGAGTTGGACGACCCCGGCGGCCGAGGTCTCGATCAGCATGGCGCGCATCGCATCCGAGGGCGCGATCAGGGCGACGCGGCGCATGCGGACGGGTGCGAGGTCATCCCGCAAGTTCATCGAAGTCCTCCCCGGCCGGCCCCTGGCCCGCCGCGACCTGCAGCGCGGCCCGCACCCGCCAGGCGTCCGCGGCCAGCAGCGCCACGGCGCCAACCAACGTGGGCGCGCCGAATCGGCGCTCGCGCACCAGTTCTCGCCCGTCCTGCTCTAGTCGCCGCCACCAGCCGAACTCCGCGCGCCACAGGTCCTCAGCGTGTTCCACGCCATCGAGCGCCCAGCGCGCCGACGCGGGCAGGGCAGTCTTGAGGGCATTCAACTCACGGCTGGTCGCGGCGGCGGATCCGAGCAGCCGCGTCACCCGCCGCGCGGTCGGTTCGGGGAAGGGGCGGCCGTCCAACAGGCGACGCCGGGCGGTCAGCAGCGCCAGCACGCCCAACGCCCAGCGCTCGGCGTCGGAAACGGTGCTCGCCACGCGGGCCGCCCAGCCGACCGCCACACCGTCGGCGATATCGGAGACGTCCTCCGCGCCGGGATCGCCCCAGACGGTCCGGGCCAGCGCCGCCCGCAGTTCGCGCGGTGATCCGCAGTCACGCACCCGGCCCCACGCCGTGGCGAGCGCGCCGAGCTCGTAGGGCGCGCGCGGTGCGGCTCCAGCGAGTGCGGCGGCGAGCGCGGCGATATCGGCGACCTCGAACGCTCCGGCCAGCAACCGGATCACCGTGACCCCGGCGCGCGGCTGCCATCCGGCCAGGACCCGCAGCCGCCACACGGTTTCCGCGCCGATGGCACGCTCGGTCTCGATGAGCGTGGCGCCGACCCGGATACGGTGGCCGTAGGAACTCTCGGCCAGCCGTCGTTGCGCGGCCGGCAGCGACCCAGAGGCGGCGATCTCGTGCACGGCCGCGGTGTCAAGGCGTCGCACCAGCATCCCGGTGGCGCGTACATCGCCCGCCACCCAGACCACGTTCACGACGCTGCCGTTGGATCGGACGCGGACAGGACATCCAGGTCGGCGCGCGCGCGAGCCACGACCCGCTGGACGTATCCGGGCAGACGCTCGTCCGCGCGTGCGCGCAGTGCCGCGATGGCCACCGTCGCGTCATCCGGCGAGTCGGCGGCGGTCCGTGCCAGCGCTGCGGCCATGGTCGCATCCGATACGGATTCGGTTGCGGTGCTAGCAGTTTCGACGATGGATCGGGCCTCGGCGAGACCGTCGGCGCGAATGCGCTCGGCCTGGTGCTGAGCCTCGGCCCGCAGCCGATCGGCTGCGTCCTGGACCGTATCGAGCCGACGCAGCAGCGGCGTGAGCTCGGCAGCCGCTTCGGCAGCCCGATCAGCAGGCACGCCGTGCGGTCCCGCCGCTCCGGGCGCACCCGCCGGGCGGAATCGATCGAGGAAATCTCGCCACCGCAGCATGAATTCGATGGTCGCGTTCAGTGCCCCCGCTTCACAGGGGCACAGGTCGATATGTCGCATGCCATTGGTCCCGACGCCTCATACCCGACACCGCTGCGATCGCTGTCGAACAGGATGCGGTCGCCGGTATCACGGCCCGTGATACCGGCGGGATCGTGTAACCAACTGTCGCCACTTCGTGGTGTCCAGCCCACACCAGCCACGCGGCAGCACCGCTGGGGGCCGGTCCGGCCACGGCCGTTCGTCTCGATGACACTGCGGGTGCCGGCCCTGGGGCGTGCGATTAGCCACGCGCCAGTTGAACTGCCTTGACGACGAGCAGGATCGCGCCGATCACGAGGTAGCCGCGCAGGGCGAGCATGCCGAGTCTGGTTCCGGCCGACCAGGTCACGGGTTCGAGCAGGGCCAGTGGCGGCATGCGCCAGGTGTCCTTCTCGGATTCGTCGATCTTTGCCACAGGCGGTGGCGCAGGCGAGCGGCGGTGCATCAGGCGGAGCGCCACCAGCGTCGCCACGGTGAGCACCACGATGCCGGCCGCGAGGTACTCCGAGGTCGCCACCACGTCCAGATCCGGGAACAAGGTGGTGGCCATGAGGATCCCCGACAGCAGCAGCAGCACACCGACGATGACTCCGGCCACCATATTGAGCCAGGTGCGGTTCACCCACGGACCCAGCACCTGCGGGTCGTTGCACAACAACAGCAGAAACACACTCGCGCTCGGCAGCAGCAAACCGGCCAGCGCCTGCACCGCGGTGGTGATCAAACCCAGCGGCGCACCCGGAATCAGCACGATGACCGCGGCGACCACCACCATGGCGATGTAGGACAGGTAGAACTGCTTCGCGTCGCGGAACCCGCGGTGCAGCGAGTGCTTGATACCGAACACGTCACCGAAGGCGTAACTGGTGGCCAGGGTGACCGCGGCCGCGCCAATGATGGACGCGTCCAACAGTACGATCGCGAAGACCGGCCCCAGCACGTGGTGCGCCTGCCCGAGCAGGCGGGCGATATCGCCAGCGTCGGTGAACCTGCCCACCGAGCCGGTGGCCCGCGCGGCGTAGTCTGCCGTCATCACCAGCGCCGTCGCGCCACCGACGACCACGAACGCGCCCAGGGTGGTGTCGGCGCGCTCATACCCGATGAACCGTGGCGTGATGCGCTTGTCGACGATGTTCGACTGCTGGAAGAACAACTGCCAGGGCGCGACGGTGGTGCCCACCATGGCAATGATCAGCAGCACCGCATCGGAGGTGTAGCCACCCGACACACCGGGAACCACGAAAGCCTTTGCGGCGCGGCCCCAATCGGGATGCGCCAGCAGCAGCATCGGGACCTGTAGCAGGGTGACCGCGATGAACGCGAACATCGCCCGCTCCCACCGCTGGAAACTCCCCGAAGCCATGATGGCCACTAGCGCCACCGCCGCAGTGGGCACCACGATGTACTTGGAGATGCCGAAGTACTCGGACGCCAAACTGACACCGATGAACTCGGTGACGATGGTGAGGAAGTTCAGAACGAACAGATCACCCACGGAGAACCAGCCCCAACCGCGGCCGAAGCGCTCATTGATCAGCCGCGCATGCCCGACACCGGTGACCGCGCCGAGCCGCACCACCATCTCCTGGTTGACGATCAGCACAGGAATCAGCAACAGCAGCACCCACAGCAGGCTGTAACCGTAGTTCTGCCCGGCCTGGGCGTAGGTCGCGACACCGCCGGCGTCGTTGTCGCCGACCATCACGATCAGGCCGGGCCCGATGATGGCCAGCAGCGTCAGCATGCGGGTCTTGAAGGTGCGCGGATGGTCGGTGTCGGTGAGCTTGATCTTGCCGAGTGCGCCCTCGATATCGCCTAGGTGCGCCGAATCCAGCACCGCCGAGGCGCGATTCACGGTCGCGGGATGCGACTGCGGCGACGCGACCGCAGGCTTCGATGCCGGCCCTGACGAATGCTGCTGAACGGTCTGAGCCGGTGTCGTCTTCGGTGATCCGTTGGAAATCGAACGGTTTTCGTCGGTATTGGTCATAGCTGTGCCGGGCCATCCGCGTTCTCGCCGGAGTTGGTCGATGCCGGGGCAGGTTCGCGCACCGGCCGCGGCGCGGGCTCACGGCGACGCCAGTCTTCGGGAATGATGTCCTCGAGCACATCATCGACGGTGACCACGCCGAGGACCCGGTCGTCCTCATCGACGACCGGCACCGCATACAGGTTGTAGTCGGCCATCAGCAGCGCAATGTCTGTGAGGTCGGCGTCGGGGGCCACCCGCACCGGATCGGCATCCATCAGCTCGGCGACCGCGGTCGCCGGTTGCGCCTGCAACAGCGCAATCACCGATGCGACGCCCACCAACTGCCCGGCATCGAGCACATGCACCTTCAGCAGCGCCTCCGGCTGCAACACTTGCGCACCCGCGATCACCGACAAAGCCTGCGCTGCCGTCGACTCCATCGGGCAGGAGACGAAGTCGACGTTCATCAATCCGCCAGCGCTGTCGGGATTGAAGCCCATCAGCGTGACGACCTTGGTCCGTTGCCCGGCCGGCATCAGATCCAGCACTCGACGTCGGCGCGACTGCCGCAGTTCCATGATCGAGTCCGCCGCGTCGTCGGCGCGCATACGACCCAGCAGGGCCGCCACCTCACTATCGGGCATGTCGTTGAGCAACCGGCTGGACTGATCGGAATCCAGCTCCTCGAACACGTCGGCCTCGAGCTCCGGATCACCGTGCACCTGGTCGAGGATCTCCCCGCGCTCGTGCTTGTCGGCCTCCTCGAGCAGGTCGGCGATCTGCGCGGGCTTGAGTCCCCGCAATCGGACGCTGATTCCACGTACCGCCGAGGACTGACCGTGACCGACCAGCGGCTCGAACGCCTTCCAATCCCGCGACGCGTGCCCGCCCGAGGACTTCAACAACCCGAACAACCGCGCCGGCGGGCGGGTATCGAGCCGCGCCAGCACCCAGCCCTCGCCGGTCCGGTCGAGCTCGACGTCATAGGCGCGCACCAGCTCCGCAGCCGCCACGTCGATGAGCCGGTGCCCGAGGATATCGGCCTTCAACAGCACCTCACCCTCGCGCCGCTCGAACGAGCGCAGATCTACCTTGTTGACCGACAACACGATTCGCTGCCCGCCGAACTCGCCGATGTGCTCCGCGGAGACGAACACATCCCGGCCACCCACACCCACGACCACGCCCGTGACCGGCGGATAGGCATCCCCGCCGGACAAACGCACGATCAGATCATCCACCCGGCCGATCGACTCACCGGAACCGGCGACGACGGGAGCCTTCAGCAACCGCGACAGATGAACGGTCGCCACCGACTCCGGCGACGAATACGGTGCGGTTGTACTCATATGCCCTCCTGGCTCGGTGTCCCCGCAAACCGGCGGCCACGGCCACACCCTGCACCGCGGCCGGTGCCATCACCGGAACAATGACCCAACAACGGGCATCGGGCAGGCGAACGAAACGGCGACGTCACCGTCTGCGACGGAATCGCTGCAACCTCCCAGGTAGCCCCGGATAACAGGCTATTATCCCGCATATCATCAGCGATGGCCCGCGACGACCCCACCGCGGCGCTGCGCGAACCGGCCCTGTTATCCGAGGCAAGCCAGGGAAGGCTGAACCCATGGCCACGACAATGCACCGGATCCACCCGGCCGCGCCCCGCACCTTGCGCAGATCGGCCGAGCAGTTCCTCGACACGATCGGACCGGCGAACACCCGCCGCGCCTACAGCATCGCGATCGTCACGCTGACCAGCAGCTACACGAACTTCGTTGGTTTCTGCGCCATTACTACTTCCAACACCGGCGGCGAACTTCGTCGATCACATCGACCGGCTGCATACCAACATGCGGACCCGATATCGCCACGATGTGGACTCCTTCGGATCAGCGGTTCGAGTCAGCTGGCCCGGCGGGAATATTCCGACGGTGTCCATCGTGCAGGTGACGGTGGGCGGCGTGCTCGCACCGGAACTTCGGAGACATAGCCGTCGATGATCGGAATTCTGTAGCGGCGTTCGAATTTGGTCAGCAATTCGACGTCGGCCGGGGCTGCGCCG
Organism: Nocardia sp. NPDC051981; assembly: GCF_040680715.1. Classification (NCBI taxonomy): domain Bacteria; kingdom Bacillati; phylum Actinomycetota; class Actinomycetes; order Mycobacteriales; family Nocardiaceae; genus Nocardia; species Nocardia sp. NPDC051981. The sequence continues at coordinate 48,251 of NZ_JBFAXK010000005.1, read as the reverse complement.
CAGATGGCGAATCGTACTGATGAGGTGTTCGGCCGGATTTGGTCGGGCAGATCCGACAGCAGTGCGTACGTGGTCGGGGCAGCGGAGATGTATGTGGCACGGCTGCGCTCGATCCGGTCGAAGAACGTCTTCGGGCTGAAGGCCACGGTGGCGCGGCCATCGGCGAGCAGCGGCGACAAAGTGCCGACAACGATGCTGTTGACGTGGACCAGCGGCAGATTCAGCAGGCTGTGGTCGGCTGCGGTGAGTTCGAATGCCTCGATCGCCAGTGAGCACATGGCGTCGAGATTGGCGTGATCGATCGTCACGCTGTGGGGTTTGCCCGTGGTGGCGCTGCTGGGAAACAGCAGCGCCAGTGTGTCGTTGCGGGGCCGTGCGGGTTCGGTGACATCGGGGTCCGCGGTGGTGAGATCGCCGGCGGGTATGACGACGTGGACCCCAGTGTCGGGGGTGGGCCGCTGCTCGGTGATCAGGACCGTGGCGCCCGTATTGCTCAGCTGATAGTCGGCTTCTTCGGCGGTCAGCGACGGGTCTATAAGGGTGACCGTGGCACCCACACGCCAGATAGCGAACAGGGATACGACATAAGCGGCAGTGTTGGGCAACATGATCGCAACCACATCGCCGCTCGAGACTCCCGCGGCGCGCAAAGTAGCCGCGGCACGCCGCACAGCGTCGAGGAATCCTGCGTTGTTCAGATCAATGCTGTCGTCGGCGACCGCGGCCGCCTCCGGTGCAGCAGCCGCACGACGGTCCGGCAGAGTAGAGAAAAGGTTCATCAGCGGTCCTCTGAACGGGTACAGGGAATGCCGACAACGGTAGAAATCACGCCGCCGCTGGACACCGTCGTGCATCAACGAAATTCGCCGCGGGCATTGTCACCGCAGGACAATTCCGACCTCGCATCCGCCGCCGTAGTAACCGGGATGTAACCATCGCCTCCGCCACTTCCTCGCTTCCCCATGTTCGAGCCAGGTGCGGGAGTTGATGGCGTGACCATCGACAGGGGCATTATCCGGGATTCGTTCCCGGGTGAGGTCCACGTGGGTGTCCATGTCGTGCCGGAACCGGCCGTAGGGTTGATGTCGACCAGAACAACGGGCTCACGGCGCGGCGTTCGTTGTCGCCGACCAGATCATGGAACTTCCGATCCTCCAGAACGGCTTGCAACAGAAGGGTATTGATGTGCACCATCGCCGATTGCAGCAGGCGCAAAGGAGCATCGACATCTCGGCGTGCTCGCGGTCGGCGCCCTGATACCACCGATACAGTCCTGAAGGCGAGTACCGAACCTGGCGTCGACGACTGAGGCCGGTCGGCCGCCAGGAGCACTCTCTACCGCGTCCTCGCCGCTCCGCGGATGCTGATCGCAATCGCGTTGACTACCAACCACATCGGCCATCTCGAGGGTCTGGATATCGAACCCGGCGGGCGCAGCCTGGCCGCCGAGTCCCCATTGTGGCGGTGCTTACCGGGCCCTGCGCAGTGACGTGTTGGCCTGGCGACACAGCGGAATTGAGAGACGTTTCAGGCCGCCTGCGGTGCTGTGAGATGGACACGGATGTGGTCGAGCAGTTCACCGTTTCTGAGCGGTTTGGGCAGGTAGTCACACGCACCGGCCGCATAGGCGTCACCGATGGCATCGGGACTGCCGTCGAGGGAGACCGCGATGATCGGAATCGGTGAACGATTCCGCAGCTGTCGGCACAGGTTCGCGCCCGGCAGGTCTGGCAGGTCCAGCTCGAGCAGCACCAAGTCCGGATTCCATCGCCGAGCCAGGGCCAAAGCGCGCTGCGCGTCGGGGGCAGACATCACCTCATGGCCGGCATTGGCCAGCACGAGTACCTCAATCTCTGCCATCGCCGGGTTGCTCTCGACGACAAGGACCTTGCCGGGTTGAGCCACTGGGGTCGGCGGCAGCGTGAATTCTGTTGCAGAGCGCGGGAATTGGCTCATGGTGGATCCTTCGCAGACGGGTCCCCGACCGTCGAATCCGCAGCGTAATGGAGCTAAGTGGAGGCCGCCCTGCGCTCGCAATATCGGTACCGCGATCGAAGAACTCCAACACTATGTCAAACCGCAATCCCTTAGCAACGCATCTGTGAACTGTTTTCATGGCGCTGAAGTTCGCCGCCGCGGACACGACGTTCTTCGAGTTTGCGACCGGACATTTCCCGATGCTCTCCACGCCCGCCGAGCTCGCCGAGGTGCTGGTGCGCGCTACTGCCGGTGAGGGCACACACCTGCAGCAGCCTGCCGATACCCCTCCGCTTTCACGGTAGCCCGGTCCGTCAGCCCAGATGAGATGGCCCCAAGGCCCAGAGCCGACATGCGGGCCTTAGCGGGGATCGGACATCCTGCTACACGCCTGCGCTGGAGCCTCATCCGGGAATACTCCGGCGGCACCAACTCACCTCGCGGGCGGTCACTCGGTGGGCGATGTTGCTGTGGGGTGAAGCTTCGCCCCCGCGCGGGGGGCGAAGCTTCACCCCTGGATCGGCTGCGATACCGGCCGCGTATCGGACGCGGCAACTCCGACGCTACCGCCACACCGTCACCACATCCGGCAACCAGGCCGCAGATGATCACGCGACGACTGCCTCGGGTGAGCATCCTCGGCCACCGAGATCGCGAACGTGCACACCTGAGGTCGCGCCGGGGACGAGGAACTCCGCGCAGAATGAGATCGCAAGCCCGCAGGGGGATGTATCCGGGGCCCGCGCGGAGCCCTCGCTGTCCCACCGCGGGCTGGGGCTGACGCCCGGCACCGGGCCGCCGTGCCTCGGTCACATTACCGCGTACAGGTCGTTCAGCCGGGGGAGCACAATGCTTGCTGCCCAGGCGCGGATGAGGACATACACCCGATACGTCGCAGCGCGACTCGCGAAACGGCACCCAACACTATCCCCGAATCGGATCGCCGACACGGTGCGCGAGCGCAAGGTCGGTTCATCGACATCGAGGTGTGCGTGTTGGTACCGTTGCTTGTCGAACGCAGAGTCAGAAGCGAACTGGCGGCAATGCATGGGTAAACCCGAACAGGGTCGGAGCATTGGACGAAGACGAGCACAGTGAGGCCGACGATTACCGCCTTGCCGAACAAGGACACCACCGCCGCGTAGGCCGCCCGCACAGTTATGACGAAGGCACGATCGTGGATGCGGAACGCATCGCGGCACAACTACGGTCGGATAATCCACCACTCGGCGCACGCGGCCGGCGATTGGATCGGCATGCGCCATTTCATATCGGATTGATGGCGTCGGCGGGTGTCGCCGTCACCTACGGCGTGGTGCGACTCCTCGGCACGGCATCCTCGGTGCTGATATTGGTAGCCGCAGCAATGTTTTTCGCGCTGGGATTGGAGCCCGCGGTGTCTGGGCTGGTGAACCGCAAAGTCCCCCGCGGTGCGGCGGTGAGCCTGGTGATCGCGGCGGTCTTCGGCGTCCTTGCTGCAATGATCGTGGCTGCCATACCGCCACTGGTGCAAGAATCACGCCAGTTCATCGAACAGGCCCCGCACCTGCTCCAAGAGGCCCAGAACCATTCCAGCGCGATCGGCAGACTAAACGAGCGCTTTCATATTCAACAGCGAATTACGGGCATGGTCGACAGCCTGGGCACTTCCACCGTTTTGAGGGCCGGACAGACGGTGTTCGGGGCGTTGTCGGACGTGGGGATCGTGGCCGTCCTCACTATCTATTTCCTCGCCGATATGCCGCGAATCCGAGCGACGACGTATCGGTTCGTACCCAACTCCCGCCGCCCACGCGCGATCCTGCTCGGCGACGAAGTGATGGCCAAGATCGGTGACTACGTCTTCGGCAACATACTGACCTCGCTCATCGCCGGTGCGGCGACGTTCGCGTGGTGCTTTTTCCTCCATGTGCCCTATGCGTTGCTGCTCGGCGCGTTCGTAGCGATCATCGATCTTTTTCCCTACGGCTCCACCGTCGGCGGATTCGTCGTCGCCCTGGCGGCGTTGACTGTTTCGGTTCCGGTTTCCGTTGCCACGGTGGGGTTTTACATCGTGTTCCGGCTGGCCGAGGACTACTTGTTGACACCTCGGATCATCGGCCGGGCGGTGCGAGTGCCGGGCGGTGTGACCGTGGTGGCCGTACTCATCGGCGCGGCGCTGCTCGGCGTCGTCGGAGCACTGGTAGCGATACCGGTCGCCGCCGCACTACAGCTACTCGTATCGGAACTGCTGTTTCCCACGCTCGATGACGCATAGCCAGATCGCGATGCCGGTCCAGATCGACCAGCGTGCCGACACGTCGGCGGCGAGCTGGACACGACCGGGTAGCCCAGGTGCGATTGTGTTGGCGGTATCGGTTGGCGCATAAAAACTGAGGCGAAGCTGACGCGACGGTTTCTGCCAGCAATAGCCGATGACACCGTCGGCGGGGTGATAGACGGCGAAGTACGCCGTCCCATGCCCGTCGCGATAGCGGGTATGGCGAAGGTGTGGACGCGGAAACACCGGGATGGGGCTCGCGTTCGATGGTTGTCGAGCATTTCGTGCGGCCCGCTGCTCACGCTCGTGCGACGAGCCGCGAGACGATCGGCGTGGCCGGCGCCAGGGGTGTCGAGGCGAACTGTGCCTTGATGCCCTCGATCCAGCACCGGCAGCGCTCGGTGAGTCGGTAGTCGTTGGTCTGCAGGTGCCCGCGGGTGACGAGCACGCCGAGTTGGGCGCCCTCGCAGCGTAAGTCGCCGGGTGCCCGCGACACGCATGTAGAAGGCCTCGGACTCGTCGATCAGCGAGTCCCAGTCGCTGTCCCGGCGCGCGAACGAGATGCGCCGGTCGTCGTCGAGGTGCCACACACCTGTGCGTGGGGTCGCGGTGAAGAGCTCGAGATCCGGTGAGGTCTCTGTGATTATCAGCTGACCCCAGACCTCGTCCTCACCATAGCCGCGCTCCCAGCGCGAGTTGATCTCCTCGATGTCGAGTTCGTACTCCACATCCATGTACTCGAGCAGGTGGAAAAGGAACAGTGGCACGTCGGCGTAGGCCTCGGTGGTCAAGTTCGTCATCGGGCTTGCGCCGCTCAGGCGCGGATTCACCTCGCCGAGGTAGAGTTCGCCGGAGTCCAGGTCGTGCAACAGGTCCACCTCGAAGTAGCCGCGGTATCCCTCGCGTCGAAGGATATCGCCCAGCTTTCGTACGATCTCTCGCGCGGCGTGGGTCTGTGCGGGCGGCAGCACCTCGCGCCAGATGTCGTTGCCGCACCAGCCGCCCTTGCGCGGAGTCAGCTCTGGGTAACCGACGAGACTGGTCATCGGGGGGCCGATCACGGTGCCGTGGCGGGTCACAGTGCCCTCGAGGCACACCTCGACATTGCGGATGCGCTTCATGACCTTGACTTCCCGCTGCCCCACCAGGTCACCGGCGCAATGGTCCCAGTCGTGCTGACCGCGCACAAAGAACGTGGCGGTGCCAGCGTCGCCATAGGCGGCCTCGACGACGAGGTCATCTCCCAGCCCACCACTTTCCGCGAGCGCCAGCAGCTCGTCGTAGGAGCCCACGCGCCCCATCGCGTGAGGCACGCTCGGCACGCCTGCCTCGTCGGCCAGGCGCGTCATGACGATCTTGGAGCCCAGGCGATGGCGCAGCTCCGCCGACGGGTGCATGACCTGGAGCCCCGCCTCGCGCGCGAGGGCCTGGGTCTCCTCGGCGAGCATCACAAAGCAGGCCTTGCCGCCGGGCCCTCGGTGCGCGATGAACTCGAGTGTCTCCGGATCACGCAGGAGGTGGTTGCACACGTCCCCCATGGACTCGAAATCCCTGCGATCGCGCCGCCGGGGCACGAATACGCGCGGATGCGCACCCTCGAAAGAATCAAAGTATGTCAGGTAAAAGAAGTTCCGTACCCAGCGGTCGATACCCAGCAGATTGAACGGGGTTGGCGAGATGAAATACAGCGGCACGGCATTGGTGTGAAAGAACGCGCGTACTTCCGAGATGCCGTTCAGCGAGCGGCGCAGCTCGGGTTCCCGCCCGCCAGCCGGCATGATCACACCGGCTGTGGTGACGTCGGCACCCGGGCCAGGCGCGCTGACCACGGCGCTGCGGTCAGCGCGACGGCGGTCAACCCGCACAACTCCATGCCACAAGTGTGCGCCTTCTCATGGTCGCGTGGTATGCCGATCGAGCTGTGGGCAGGGGACACCGACCTCGACCACAGTGGGACAGCGACAGTGTGCACCGAATCATGTGGTGTTCCGGCGCTGGACGGACGGCGATTGTAAGGGATCTGATCGGTCGTTTCGGGCCGGATCAGGCTGCCCCCGTACGGTTGCCGGGGCGTTCTCGAAGCCCTCGACGCCGGGGTTGCGGATCAACTCTATGGTCGGCGGGGGCCGCGACCTGCATGACCGGGTCGAGGTGCTGCAGTCGGGTGAATCGCGGTGCTGGAGGCAGCGGTTCCGTTCCAATACCGGCCGCCCCGTTCGCGGCCGCGTTTCTGCTGGCCGACCAGCTCGGTGAACGGTTCGCCACCGATTCGCCGAGCGTGCAAACGAACCCCTGCCCTACGTGTGCGCTCAGTGCGCAGCGGCAAGTTCGTTCGCCTTTTCGCGCCGGAGAACCGCTTCGAGTACGGCGTAGTCCGCCTCCTCGATGGCGGCCATGGCGATGTCGATGGCAAACGCGGCGTCGTCCTCGGCCAGGTCGGCCCGGACGGACGCCCTCTTGGCATCCTGCTCTTCGCGTTTCGCTTCGATGTTGGATCGGATCTGCTGGACCTGTCTGTCCCACTGCTGCTGGACGTCACGCCACCACGACGAGGCATCCGACTTGGCCTGGTCGGCGCGTGCCCGGAGTTCATCGTTGCGCTCCTGGGCCGAGGCCCGCGCTCGTGCGACTTGCTCCTCCAACTTGGCGTGCTGGGACGTCTGGGCGACGTGGAAGTCGTCCTCTGCATGCTTGGCTTTTGCGGACATGGCCGCCAGTGCGTCTGACAGAGCCATTCTGGCTACTCCTTTCTACTGACCGTACGGTCTTGTATCTGAGCCCGCTGACGCTGGCAGCGGGAGCCTGCCCAGGAGCTCGACCCACGAGGGAATCGGCGAGTCGGTGTCAAAGACCCTCTCCTCACACCAGTTGGGGAGCTGGCGTCCCAGCCCACCCGTGAATCGGGTTGCTTGGGTCCGCAGGGTCATGATCAGATCCGGTTTCGGTCGGGTTGAGCGGGCACACCGGTCGCTGCGGCGAAACGATCCTTCTGCGCGCCTTTCAACTCGAACGCGACCACGATCTCTGTGATCCCCCGGAAGAGCGCCAGGAACCCGACGTAGAAGATCAGCAGCGCTGCACGTGACGAGATCACCTGCTGCGAGGACCAGAAACCGATGAGAATCTCGAGGGCACCGGCGACCACCCCCAGCCACCAGACACTGTTCACGACCTTGGACTCGATGGACGTGATCAGAACGAGAGCCCCCTGCAGGATGAATAGCACGCCAAGGGCGGACGCCAGAGCCCAGAACGCGTCGAACGGGCTGATGAACGCCCACATCGCGCCGACGAGAAACAGGACACCCATCAGCACGCGTGCCCACCGCCAGGGAGACCACACCGACGCAATCAGGAACTCGTTCACCATCGCCCCGAGGAAGACCACCCCCATGAGAACCCCGATGGTGACCACCGAAGTCGTGGTGAAGCGCAGCACCACCATAGCGATGATCAGCCAGGCGATCCCGGTCAGGAGAAAGACCCACCACGGGCCCACGAGTCGCGCCAGACCCCCACGGAGTGCGAAACTTTCCGCCGAGTCAGTCGGCGGTGATGCGGTGTCTGGCGACTGAGTCTGCGGACTACCCATCGACTTCTCCAAAGTCTCGTAGGTCGAGCCTAGTTAGGTCGCTGGACGTTTGCCAATGTTCATGATTCTCGGCAGTTCGCACCTTCCGACAGACCCGAACTCAGTGGTCCCGGCCGTAAGTTCTTCGAGGGTTCACGCGGCTGCTGGTCGTGAGGCAGGCTGGTAGTCGCAGCCGGTGCGCTGCTCGGAGTGCTCGTTCTGTTCGTGCCGCTCGATCCGGGCCAATAGGTCCTCGAGGTCGGCCGGGGTGAACTCCCATTTGAAGGGCCGAGCGGTCTGGTTGTATCGGCGCTCGAAGGCGATGAGCCGGTCTTCGGCTTGGTCAAGGCTGGTGAAGTCGTTGGGAGAGAAGACTTTTCGCTGCACGATGGAGAAGAAGATTTCCACCTGGTTCAACCAGGAGGCGTGGACGGGGGTGTAAACCATGATCGCGTTGGAGCACCGTGCGGTCAGCCGGTCGCACGCGGCTTTGCCGCGGTGGCTCGAGCCGTTATCGACTACCCAGAACAGGACCGCCCCGGGTTCGAGGGACACCGTTGGATCTGGGCAGGATCAACGGTAGGGCTGGGAATCGGAGATATCCGCAGGGGTTGCGGAACGGGCGGTAGCGCTGGTGTTGCGGTACGAGCGTGAGCAGGGTGAGGCGCCGGGTGCGACGGCTCGTGTCGCGCGTGATCTGGGCGTCGACAAGGAAGCGTTGCGGCACTGGGTGAAACAGGCGAAGGCGTCGCGAGCGTCGGCCGGTGAGGTTGTACCGGTTCCGGAGTCGACGGAGGCGAAGGATGCCCGGATTCGGGAATTGGAGGCGCGGAACCGTGAGCTGGAGCGGGCGAATCAGATTTTGAAGGCGGCGTCCGCTATGGTCGACGTTCGAACACGAATGCTGCTACCGTCATACCTACGCCACCAAAGCGGAACTCAGTGCCGCAGTTGACAATTGGATGCATTTCTACAACCGTCAACGACGGCACTCAGCGATCGGAATGCTCGCACCCATCGACTACGAGTACACGCTCAATGCTGCTCCTGAAGCAAGCTAAACCCCGTCCACTTTTTCGGGGGTACCCCAGGGGAGTGGTCCAGGTTGCGTCGAGTGACTCTGGCGATTGCCACCGAGATGGTGCGATCGACTGCCTGCTCAACTAAGTCGGGGTTCCGGTAGTAATCGCCGAAAATCCAACGAAGTTCTCGTAGTGCCTGGTCAGCTGTGGTGCGGCGAGGCTACGTGGTTGACTTTTCGAGGTGTCGGTAGATGGTGGGTCGGGTGACGCCGAATTCGGCGGCTATCTGGCTGACGGTGTAGCGGCGCTTGCCGTGTTCGTCGAGTTCGTCGTACATCTGCCGGGCCAGCGCGACCTGCCGTGGTCCGAGTTTGGGTTTCTGGCCGCCGGTGCGTCCGCGGGCGCGTGCGGCGGCAAGTCCGTCGCGGGTTCGCTCGGACATCAAAGCGTGCTCGAATTCGGCTATTGCGCCGAGGATTTGGAAGAACATGCGGCCGACCGCGGTGGAGGTGTCGATGCCCTGATCGAGGACCACCAGGCCCACGCCGCGATCCTGCAGCGTCTTGGACAGTTCGATCAGGTGCTCGAGGGAGCGGCCGAGCCGGTCGAGTTTGGTCACCACCAGTTGATCTTTGGGCCGGTTGGCGACCAGTAGCGCCTTGCTGAGCTCGGGGCGGGAGGCGAGTTTGCCGGAGGCCTTGTCGATGAAGATCTGTTCGCATCCGGCCGCAGAGAGGACGTCGTGTTGGGCTTCGGGGTGTTGGTCGCGAGTGGAGACGCGTCCGTAGCCGATTCGCATGGCCCGGGAGTGTATTGCGAACCCCCGACAGGTTGACGTTGACACGTACACGGCAACCTTTACAGTTCTGGCCTGCGGAAATCTGCTGACCCCGAGGGTGTCTCGTGAACGAACGTTATCGATTCATCACCCGGCTGCCGGTTCGCGGGTGGCGATGTAGCCGTCGGGGCGGACCAGAAGCGTGGCGGGGCCGGAGACGTCGAAGTTGCGATGGATGCTGCCGTCGCTGTCGAGGATCGTGGCGGGCCCGGTTGTGTTGGGGTCGCGCGTGATTCGAATGGTCCGCACCGGGCCGAGGAGGGGGTCGTGGGCGGGCTTCGCGGTGGCCGGGGTGCCGTCGTCGAAGGTGAGCAGTGTCCACTGCGGGCCGCGCAGCAGATCGAACACCCGGACCCGTTCGCCGGTGGAGGCGTCGACGCCGATGGCGTCGGGAGCGCGGTCCCCGGCGCGAACGCGGGCGTCACCGGGCTCCGCTGCGGTGAGCGGGCTTTCGCTGTAGGAGATGGTGAGTCCGGTGGTGAAATCGTCGGTGAGTCCGGCGACCGCGGTCGCTCCGGAGCCGTTGCCGGCGGAGCGCATCAGGGCGTGTAGGCGGGAGGTGCTGTCATCGAGCACCGCTTGCGCGACGGGGCGGCGTTCGAGTTCGTAGGTGTCCAAGAGGCTTTCGGCGGCCCCGTCGACAACCGCGGCGAGTTTCCAGCCGAGGTTGTAGGCGTCCTGGATGCCGGTGTTCATGCCCTGCCCACCCGCGGGTGAATGCACATGGGCCGCATCCCCGGCGAGGAAGACCCGGCCGACCCGATACCGGTCGACCAGAGCGACGTTGATCCGGTACAGCGACAACCAGCCCGCATCGTCGATGGTGACGTCGGTCAGCCCGGTGTGTTCGGTGAACAAGCGCCGAAACAGTTCGAGGGTCGGTGCGGCCGGATCCGAGTCGTCGGCGGGAATGGAGGCTTGGAACTGCCACAGGTCGGTGCTGGGCAGCGGGAACAGTGACAGGATCCCGTTTTCCGGGCTCATCCATACGTGCTGGCAGTGCCGGTCCAGGCCGGTGATGTGCACGTCGCCGAGCCACCAGCGGTGCTCACCGTAGGAGACGCCCTCGAGCGCTGCGCCACTCTGCTTGCGCACCACGCTGCGCCCGCCGTCGCAGCCCACGACGTAGCGGGCACGCACCGACTGCTCGCCGGCTGCGGTGCGCAGGCTCGCTTCTACGGCGTCGGCGGTCTGGGTCACGGCCGTCACCTCGGTGCCCCACTCGATGCGGCCACCGAGCTCGGCCAGCCGGTCGCGCAGGATTTGTTCGAACATCGGCTGCGACAACCACACCGGCGCGTACGGCACGCCGGGGTCCGGCATCCCCAGCGCGGTCGATACCGCCTCGGAGAGCACGCGGTCACGGTCGTAGTGGCGAGTCGGCACATGCACCTTCCCCAGCTCCAGGACCCGGTCGATGACACCGAGGTCGTCGGCGACCTCCAGCGCTCGCGGCTGGATCGTCTTGGCGCGCGAGGCCGTGCTGGGGCTCTCGGCGCGTTCGATGATGCAGAAGTCGACGCCTCGGCGGGCCAGATCGATCGCCAGGGTGAGTCCGGTCGGGCCGGCGCCGACGATCAGAACATCGGTCGAGATCAGAGTGTCCGTCATCTTCATCTACCTACCTTAGGTATCTATTATTTGTCCGACGCTGTTCCGGTTCGGCAGTTTGGATTCCTGTATTGTATACCTAACTTAGGTAGATAATCAAGGGAGTGAGAATGAGCAGCGACAACGATGCCCTGAAGGGACTGCTGCCGCGCATGACTGCGCTCAGCGCCACGCTGGGCCGCGGGCAGTTGTTCGAAACCGCTACCGCCGCAGCCGGAATCACGCTGGAGCGGCCCGCGGTGACGATTCTGGTGATCCTCGAATCCGCGGGACGTCCCCTGCGGGTCGGGGAGATCGCGACACGGATGCAGGTCGCCGGACCGCACGTCACCCGCCAGCTCAACGGTCTCGAGCGGCGACGGCTCGTGCAGCGCGTGCCGGACCCTGATGACCAGCGCGCCCGCCTGATCACCCTCACCCCCAACGGCGAGCAGACGATCCGCCGCTACCTGAAGGTCATCAACGACTGGTTCGACCAAGCCCTGTCCGAGTGGTCCGAGCTCGACCAGCGCGATCTCGTCCGCCTACTCGGCCGCCTCGTCGACGACCTCACGGCACACCTGGACACCCTCGTCGGCGACATTCCCGCCGAATAGCGGTGCACTACGCGGTATTCCGTAGCTCTCAGAACAGGGTGTCGCGGACCCGCAGCGGTCGGTAGCCGGTGGGGCCGAGCTGGGCCAGCTCGGCGTCGATGTCGACATCGATCGCGCCGAAGAAGTTGATGTTCTCGCTGTGTGCGGGCGAGACGTGGGCCAGTACTTCGTCATCGATGCGCCGTCCCTCGCGGCGCATCTGTTCGACCGCCAGTCCGTAATACTCTGCCGTCCAGGCGATCACGGCGTTGGTGGCCAAGGTCAAACACCATGCCTGTTCGGTCTGGGACTCCAGATGCCGGGCGCGGATCATGCCTTCGTGGGCGTAGAGCAGGTCGCGGCGCAGGGCGTGCAGGGATTCACCCTTGTTGAGCTGGCGGGAGATCTTGCGCCGATAGTCCGGGTCCGACAGATACTTCGCGGCGTAGATCGTCCTGCGCAGCGCCCCGTACTCCTTGAGTGCCGCCGCGAGCGCATTCTGTCGCCCGGACGCGGACAGCTTGCCGACCAGCAGGGAGGCGGTGGCGTGCCCGAACTGCAGTGATCCGGCCAACCGGAGCAGGTCGTCGTAGTGCTCGGCGATCAGATCCAGATTCGGCTTCCGCGTCAGCAGCGGGCCTGCGTGAGGAAACCGCGACTCGGCTTCAGCGCGTGGCCCCGGCCGATACAGGGTGATGCGGCCCAGGTCGCGGATGCGCGGTGAGAGCTGCATCCCTAGTAGATCGAACAGCCCGAAGTTGACCAGCGTGACGCCGTGCGTATCGGTCGCGTGTTCTGTGATCGGCAGATCGGTTGCGTTGCCGAGGATTTCGTCGAGCACATAGTGGGCTTCGCGTTTGGTGGCGACGATGACCTTCGTGCCGTAGGTGGCGTGCTGGTCGGTGACATGGGTGTAGGTGGAGAGCCCTTCGTTGGCGAAATAGCGGTTCAAGGCTCTGCCGGTGATCGACTTGCCGCGTGTGGGGAACCGCTGGCCGTCGCTGGAGGACAACGTGCCCGCACCGAAAACGGCTGTCAGCGGCAGGCTTTGGTGGTAGCCGATGAGTGTCGTATTCGCCGCGCGCAGTGTCTCCTCCCGCACATACCACTCGCAGGTCCAGGCGAGGATGTCGTAGGAGATCCCGGAGGCTTCGGCCATCCTGGTCAGTCCGAGGTTGGTGGAGAAGGCCAGCAGGACCGCGATCAGGTTGCGTTTCAGCTCAGGACTGCGGGTTTGCTTGCCGGAGGCGTGGGTGAAGCAGTCCAGGTAGCCGGTGCGTTTGTCCAGCTCGATCAGCAGCGACACGATCGGCGCGAACGGCAGCATCTCCGTGAGCTCGGCCTTGAGCGCCTTCGCTTCATCCGGCACGTCTTCGGCAGTCAATGGTGAGATCACCAGATCGCCGTCCTCGTCGAGACGGACAGGGCCTTCGCCCTCGGCCAGCACCGCCTCCAGCTCGCCGAGAGCCTCGTATAGTTCGTCGGTGGCGGCCGCCAGCGCGCGGGCCGGATCAGCGGATTTGCTGACCAGGCGGCAGAATTCAGCGCGTTGGGGCTCCCACTGCTCGGGTGTGAGCAGGTAGGCGGCCGGGTCGGCGTAGCGACGTGAGCCGGGCACATACACATCGCCACTGCGCAAGCCGTCCCGTAGGCCGAGCAGTACACACAGCTCCCAGTAGTGCCGGTAGGCGGTCGCGCTACCTGACTTCCGGGCTTGGTCGAGATAGCCGCGCCATTTGGTGGGCACGAACCCGGTCGGCGCGTCGTCGAAGACCTTCCGGCCGCCGGTGGTGTTGAGTTCGCGCAGCATGTTCACCGCGATCAGCAACTCGGTGGCCGCGGTGCCGCCGGCGAACCGCACCGACGACAACACCGCGGAGTGAACTGCCGCAGATAAGAATACGAGGCATCGAGGGCAGCCAGGTGGCCGTGATCGCGAGGCAGCCGTGGCTTGGCCTGCGCTATCGCCGCATGCAACCTCTCCCATCCGATCTTCTCGCCGCGGATCAGTCCACCGATCTCCTCGTCAGGGATCTGCAAATCGGTGATGATCGAGAGCAGATCGTCCAGCAGCGCTTGCCGGTCCTCACCAGTCTTGCCGCGTTCGGCCAACTCCTCCTGCATCCGCCTCTCGGCGGTGCTGAATTTCGCCGAGATCGCCTGGTCGAACAGCTGCACCACCTCGTCGAGCACATCGGTGGCCGACTGCGCCAATAGCGTGAGCAGGATCGGATACCGCCGCTGCGGATCACGCCGTTCCAGCGCTTGACCGGTCAGGCGACGGCCCATCGTGGCCAGAAACCGTCGACGCTCCGCGGGCAGCACCGAGATGTCCTCGGTGTCGGCACCCAGCCCGCGCAGGAACCCCAGCTTGTCGACCTCGGCCTTCACCGCGGCCGCGGACGCCTCCACCGGGCCGGTCGACAACCACGTCAGCCTCGACATCCCCAGTGACGGATCGACGACCAGCAGCGTGTCCAGTTCCTGACAGCGCTGCGGTGTGAGCTCGTGTGCCAGCCGGTCGTACGTCTCGGCCTGAGCTTGGTTGCGTGCGTGCGCGACCCGCTCCACGAGCGTGACCGGACCTGGCCGGATCACCCGCGCCGAGATCAGGTATTCGCAGGCCAGCCGGAACAACAGTGTCGGCGAATCGTGCTCCATCACCCGCGCCAACAGGAACTCATCCAGCTCCTTCAGCTCGATTGCTCCGCCCGCGCGCCAGCCCAGATATTGGGCCACGAGCCGCACATGCTCACTGCGCGTCTGGGCACGGCGACCGTACGAACGAAGCTGCGCCACATCAACATTCAACTGCTCAGCCAACCGTGCCACCGCCACCGGCGGCGCGGCAGCCACCTTGTCCGGAACGACCCCGAGCCACGGCAAACTGCACAGGATCACCGCCAAGCCCAAGCGCACACTCGCCCCGCGACCCTGCGGCGCGACGAAGGCCAAATCTGATGGGCTGAGAGTGAAGTACCGAAACAGCTCCTCGCGGCTGATCTCCGGGAACTCCCGAAGCCGCTGCAACTTCTCATCCGCGAATACCCGCGTCGCCACGAACCCAGCCCTCCGGCACACCGACCGACCTCATCGGCAGCCAAGCCAAGCACTAACCGCCCTGCTCCGCACCCGGAACCGACGAACCACCTTCTACCAGGGCACATCCCGAACTTCGTTCGATATTCGGCCAGTCCGGAACCCCAAGTCGTTGAGTGCGTCGACATCACCTTCGGAGCGAAGATGTCGGGGTGGCTTGGCATGGATCCACATCCAGGCATACAGCCCCACCGTCTGCTGCGCGATGCTTCCCGCAAAAGTACCCTGCAGTCCTCCGACTGCTTTCCTGGGCATTCAGGTATCAGGATTCGCCGTTGTTCCGGCGGATTCCCGGGTTGAAGGCGGCCGCTGGGCCTGGGGTTCGCGCTGTTCGAGCGGTGGCCGGTTCGCGGCGCTCCAGTGGAGGTTGACCATGTCGGTGCACAGCTGTGTGAGCTTGCTTCCGGTTCGCTGGATGGTCCCATCCGGGCGGACCAGGGCGGCGGTGGTGCGTGCATCTCGAAGCCAGCGGTGCAATTCGCCGTTGCGCTCGGCGATGAGCAGAGTTCCGCCGCGTTGTTCGATGCACTCACGTTGCGCGGTTGTCGGTGCGGCGGTGGTGATGACCGCGTAGCGACCGGCGATGGCGTCGTCGACACGGCGACCATCGGCGAGCCGGCAATTCGGGACGAGTCGGCCGGCCAGACCACGCCGGAGCAAGGGCGCCGTGACCAGGCCGCCGCGGCGCAGCGGTGGTGTTTCGCCGCTGGTGATCTGTGCGGTGAGGCCGGGAATCCGGTGCAGATGCGGGGCAAGCACGCCGCGCAGTCGGTTGCCCAGCTCACCGCCGTCGGTCATGATCATGCCGATCAGTTTGGCGAGGCGGATCATGCTGCGCGCGTGTGGTTTTCGCTCGGCCTCGTAGGTATCGAGCAGGTCGGCGGGCAGGTTGCCGCCCAGGACCGCGGCCAGCTTCCAGGTGAGGTTCGCTGCGTCGCGGAGTCCAGCGCACAATCCCTGGCCGATGAACGGCGGGGTGAGGTGGGCGGCATCGCCGAGGATGAAGACTCGTCCGCGCTGCCAGCGATCGGCGGCCTGGGCGCGGAAGGTGTATTCGGCGACCCGGACCACATCCAATTCCTCGACGGGGGTGTCTGCGGTCCAGGGGCGGATCAGTGGGTGCAGCCGGCTGACATCTGGATAGTCGTCGGCGGTTTCGCCGGGCCGCAGGCGGAATTCCCAGCGGTAACGGGTTTTCCCGATGCGCATGTAGGTGGCGGCACGTTCGGGATCGCAGACTTGGTGGACCCCCTCCCATTGGCCGAGTTCGGCTGTGGTGGCGACATCGACGACCAGCCAGCGTTGTTCGAATCTCATGTCCTGCATGCGTGCGCCGATGGCGGCGCGGACCAGGCTGTTGGCGCCGTCGCAGCCGAGCAGGTATCTCGCGTGGACAGTTGCCGCCGATCCGGTGAGGCGGTCGGTGTAATCGATTCGCACGCAGTCAGTTTCGTCAGCGATAGCGGTGACTTCGACGTTGCCGTGCACGGTGACGGATCGGTGGTGTTCGAGATTGGCGCGCAGGAGCGCTTCCAGCTCGGGCTGGTCGAACAGGTTCGCTTCGGGGTAGCCATTGCGCCCGCCCGCCGGGTCGCGGTCGATCTGGCCGAGCACTCGCTGATCGCGGTCGAGCAGGCGCAGTCCCAGCGCGGGCCGGGTGATGGCGTCGAAGGCGGTCCCGATTCCGAGTTTGGCCAGGATGCGGCGTATTTCGCCGTCGAGGTGCACCGCGCGGGGCTGCGGGAAGACACCGTCCCAGCGTTCCAGCACGAGGACCTCGATGCCGTACTGAGCCAGCAGGGTGGCCGCGGTGAGCCCGGTCGGGCCCGCGCCGACGATGACCACGGGAACGATCGAGCTGTTCATCGGTTGGCTCCGATCCATGTCGCGAGGTAGGCCGCGCAGATCAGCCCGGCGACCACGGCCGGTGCCAGCTGCGGGAGTGGGTCACCGGTGCGCGCGTGCACGATGGCGGCGCCGGCCATGAGCAGGATCAGACCAGCCGCGGCTGCCACACCGATCGGCCACCACACCAGTGCGGCCAGCACGCCCAGCGCAGCGGCTAGTTCGAGCACACCGATGGCCCGATACGCGGCGACCGAGAAGCCGACATGGGCGGCCCGCTCGCGCATGGCCGGTACCGCGAGCACTTTGGCCGCTCCGGCGGAAACGAAACACAATATGAGCAGACAGGCGAGTGCGATCGCCGCGATCTTCATTGATCAACCTGGACTTTCCATGAAATTGCGTATCGACCGAGCACGGCTTCCACGGCCGGGGCATCCGCGGTCGCAGCGAGTTCGACCGTGGCCAGCACCGATCCGTCCTCGATCGACACCGACACGGCACCGATTCCAGCGGTCGTGTCGAGTGCGTCGAGCAGCTCGCGGCGGGTGGCGTCGGCGCGTAGCGCGAGCTTGTAGGGTTTGCCGACGTCGGTAGTCGGCAGCGAGTCGAGCACGGTGATCGATTTCGGTGCGGCGGCGCGCTCGGGAACCCGCTCGCTGGCCCAGGCGAGCAGATCGGTCTCGGTCACTTCGGCGCCCGCGGCCAGCGTGACATAGGCGACGGGCACCTCACCGGCGTGGGGGTCGGGCCGCCCGACCGCGCCGGCACCGGTGACCTGTGGATGAGCCAACAGGGCGTCCTCGATGGTGGCGGGGTCGATATTGTGGCCGCCGCGGATGATCAAATCCTTGGCGCGGCCCTGTAAGTAGATGTAGCCGTCGTGGTCGACGCGGGCGAGATCACCGGTGTCGAGCCAGCCGTCGACCAGTTTGCCCAACCCGTCGAGCAGATGACCGTGTTCGCCACGCCCGCTGACATAGCCGGCGAACAACGTGGGACCGCTGACCGCCAGCACTCCGAGATGATTGCGCGGCAGGTCGTTCCAGCTCCCATCGGGCCCGATGCGGACGACCTTGACCCGCTGATAGGGCATGCGCTGGCCGACCGCACCCGGCCGGGGAGCGCTGGGGAAGGTACGTGCGCTGGCGCAGGTCGCCTCGGTCAGGCCGTAGCCTTCGATGAGCGTGATTCCGGTGTGGGCCTGGAAATTCTCGCGGACGGCCGCAGGCAGCGGCGAGGCGCCGACCATGGCGTATCGCAGGCTGGAGATGTCGGCGGTGACCGGGCATTGCGCCAGCGCCGCGTACACGGTCGGCACGGCGCTCATCGTGGCGATCCGGTAGTGCTCGACCAGGTTCCAGAACTGGCCGTACAGTGCGGGGTCGCGGTAGCCGAGCGGCCCGGCCCAGACCACCGGCTGTCCCTTGAACAAGGGTGCCAGCAGCGTGACCACCAGGGCGTTGACATGGAACAGCGGCAGCCCGGCGAATACCGCCGAATTCGTGTCCAGCAGGGAGTTCGCGGCGATCATCCACGCGTTGGCGACCTCACCGGAGTGGGTGTGCGCGGCCAGTTTCGGTACGCCGGTGGTGCCGCCGGTGTGGAAGAGCGCCGCCAGATCCGTGGCGGTCGGCGGCCGGCCGGCGAAGCCGGTCGAATCCTGGTCGGCGGCAAGGTCGGTGAGGTATCCCACCTCGATCCCGTCCAGGCGCGGGAGCGGGTCCGCGGCGGCGTCCGAGGCGGTCGGGCGCAGCACCAGCAGCGCCTCGATGTGGCCTCCCAGCACGGATTCCCTTGTCGAGCGCCAGGTTTCGGCGGCGAGTTCGGGACCGGCGGTGATCACGATCCGCGCGCCGGAGCGGCGCAGTAGTTCTGCGATGTGTCGCGGGGACAGACCGCCGTTGATCGGCGCGGCGATTCCGGCGAGTTGGGCGGCCAGGGTCGCCGGGATCAGCTCGGCGCAGTTGGGTGCGATGAGCGCGACCGCGTCACCGCGCCGTACGCCCAGCCGGTACAGCAGATTCGCGTAGCGGTGGACATCGGCCAGCAGCTCGGAGAAGGTGCGGCACACCGGTTCTCGCCATCGGGTCGCGTCCGGCAGGACGGTCAGGGCGGTGCGGTCGGGCCACAGGCGCGCCGCCCGGGTCAGCAGCGCGTAGGTCGATTCCGGCAGTCCGCGTGCGGCCAGCGGGACGGATTCGATCTCGGCCAGGTCGGCCGGTGACTCGTACCGCGGCCACATCCGGTCCGGGCCGACGGGTGGGGCGGGTATCGTGCCGGTCATCGCGCGTATCTCACGACGGTGCGCTGGCGTCCAAGATCGAGTGCGCCGTCGTCGGTGCCGATGGCCGCTTCGACGACGTCCCCGTCCTGCAGGTACTTCGGGTTCTTGGCCTGGCCGGCGAAGAACAGCTTCCATTTCACCGCCGGTGGCAGCAGGTTGGTGATCAGCGCGACCGGCTTCGGCGGAGCGCTGATGGCGGTGCCGATCGGGGTGCCGGTGAGCAGCAGGTCCCCGCTGTCCATGCGCTGGAAGCGGGTCAGCTCCCGCAGTGCCTCCACCGGCCGGTAGATCATGTCGGCCACCGTCATGTTCTGGCGGAGTTCGCCATTGACCCACAGCCGCAGCCGCAGATCGGTGAACCGCTTGAGCTCATCGGCGTCCAGCAGCACCAGCACCGGCCCGACCGGGGTGAACGTCGGATACGACTTCGCTTCGTAGAACTGGGTTTTCGGCAACTGCACATCCCGGGCGGACACGTCATTGGTGACGACCAGGCCGGCGATGTAGTCGGCGAGGTTGTCGGCGGTGATCTCGGAGCCGACAGGCATCGGTTTGCCGAAGACCAGGCCGATCTCCACCTCGTAGTCCAGCAGTCCCACATGAGCGGGCCGGATCACGTCGTCGTAGGGTCCACTGATCGATCCGGAGGTCTTGCGGAAGAAGGTGAGCGGCACCGTCTTCGGATCGCCGCCCGAATCCCGCACGTGGGAGGCGAAATTTGTCATCTGCGCGACCACCCGGCACGGCGCGGTCACCGGCGAGCACAGCCTCAGCTCGGCCACCGGCGTGGTGTCGCGGCTCGCGGCTGCGGCGGTGAGGGCCTCGCGATCGGCCAGCAGTTCACCGGTGGTCGTGGCAGTGGTGTCCACGCGGGTGGCCCCGGTGGCGGTCTGCACCCACCAGGCGTCGGCGGTGCGGAGTACGGAAATGCTCATGAGCGGGCTACTTTCATCAGGCCGCGCAGGCGGCCGAGGTCGAATTCGTTGTCCTCGCGCAGCGCGGAGGCCATGGCGCGCAGTTCGCGCAGCGCTTCGCGGCCGGGCGCGATGCCGAGGAAGTCCTTGGTCGCGGGGGGACCCCATTGCGCGAGCCCGGATGCCGACATCGGTGCCCAGCCCGGTTCGAGGGTGTTGTCGAACAGGTCGCCGTCGCTGAAGTGCTCGACGATGAACCCGTCGGGGTCACGCCAGTAGTCGAAGATCTGGCTGCCCTGGATGTGGCGGCCGATACCCCACGACCGGTGATATCCCTGCTCGCGCAGGTATTCCCCGCCTGCGGCGAGCGCGTCGAGGTCGGCGACCTGGTAGGCCGAGTGCACGTAGCGGTTGGACGGTCCGAGCATCAGTGCCAGGGTGTGGTGGTCGGTGGGGATCGAGCCCTGGTCGCAGCGAATGAAACTCATCGCCGGTCCGCGCTCGCGGTGGCCGGGGTGGTACAGGAAGTCGCTGACGATCAAGCCCAGATGCTCCAGATACCAGTCCAGGGTCTGCCGGTATCGGGTCGTCTGCAAGACCACGTGCCCCAGCCGCTGTACCCGAGTCGGTTCGCGGGGCGGGCGCTGGGTGCTGTTGGTCCGGGCCGTGCTGTGCCCGAAGTTGAACGTGTGCGGTTGCTGGGCGGGCAGCGCGCCGAGCACCTCCATACCCGCGGTGACGCGCACTCGCAGCCCGTTCGGGTCGGCGAGATCGACGACGAGCCCGCCGAGACTCTCCGGCAGCGGAGCCACCCGGGACCCGGTGCGATCCGCGAGCCTCGACAGATCGGCGGCTTCGGTGGCCCGGAAGGCCGGGCCGAGAAAACTCGAGCGCGGTCCGCGGCGGATCAGCACGCACGGCGCGCCGGGATCGGTTCCTCGCAGCCACAATTCGTCCACCGACCGTGCGGCGGTGGCGAATCCGAAGGCGTGCGCGAAGGTCTCGGCCTTGCGCAGGTCCGGTTTCTCGAATTCCAGCCACGCCAGGTCCGCGACCTTGATCACCGGATTGCGGGCCCGCCCGGGATGTTCACCGGGCAATGCCCCTTGCTCACTGTGGAGACCGACGTGGACGTCGTGATGGTCGTTCATCGATCACTCCCTTCAACTTGCTGAAGATATCGTCACTTACGCTGCTATCCTCAGTCAAGGGGTTCTGAATAATTCGTCAGCATTGACACTCTGGGCTACCATGGCCGGAAATTGGCGAGACAGGGGACGGCAATGGCCACACCGACCGGTTCGGAACCCACCCGCCTCGAGCGCCGCAAGGCGCGCACCCGCGCCGCACTGGTGACCGCGGCGCAGGCGTTCATGGCCGAGGGAAGGCTGAACCCGCCGATCCTGGAGATCACCCAGGCCGCCGACGTCGGAATGGGGTCGTTCTACAACCACTTCGCCAGCCGGGACGAACTGTTCCGGGCCGCGGTCGAGGACGCGCTGGACCGGCTCGGCGCGGCCTTGGACGTGCTGACCAAGCGAATCGACGATCCAGCGCAGGCGTTCGCGCAGAGCTTCCGACTCGTCAGCCGCCTGCACCGACGCGCGCCGACGCTCAGCAAGAGCCTGCTCGCCAACGGGCTCGGCCTCACCGAGGTGACCACCGGCATCACCCCCCGCGCCCGCCGCGACATCGAGTCCGCCGTCGAGGCCGGACGATTTCAGGTCCGGGACCTCGACCTGACCATGACCCTCGTCACAGGCGCGGCCCTGTGCCTCGGGCAACTGCTGCACGATCACCCCGACCGCGACGATGCCGAGGCCGCCGACCAGGTGACCGAGGACCTGCTGCGCATGCTGGGCCTGCCCGCCGACGAGGCGACGCGGATCGCCTGGTCCCCGCTGCCCGGACTCGACTCGCTGCCGCAGGAAGCAGCAGTCGGCTGAATCACGCGCCGATACCGGCGCCGAGCCCGCCGACGGCGAGAATCCGCTCGAGGGCCGAGGACAGCACCGCCAGCGGATCCTCGACCGCGCCGACAGCCCGAAATCCCACGAAACGATCGGGTCGCACCAAAACCGCACCGGCACGCGTGATTTCGCGTTTGCGCAGCCAGGCGAAGCGCACGTCGGCCAGCTCGGCGTCGTCCGCGCCGACGGTCACCGCGACCAGGCGGATGCCGGTGCTGTCGGCCAGTTTGCGGGCCGCGTCCACCCAGGCCGCTCCGTCCTCGCCGGCGATCAGGACGAACGCGCCGCCGTAGGTGAGCTCCTGCAGCGGGAACCTCACGCCCGCACGGGAAACGAATGCGTGAGGCAGCGGGTGACCGGGCCTGGTGCTCGGCTCGTACAACCGGACGGCGTCGATCGGCACGGGCGCCGGGCTGCCGTCGTCGACGACCGCCGTCGATGTGTAGGTGAACCCGAATTCCAGTCCGTGATGGCGGAATTCGCCCGACTGGGCGGCCAGCGCGTTGTTGAGCAGATCACGCCGTTCGGCGTAGTCCGGATGCGACGGATCCCAGATGACCTCGATGGCCCGCCAGTTCTCCTCGGCCGATTTGTCCATCGAGATGCCCAGCGCCGCGTCGAGCCGGAACCGGTCCATCGCGCACTTGACCGAGTTGGCGATATTGCGCTGCACCACCGGGCGGCGTTCGGCCTCGTAGGTGTCGAGCAGAGCGTCGCCGGCCTGCCCGGCCAACACCTGGGCCAGCTTCCAGCACAGGTTGTGCACGTCGTGGACCGCCGAATTCAATCCGAGTCCGCTGGTGGGCGGATGCCGGTGGGCGGCATCGCCGGCCACGAAGACCCGGCCGGCCCGGAACCTGTCGGCCAGGATGCCCTCCATCGTCCACTTCGACACGGCGTGGACCTCGGCGTCCAGATCGGGCAGACCCAGCACCGCCTTCATCCGTGCGATGACCTTGTCACGGTCGCCGGCATCGGAGTCGCCGTACGGGT
The DNA here is from genome assembly GCF_040680715.1 of Nocardia sp. NPDC051981. Lineage (NCBI taxonomy): Bacteria > Bacillati > Actinomycetota > Actinomycetes > Mycobacteriales > Nocardiaceae > Nocardia > Nocardia sp. NPDC051981. Next base: position 25,289 of record NZ_JBFAXK010000005.1, on the reverse strand, counting down.
AGCCGATGTGGAAGACCCATTCCTCCGACTTCGTGCCCCAATGATCCGGGCCCATCGGACACAGCGTTCCCCCGGTCATCGTGCCGCCGAAGTCGGGATTGGCCAGCCACCGCAACAACACCCCGTCATCGGAGAGCACCTCGGACAGATCGGCGGTCATGTGCACCGATGCGACATCCATGATGTTGCGGTCGCCCTGCAGCTCGATGCCCACCAATTTGCCGACGGTGCGGCCGCCGTCCGCGGCGATCACGTACCGGGAGCGGACCCGGTACTGCTCACCGCTGGCCTTGTCGCGGATGGTGCTGGTGACGCCGTCGGCATCTTGTTCGAGAGCGATCAGCTCGTGATTGAATCGGATCCTGCCGGGATTGAGTTGCTCGGCATGGGCTTTCAACACGGGTTCGAGCCGGATCTGCGGAAGATTGGTCGTCGGGCACGGACTGGCGTCGATGTACTCCGGATCTCGATTCCCGGCGCCCCAGATCTCGAGCTTGCCGATCTCACGTCCCGTGTTCGGGTTCGCACCGCGCACACCGGCGTAGAAGCCGGTCTCGACGAGATTCTCCTGCGGGGTCCCGCGCTCGTAGATCGCCTGGGCCACACCGACTTCGGTGAATATCTCCATGGTGCGCTGCCCCAGCACATGCGCCTTGGGCAGGACCGATGTTTCGGGCAGGGCGCTGACGAGCAGGGATTCGACCCCGAGCGTGGACAGGATCATCGACGCGGACAACCCCGCGCCGCCTCCGCCGACGATCAGAACGGGAACCGTGGTGGTCATGTGGTGATCAACCTCCTGAGCGCGATACCGGTCGCGCATGTGAGTGACGAGCACCACAAGTTCTACGCGCAGAATTTCGACATTGCAAGAGAATTTCGAAATTTTCTCGAATGACGTCATTCCCTCGGGGTCGCGATACCATGCGAGAGTGCCGACCCGTACCGTCAAACAGACCCGGGCCGAGGTCGTCTACGACGCGATCCGATCCGAAGTCCTCTCTGCCCGCGTTCCGCCGGGCACGAAGATGAAGCTCGCCGACTACAGCGAGCGCTTCGACGTCAGCCTGTCCGTCGTACGCGAGGCCATGAGCCGACTCGCCGAACAAGGCCTGCTGCAAGCCAATCCACAGCGCGGCTTCGCCACCCTGCCGCTATCCGCAACCGACCTACGCGAACTGACCCGAGCCCGCGTCTTGATCGAGACCGCCACGCTGCGCGAGTCCATCGCCAACGGAGACCTGATGTGGGAGGCGCAGGTCGTCGCCGCCCACCACCGACTGGCCGCCACGCCGATGTTTCTCGAAGATGCCGTCCCCAACCTGGATTTCGTGGACGTCCACCGTGCCTTCCATGTGGCCCTGCTCGCCGGCAGCGGCAATGGCCACCTCGAATCGATCGCCACCTCGCTCCGGGTACGCGCCGAGCTCTACCTCGCATGGTCTCGCTTCCTCGGCGACGACCCGAACCGCGACACCGCCGGTGAACACCGCGAACTGGCCGAACTGACCGTCGCCCGCCGGGCCGACGAGGCCACCGACGCCCTGGCACGGCACATTCAACGCACTGCCGATTCCCTTGCCGACTACGCCCGAACCGTGGGCAATGGTGAGTAGAACGGTGTCAAAGCGATGTTCGAAGACAGGTCTGGAATCAGCGACCTCCTCACCCGACTCGGCGCCGCCACACCCAAGCAGATCATCGAACTCACCCCAACCCGCTGACCAGCACCGATACCCGCGCCTAGAGACACGCTCCCCGGGCGCAATTCTCCATGTCACCCCAGGTCAGGCCCTAAAACGCGACTCCAGGCGCTCCGAATTCTGCGGAACCCCGGACCCCGTTCTCGGTCACGAGAACACTGCCGGCGTACGGCACGAAATCACCGCCGTAAAGATGCTGGATACTGCCGGTGATCGCTCCCGGCAATTCGATACCCCCCGACTCTCGCAGCGTCAGCAATGCCGTGCGCGCCTTCGCCACCGCAATCCGGCTCGTCATCGGCATCCCGCTGTCGGCACGCCGCAACACGATCACCGACCCGGTGACATCGACAACTGCTACAGCAAGTGGCGGAAACTCACGCTCGGCCCCCACTCGCAGTGCAGCAGCAACCAACCAATCAGCATCAGCCAAAGCCAAACCCGGCAACCGGGGAGTCTCACCCATCCCCACACCCCCCGCGCCCGGGAACATCCGTTCGCCCGCTGGCTCGAATTCGCCTCGTAGTCAGCATCTTCGGCGAAATTCGACGCCAGGTCCGAGCGATCGTGGAGTGAGGGCTGGTCGGCCGGGTAGACCACGGGCCAACCGGCGAGTCCTCCAGGGAACTGCCGGATCCGGGCCGGATGCCTCAGCGGACGACGTCGAAGATGTTCTTCTGAATTCCGTTGGAATAGGTGGCGGCCTCGACCAGCTTCAGCTTCTGGGCGTCCTTGTCGGACTCGGAGAACAGGCGCTTGCCCGCGCCGAGCAGGACCGGGAACACCAGCAAGTGGTAGCGGTCGATCAGGCCCGCGTCGGAGAGCGCGCGGTTGAGCGAGGCGCTGCCGTGGATGATGATCGAGCCGCCGTCGGTGTCCTTCAGGGCGGCCACCTCGTCGAGGGAGCGCAGGATGGTGGTCTCGCCCCAGTTCGTCACCAGGTCGGCATCGGTGAGGGTGGTGGAGGCAACGTATTTCGGCATGCCCTTGTACCCGGCGAAGTCCGCCATGTCCGGCCACACCGGGCTGAACGCCTCATAGCTGACGCGACCCATCAGCATCGCGGTGGCTTCCTCCTGCTCGCGTCCCTTGAGCTCGTAGGCCTCGGGAACGAATTCGACGTCCTTGAAGGTCCAGCCGGAGTTCCGGTAGCCGGGTTCGCCACCCGGGCCCTCCACGACGCCGTCGAGGGAAATGAAGGCGGTGCTGATGAGAGTGCGCATGCTCTGCTCCTTGATATGTGGTGTGTCGGTTGGTGATTCGAATGGTTCGGCCGGGGCTGCTTCAGCCCAGCAGGTTGGTGAGCCACCGTTGCCAGGCGGCCTCGGCCCCGGCGGTGTCGGGACCGAAGAGGTGATGGAACATCAGCGCGAGTCCGGTGGGCGCGTGGTGGAAGGTGTAGAGCCCGTCGGCGGTGCGGATCTCGAACCGTTCGTCGTCGGACCAGACCACCTCACCGTCCAGCGCCGGCAGGCCCGTCGGTTCAGCCTGTACTCGCGCGCCCACCGTGACCGGGTCCGGTAGCGCCAGCGCCCGGATGAGCGCCGACCGCACCGCCTGCCCGGAAGAGCCCATGGCGAAGGCGAATACGGGAGCTGCAATCCGGCCCGGGAAGTGCGTCAGGTATTCGCGCAGTGTGTTCAGGTGGAACGGCCAGCCGCGGCGCAGGGCGTCGTATTCGTCCCGCCAGTCGTCGCCCAGCATGCCGCTGTGGACCACCCGCAGCACGGTGCTGCCGCCCTCGCGCCCCTCGAGCAGATACTCGAAGGCCATGAACCGGCCGTCCTCGTCGGTCCCGGTGCGGGTGGCGAAGTGCTTGCCCGGCTCGTATGCGGTGATCACCGATTCTTCCCGCCGGCCACCGGTATCCATGGCGGCGATCCCGCCGATCCGTGCCTCGACCTCGTTACGCCCCATGAACCAGGAGTTGATTCCCGGCCCGGTCGCGATCGCCTCCCAGATCTGGTCCGGGCTCGCGGGCAGGGTCGCCTCCAGCTCGATCTCGAACGGATGCCCCATTGTCAGTTCTCCCGTCCTGCTTCGGATTCGGTGTCTTTCCGGGCGGTGGGTATCTGGTGCATGCCGATGACCACCCGGTGGTCGCGCCCGCCCGGGGCGGACTCGTCGTGGTAGCGGCTGACCAGCGTCGTCACCGCCTGCGCCAGCTCCTCGGCGAACGCCGTCCGGTCGGCCGCGGAGGCGAACCGCACCTGCGCGTCGATCCCGAATGTCGCGACCCGCCGCTGCGCCCGGACCGCGCCGGTCAGCAGCGCCCCGACCTCCTGCACCAGCCGCGCGCCCAGCGCCACCAGCCACCGCGCCGACAATTGGTCGGGCGAGCGCGCCGGATCCGGACTGACCGCACCCAGCGCGCTGGGGGAGATCACGTAAGAGGCTGCCGTGGCCCGGAATACACGCTCGGTGACATTGCCCTTGCGCCGTTCCTCGACCAGCTCGACCAGCCCGTGCCGCTCCAGCTCCTTGAGGTGGTAGTTCACCTTCTGCCGCGGTAGCCCGAGCCGACCGGCGAGCATCGCGGCCGAGCCCGGCTCGGCGAGAGCGGCGAGGATCCGGGACCGGATCGGGTCCAGGGAAGCCTCGGCCGCGGCGGGTTCTTCGATGACAGCGACGTCCAGCACCACCCCAGAGTCTCACCGACAAAAATATTTGTCAAGGAAGACGGAGTTGTCGGTTGTCGAGTCCCGCGGGTGCCGACCACGGTCGACCGGGTTTCCGGCATTGACACCGGCCGGGTCGCGCCGCACGCTGCGCCGGTGACGTTTTTCTTCCTGACAGCCATCCCGACAGCGGCGGTCATCACCGCGGCGGCTCCATCGAGTGACGCGCGATGACCGTTCCTGCCGACTTCGGTCCGGACGCCTACGTCGTACGCACGGGATTGTGGCGGTGGCGCCGCGCATCACACGGCCGAGTGGTCTTTGCCGTCCACGGTGCGGGTGTCTACTTCGCTGCCGACGCGTTCGGCCCTCCCCAGACCGTGCCCTGGTCGCGAATCTGCGCGATCGAGCTGTTCACCGAAACCACCTCGACACCGCGAAATCAGTTCCGCCACCGGTGTATCGGCGTGCGGGCCCGCGGCACCACCCAACCCTCCCGAGGCGGTCCGGCGGCCCGCCCGGTACCCGAGTCGTCGGCGCGGCTCCTGCGCGACGCCGGTCGCGCCGACCTGATCCCCGGCGCCGACGGCACCATCCGCTGGGCATACCGTCGCATGACGGGCTGGCGCGTATCGCGTGAGAACCTGACCGCGGCCGTCACCCGCCACGCTCCGCACATTCCGGTCATCGACGGTCCGCCCTGGCCGCCCGCCCTGACCTGGTCCGAGGCGCTCACGGCCCGCAAGCGACGGCCTCGGTGACGTCGGTGCAGCGATGAGCCGCGTCACCCGACATGCGCCGCGATGTCACACATCGGGCTCGAATGGTGTCTTCATGTCCGATACCACCAACGGTGAGGGAGGGCGGACATGGAACACGTCGTCAGGGTCGTCGTGGTCGGCGGCGGATATGCGGGGATCATCGCGGCCAACCGGCTGCGGACTCGGGAGGACGTGGCGATCACGGTGTGGACGGCCGGTTTCGACGCCCGGACCTGGCCGCCCGCAGCGGCCTGAGCACCGACGCCGTCGGCCGCCTGCTCACCGACGAAACCCTCACCAGCATCGACGATCCGCGCATCCTGGCCGCCGGTGACGCCGCCGCCCCCTCCGGCCAACCCCTGCGCATGAGCTGCCAGGCCGCCATCCCGCTCGGCGCCCATGCTGCCGGAACCATCCTGAGCCGCCTCGCCGAATCCGAGCCCGCCGCAATCGATATCGCGTTCATCGGCCAGTGCATCAGCCTGGGCCGCAAACGCGCGACCATGCAGCTGGCCCACTTCGACGACACCGCCCGTCGGGCCTACCTCGCCGGCCGCGTCGCCGCCACCGTCAAGGAGGCGATCTGCAAATCCACCGTGTGGGGCCTCGCCCGCGAAGCCCGCAAACCCGGCTCCTGCACCGCCATCAAGGGCGGCAAACGTCAGCGGCGCATCGCGGCCGCCGCAGCGATGGCCGATCAGCGGTAGACCGCCGGTCGAAATCGCCGCTACAAGCCCAGTTTCGTGACGGCGTTGTCCTCGAGCGGGTTGGCGGTGCGGATGTAGCCGTGGACGGTGCGGGGGTTGGACCAGCGGCCCTGGCGCATGATCTCGCGGTCGCTGGCGCCGCCGAGGGCGGCCTGGGTGGCGAAGCCGGCGCGTAGGGAGTGACCGGAGAACAGGGCGGGGTCGAGGCCGGCGCGGGCGGCGTAGCGCTTGACGAGTTCGGCGACCGCGCGGCCGGACATGGCGGTGGCGGCGATGCCACCGTGGCGTGAAATGGCCGGGAACAGTGGCAGATTCGGGTCGGTGAGGGTGGTGCCGGTGAAGCCGTGGCAGCGGTGGATGTGGGGGTCGGGCGGCGGGGTGGCGTCGAGCCAGGCGCGCAGGTCGGTGGCGGCGTGCGCCTCGCGCAGGCGGGTCCAGTCGGCGAAGGCGCAGACGGGGCAGGTGTGCGGGCGCTGGCCGCGGGGCAGGGCGACGCGTTGTTCGTTGACACCGGTGGCGTCGGTCTTGGTGGCGGGCAGCTGGATCAGCAGCAACGGCTCGCCGGTGGTGTGGTCGGTGGTGACCGCGACATCGGCGACCCGCAGCGCGGCGATCTCACTGCGGCGCAACGCCCCCGCGAATCCGACCAGCAACAGCAGGGTGTCACGGCGGCGGGCCGGTTCGGTGGGCCACTGCGCGGCCGGCAATTCGTTCAGCAGCTGATCGAGGGTGTGCAGCAGCACCGGCCGCTTCCGCTTGGGACGGGTGCGCCGGATGCGGCGGATACCGCGCAGGGTCAGACGCACCACGTCGGCGCGGGTGGGTGAGGGCAATCCGTTGGCGGCGTGCACGGCGGCCAGCGCCGCGGCCTTGCGCTCCAAAGTGGCGGCGCTGAAGGCCCATTCGCCGTTCTCCCGCCGCGCGTCCGCCGCCGCGGCCAGATACACCGCCACATCCAGGGCGTCCGCCGGTAGTGCCTGCCGCGCTTCCGCCGCGCACCAGGCCGCCCACGCGATCCAGTCGGTCCGGTACGCGCGCAAGGTATTCGCCGACTGCGACGCTTCGAGGTACCGCCGCAGCGATCCGGCCTGCACCTCGTCGAAGCGATCTCGTACCAGCCGCAGCGCCGCCGCGTCGACCAGCACACTGCGTACCCCGCGTCGCAATTCGCCGCGCACCTCGTCGGGTACCGCGATCACCGCGGCCTGTTCCACCGGCTCGGTGACCTCCGTCGGATCTGGCATGTCCCCGACCCTAGATTGACCATGTGCTCCCGTTGCAGCAGACCCCGATTCACGTGTCCGACGACATCCTCGACGACCTCCGGCAGCGCCTGGCCCGGACCCGCTGGTTCGACGACGACGGCAATGCCGACGGCCACTACGGCGTGCCCACCGCCTATCTGCGCGAGCTGGTCGACCACTGGCGTACCGACTTCGATTGGCGTGCACAGGAAAAGGCCATGAACGCCTACGAGCACCACCGCGTCGAGGTGGACGGCGTCCCCATCCACTTCCTGCGCAAACCCGGCGTCGGCGACAACCCGATCCCGCTCATCCTCACCCACGGCTGGCCCTGGACCTTCTGGCACTGGTCCAAAGTGATCGACCCGCTGGCTGATCCGGCGGCGCACGGCGGTGATCCCGCCGACGCGTTCGAGGTCATCGTCCCCTCGCTGCCCGGTTTCGGCTTCTCCACCCCGATCCCGTCGCGCCCGGATCTGAACTTCTGGAAGATCGCCGACCTCTGGCACACCCTCATGACCGATGTGCTGGGCCATCGCACCTACGCCGCCGCCGGATGCGATGTCGGCGCCCTGGTCACCGGCCAGCTCGGCCACAAATACGCCGACGCCCTCTACGGGATCCATATCGGCTCCGGTCAGCGTCTGGATCTGTTCAACGGCGAACGCGCCTGGGACATCACCGGCGGCCGCCCGATTCCCGAGGGCCTGCCCGGCGACGTGCACGCGCGAATCATCGAGCTGGAGAAGCGATTCGCCGTCCACCTGTCCGCCCAGATGCTCGCCCCCGCCACCCTGGCGCACGGCCTGTCGGATTCACCCGTGGGCATGCTGGCCTGGATCCTGGAGCGCTGGATGCGCTGGAGCGACCACCGCGGCGGCGACTTCGAATCCGTGTTCAGCAAAGACGAGGTATTGACCCACGCGACCATCTATTGGGCCACCAACTGCATCGGCAGCTCGATGCGCCTCTACGCCAACCACAATCGCTACCCCTGGACCCCGTCCCACGACCGCTGGCCCGTGATCGAGGCGCCCACCGGCCTCACCTTCGTCGCCCACGAGAACCCGCCCGGTGTCACCACTGCCCAACGCGCCCAGCATTTCCGCGACAGCGACCGCGGCGCGTGGTATCACCTGGTGAATGTGACCGCTCACGATCACGGCGGCCACTTCATCCCCTGGGAGGTCCCGGCCGAATGGACCGACGACCTCCGCCGCACCTTTCGCGGCCGACGCTAGCCTTCCGTCACCTCCGCGAAGGGCTTGCGGGGAGGTCGCTCGCAAGTCCCACGGAACGCCGGCGGAAATCGTGTCAGGGGTCTTGCCGTGATCCGGCGAAGCGCGACATTTTCACGCTGCGGCCGTGCGGGTCAGCACGACGACGGGGATCTCCCACTCCACTTTTGCTTGGAAATCGGCCATGAACGGTGTCATCTCGAGCTGCCGGTCCCACAGCCGGACCCGCTCGTCCCCGCTCGCGACCTCGGCGGTGACCGACCAGGTCTCGGTGCCCACCTCGACCGTCCCGGCCGGGTTCGCCACCAGGTTGTGATACCAGCCCGGCCGGTGCGGCCGGCCGCCATTGGCGGCGAAGACCACCAGGCGGTCGCCGTCGCGCTGATAGGCCAGCGGCCAGGTACGGTCCTGCCCGGTGCGGGCCCCGGTGGTGGTCAGCAACAGGAGATCACGCTCGGCGAACTGCCCGCCGACCTGTCCGCCCCCGGCCCGGAATTGCTCGATCACTTCTTCGTGCAGTCGCTGACGCGCAACGTCGGTCATGGTCGGCATCAACTGTGTTGCCGCCGTGGGTATTCCGCTCCCGGCGGCGAATCCGCCTCAGTGCTGCAACCGCCATTCCGCATCCGGTTTGGGAAGCGGCCAGGTCCACCCGTTCTTCATGCGCAGCTCCAGTAGCTGCTGTCGGCGACCACACGACTGCTCGGTGTCACCGTCGCCCTCGACGCAGTTGCGGTGGATCCACAGCATGGCTTCCACCGTGCCCGAGAGGCGCATGGCGTCATGCTCGGGCATACGATGATGCTCGAGTACCGACGGCGTGTCCGACATGGCCCAATCATCCCTCAGCCCGGCCGTGCTGTCGTGCAGTCCGCGCGTCTCCGCCTCTCGTGAGAGGAGTTGGTCATGTGTCGTCTGTTCGGACTCTCGGCCGCGCCGCAGCGGGTGCACGCCACCTTCTGGTTGCTGAAGGCGCCGGACAGCCTGTCCCAGCAAAGTCACCGCGAACCCGATGGTGTCGGCCTGGGCACCTTCACCTCCGCGGGCGCGCCGCTGGTGGAGAAGCAGCCGATCGCCGCCTACGAGGACCGGCTCTTCGCGCAGGAGGCCCGCGAACGCGAATCCGAAACCTTCGTCGCTCATGTCCGCTTCGCCTCCACGGGCGGGCTGATGATGCGCAATACCCATCCGTTCGAGCAGGACAGGCGCCTGTTCGCGCACAACGGGGTGCTGCAGGGACTCGACGAGCTGGATGACGAACTCGGTGACTATCGCCGACTCGTCCACGGCGACACCGACTCCGAGCGCTTCTTCGCCCTGATCACCGCCCGGATCGATCATCATGCGGGCGATGTCACCGCGGCCATCACCGACGCGGTCGGCTGGATCGCCGACCGGCTGCCGCTCTACGCGCTCAACCTGATTCTCACCACCGCGACCGAGCTGTGGGCCCTGCGCTATCCCGACACCCACGACCTGTATGTCCTCGAGCGCGCCGCCGGTGGCGCACAGGGCGATCGGCGGCTCGACCACGCGAGTCACCGTCATCGCGGCATTCGCACCAGCAGTGGCGCGCTGACCGACTATCCCGCTGTCGTCATCGCCAGCGAACGCATGGACGACGACCCCGGATGGCGGCTCCTCGCCTCCGGCGAACTGCTCCACGTCAACGGGCATCTGGACGTGCGGTCCAGCATCATTCGGGATTCCCCACCCCGCCACCTGCTTTCGCTCACCGACCTCGACGAGACCGCCGCCGCCTCCCAGACCGCGCACTGACGATCACCGCTGCGGCATGGTCCGGTCGGTCACTCCGGTCGCGAGACCCGGGCCAGATCGACAGTGGCCGTCCGCAAGTCGGCGATGCTGTCGATCGGCGCGAGATAGCCGATACGGGTGACCGCGATGCCGCGCGGGGTGGTGACCCGCAGGTCGAGGCCGAAGCGGTCGGCGCGTTCACAGACCGCGGCGGTCGCGTCCGGATAGCCGCCGCGGGCGTGGGCCATGTCCAGCAACGAGTCCGCGTGATCGTCATTGAGGTGTGCGATGGCGCGGGCCGCACCGGGGATGATCGGATCGGCCTGGGCGGCCGCGTATTCGTCGGCGGTCGCGGAATCCATACGGCCGTACCCGCCGACCCAGCGGGCGCGCTGCACACGCAGCACCCACACCGTGAAATCGCTGAAGTCGATGTAGGTCTTGGCCGCCGGGACGGCGGCCAGGTGGGCCTCGCGGGCCGCTACCGCCTCCTCGCCCCGCGGTCGTTCCGCGACACCGGCGAGCGTCAATCGCGTTCCGGCCAGCGGGTCCGCCGGCAACTCCGGGGTCACGATGGACAGGCTGGCGCGCGGATCGGCGGCCAGGTTGCGGCCGTGCTCGGCCATCCGGGACACACACAGAACCGGTTGTCCCGCAAGCAGTCCATACGTCACGAAACTGGCCCAGGGGCCGCCGTCGGCCGACAGGGTGGCCAGGGTGGCCGTATTCGTCGCCGCGGCAACGGTTCTGGCCTCATCCGCCGCGGACGGCCGGGTGGTGATCGCGATGGGTGTCAGCGGCGGGGGAGTCGAGGGCGCGTCGCCCGGGTCGCCGTGGTCGAGAGCCATGCGTCACAGGCTACCCGCGCGGCCGAAGGGGGCCGATCAGTCGGGAAGGATTGGCACCGACAGCCCTTCGCCCTTCCGCAGCAGGGCCGCACGTGTGACGGTGCCCGCGCCGAAGCGATCGCGCAGTGCGTCCAGGGTCGAATCGAGGGTGGATTCCGCACGCGGCTCGAACAGCAGCGACAGCTGCATGGTGTCGGCGTCGTCCAGATTGGTGAGGGACAGGCCGATGAGAGTGAGGCCGCCGCGCTCCCGGATCAGCGGCATGGTCGCGGACAGCAGAGTGCGTGCCGCCCGCAGAACGGTCTCGCCGCTGTCGGTCGCCTCGGCCAGCGTGTGCGAGCGGGTGGCGCGCGTGAAATCGTCGAAACGCATGCGCAGCACCACCGTTCGGCACACCCGCCGGGCTTTGCGCAGCCGGTGCCCGAGCCGGTCGGCCAGTCCGTGCAGGTACGCCTCGAGCTCCTCGTCGCTGCGATGGCGGCGGCCCAGTGCCCGCTGCGCGCCGATCGAGCGCCGACGCCGCCCGGTGTCCACCCGGCGCGGGTCCCGCGCCCACGACAGGGCGTGCAGATGCCTGCCCGTGGCCGGACCGAGCACCGCCGCGAGCGGCCCCTCACCCAGGTCCGCGAGCTGCCCGACCTTGGTGATGCCGCGTTCACGCAGCTCCCGCGCGGTCACCTCGCCGACACCCCACAGGCGTTCCACCGGCAGTGGATGCAGGAATTCCAGCTCCCGGTCGGGCGGAACCTCCAGCAGCCCATCGGGTTTGGACACCGCGCTGGCCACCTTGGCCAGGAATTTCGTGCGCGCCACCCCGACCGAGATGGGCAGTCCGACCTCCGCGCGCACCCGCGCCCGCAGCCCGCGCGCGATATCGACCGGAGTGCCGGCGATCCGCCACAGTCCGGCCACATCGAGAAACGCCTCGTCGATGGAGATGCCCTCCACCTCGGGCGTGGTGTCGCGGAAGATCTCGAAGACCGCCTTGCTGGCCGCCGAATACGCCGACATCCGCGGCGGCACCACGATCGCAGTGGGGCACAAGCTCAGTGCCTGACGCACATTCATGGGCGTCCGCACCCCGAACGCCTTCGCCTCGTAACTGGCGGCCAGCACGACCCCGCCGCCGACGAGCACCGGCCGCCCCCGCAGCCGCGGACTGTCGCGCTGCTCCACCGACGCATAGAAGGAGTCCAGGTCGGCATGCAGAATCGCCGCCCGCTCGGGGCGCGCGCTCATCCTCGTGATCGAACCGGACACGAACATATGTTCGCATACCCGATGGTCGGACGGTGTGGGTGCGCCGCGGCGTTCTCAACGCCCGCCGGGGGCGCGCCCACGATGCCCGGGTGACGGTGTCTGGCCCGAAGGCGGCGCTTGTCGGGTGCTGCCGACCCCGGGCAGCGCCGGGGAACTCGCCCGCTCGGGTGCCATCGCCCTCGACGGTGACGTGACCGCACTCGGCGAACTCGCCACGCCGCTGGACGATTTCGAGCCGACCTTCCCGATCGTCACCCCCCGATCGGGCGATACTCGGCTACCGGCGATCCTCGCGGACCGTCCCCGCGAGGATGGCGGTGAGGCCGGCGGTGAATCTGCGGTCGCGTTCGCCGGTCATGATGGAGATGGTGTCGCCGGTGGGGTTCGGGCGAGGGGCGTCGGCGGTGAGGGCCGAGACCAGCGGCTGCCATTCGCCGGACCGCTCGAGTTCCAGGTAGGCCTGTTCCTCGATGACGAAACCGGTTGTGTAGGAACGCAGGACCGATTGCAGGTCGCCGGGTTCGAAGGGCGGGACGACGATGCCCTGCAGGAGTGCCATGAGGGTGCCCGACAGCTTCACCGTGGCCGCGAAGGGGGAGTAGGAGCCCGCGACGATGCGGCCGCCGTCACGGAATCGGAGCATCGCCGCGCGCATGCGCTCGCAGCAGGCGATGACCTGGGCGAGCGTCGGGGCGTCGAGGTCGATATCGGACAGGTCGATGGTGGCGTAGACGGCATCGGACATGGCGCGCTGGAGATCTCGGCGATCCTTCAGATGCTTGTACAGCGCGCCGGGAGACACCTCGGCGGCCGCTGCCAGTCGCCGCATGGTGAGCGCGTCCAATCCGTTCGCCGACACGTACTCGTGGGCGATCTCTACCAGCCGATCCCGGCTCAATCCGCGTTTGACCATCGGTTCAGAGCCTAGCGGTGGGCATGCGGCGGCCGGGTTTGCGTGGTTGACGACACGGATCACCTCCCTTAGCCTTCGTTTGGTGAACAGTGTTTACCAGGCTGGCGTCGTCATCGCCGGAGCCGGTCCGACCGGGCTGATGCTCGCCTGCGAATTGCGGCTCGCGGGAATCGAAGTGGTCCTGCTGGATGCTCTCACCGCGCGCACCGGACAGTCGCGAGCGGGCGGCATCAACGCCCGGACCATGGAGATCCTCGATCAGCGCGGGCTGATGGAGCGAGTGCTGCCACACGGCTATGTGTTCCGCGGCCGGGGTCCCGGGCATTTCGCCGGGCTGCCCATCGAGTTCGGCGATCTGGCTACCCGGTATCCGGCCGGACTGGTCATCACCCAGGCCGACCTCGAGACCCAACTCGACCGGTATGCAACAGAATTGGGTGCACCAGTCAGGTGGGACTCACCGGTTGTCGACCTCGAGCAGGACTCCGATGGTGTCGAGATCCGGGTCGGTGGTGCGCACGGCCGCCGCGTCCGGGCCGCGTATCTGGTCGGCTGCGACGGTGGCCGCAGTACGGTCCGCAAACTGGCCGGGATCGGGTTCGCCGGGACCGACGCGACCATGGTCGGCATGATCGCCGATGCCGAACTGGCGGACCCGCCGCCCGGCTGGATCCTGACCGAGCGTCGCGGACCGGGTGATTTCTCGATACTTCCGTTGCGGCCCAGCTGGTTCCGGCTCATGGTCAACCGGCACGATCGCGTCCTCGACCACGCGGCCCAGCCCTCTTTCGAGGACTTCCGGGCATCCTTCCGCGAGGTGGCCGGCACCGACTACGGGATGCACAGTCCCGCTGGGTGTCGCAGTTCGGCGACGCGGCCCGCCTGGCCGAACGCTACCGTTCGAACCGTGTACTGCTGGCGGGCGATGCCGCGCACATCCATTTCCCCGCCGGCGGACAGGGATTGAATACCGGGGTGCAGGATGCGGCCAATCTGAGTTGGAAGCTGGCCGCCGTTCTGCACGGCCGCGCACCCGATACCTTGCTCGACACCTACGAATCCGAACGCCGGCCGGTCGCCGCGCGCGTCCTGCAGAACACCCGCGCCCAGACCGCGCTCATGCGCCCCGGGCCGCACACCGAGGCGCTGCGCGAAACGCTCGCCGGACTCTTCGATATCGACGAGGTCCGAAACCGCCTCGGCGGCATGCTCTTCGCCCTGGACATCCGCTACGACGTCGGCGACGGCCACCCGCTGTCCGGCTATCGCGTCCCCGACGTCGACCTCACGCTGCCCACCGGCCGTACGCGCGTCCACGAACTGCTCCGCAGCGGCCGCCCGGTCCTGCTGTCCCTGAACGGAACCCGCCCGCGAATCGGCGACTGGCAGGGGCAGATCGACGTCGTCCACGCCCGCTACGATGCGGGCCGGTGGTCGGTACCCGGCCTCGGCGACATCCCCGCGCCGACAGCGGTCCTGGTCCGGCCGGACGGCTATGTGGCATGGGCCGGGGATGAACCCTGCGACACAGGTCTTTTCGAAGCGCTCAGCGCCTGGGTCGGTCCGAGGGCTGCTGCGCACCGGGTCTGACAGGCGCGGAGCGAGTTCGCGAGGCTTTCCATAGCCGGTCCGGAAACACCTCGGCGGCGTCCCCGGATCGACGGGACTCGGTGGGCCGAGCCGGAATCCGGGAACGCCGCCGTAGGGATCAGTGCGGCTGGACCGTCAGGTCGTAGGCCGCCATGTAACCGAAGTGCTGGGTCGCCGTGTAGTGGGCCGTCACCCAGTCGAGGATCTCCTTGTTGCCCGTCGGACGCCAGATGCCCTGCTTCGCACCCGATTGCGCGGGCGCGGCGGTGTCGCCGGGCTTCGGATCCACCCGCCAGGAGTCGGGCAGCGGAACCTCGGGAGCCAGGTAGTAGGTGATCTCGTGGTTGCGGACCATATCCTCGAATTGGGGCAGCGTCGGCACCGGGTCCTCGGAGGTGAAGCCGCCGATGGCGAGGACCGATGTGCGGCTGGCCAATTCGAGCCCGGCCGCGGGCGACGAACGGTCGATGGCGGCCGACCACTTGGTATTGGTCTGCTGCAGCAGCGTGACCAGCTGCGGATCGGTCTGACCCCCGAACAGCGTCTCGAGCTGCTTGCGGAACTGGTCGGCCGGTCCGGCCTTCTTGGGCTGGGGCGGGCCCACGGTCGGGCCACCACCGGTGTGCGACTGCGGCAGGGTCGCGGCCGCATACGCCGTGGAGCCGGTCAGGCCCGCGATCACACCGACAACGAGCAGCACCGTGGTCGCGCGGCCGCGCAGCCGGTCCCAGCGTGCCGCAACCGGCAGCGCCAGCACGAGCAATCCCAGCGCCGTGATCACCGTGACCGCCAGCACCGTCCAGCGCAGCCACGGCTGCCAGTCGGAATTGCGTTGCAGCAGCACGAAACCCCAGATCCCCGCCGAGAGGATCAGCCCGGCGCCACCCACGCCGCCGAACGCCTCGGCCCGGCGCCGCCACACCTCGTACGCGCCGATGGCGAAGCAGCCCGCGATCGCCGGGGCCACGGCGAGGGTGTAGTAGGCGTGCATGCCCGACTTCATCGCCGAGAACAGCACCCCGTCGATGACCAGCCACAGACCGAACACCAGCGCCGCGCCGCGGACCAGATCGGTGCGCGGCCGGCGTCCCCGCGAGACCAGCACCAGCACGAACGCGAGCAGCGCGGCCGGCAGCAGCCACGAGATCTCGAAACCGATCTCACCGGTGAACATCCGGTCCGGACCGTTGCCGAACCCGCCACCCTCGAGCGCCTTCGGAATCTGGTAGCCCTCGGGCAGTTCGAAGGGGTTCTTGGCGTTGCCGCCCATGTGGTTCTTGCCCAGGTAGCGGGCGAAACCGTTGTAACCCAGCACCAGGTCCATGAAGGTGTTGTCCTTCGATCCCGCCAGGTAGGGGCGCGAATCGGCGGGCCAGACAATGGTGAGCAGCACGTACCAGCCGGAAGAGACGATCAGCGCGCCCAGCGCGGCCAGCGAGTGCAGCAGCCGGTTGCGCAGCGTGGTCGGCGCGACGATCACATAGGCCAGCCCGAGTGCCGGCAGCACCATGAGGCCCTCGAGCATCTTGGCCAGGAACGCGAATCCCAGTGCGACACCGGTCAGCACGATCCATTTCAGGCTCGCCCGCGGCAGCGCGCGCACGGTGCAGTAGGCCGCGGCGGTCATGAGCAGCACCATGGCGGCGTCCGGATTGTTGAACCGGAACATCAACGCCACCACGGGCGTCACCGCGAGCACCAGACCCGCCAGCAGGCCCGCGCCGCGGCTGCGGGTGACCCGGGTGACCGCGCCGTACATGAGCGCGACCGCGCCCACCGCCATGATTGCCTGCGGTGCAAGCATGCTCGCGCTGCTGAACCCGAACAGCTGCCCGGACAGGCCCATGACCCACTGCGAGACCGGCGGCTTGTCGACGGTGATGAAGTTGCCCGGGTCCAGCGACCCGAACAGCAGCGCCTTCCAATTCTGCGATCCGGACCAGGCGGCCGCCGCGTAGAAGCCGTTGCCCATCTGGTTGACCGTGATGTTCCACAGGTATGCGACGGCGGTGCCGATGAGCAGCAGCGCCAGCGCCGGCCGTTCCCAGCGGCGGGCAGGGGAGAGGCCTTCCGATGATGGCTCGGATGGCGGGGCGGTCGGTTCGGACGGGGCCAGCTCGGCAGTGGTCACGCTCACCGCGGGAGTGTGTCGCGCCAGCCGGTGAAGACCCTGACTCCTTGCTGGGAGCTTCCTGTGAACCGGGATCTCCCTATGCTGGTCGGATGAGCCCAGGTATGACAGCGCTGGTGCGGATCGACCCGGACCTCGACGCGGTGACCACCCTCGGACCCGAAGCCGACCCCGCCGACGCCGGACTCGCGCCCGGCGATATCGAGGCGATCTGGCGGTCCGTGCAGGACTGGTACCGCATGGGGACCACACCCGCCATCCAGGTGTGCCTGCGCCGTCACGGCCACATCGTGCTGAACCGGGCCATCGGCCACGGCTGGGGCAATGCGCCCAAGGATTCCCCCGACGCCGACAAGCGCCCGGTGACCCCCGACTCGCCCTTCTGCGGATTCTCCACGGCCAAGGGCGTATCCGGCGCCCTGATGTTCATGCTCATCGAACAGGGCGCCTTCGCGCTCACCGACCCGGTGCGCGACTACATCCCCGAATTCGCCGGCCACGGCAAGGACCGCATCACCATCGGCGAGGTCCTCTCCCATTCCGCGGGGGTCCCGTTCATCACCCCGCCCCACCGCGGCTCCGATCTGGTCCTCGACGAGGAACTCGCCGTGCAGGGCCTGGCCGACCTGGTTCCGAGCTGGCCGCCCAATCGGTTTCGCGTGTATCACGCACTGACCGGCGGACTGATCCAGCGCCTGCTGGTCCAGCGCGCCACCGGCAAAGCCATGCGCGATCATCTGCGCGAGCAGGTCCTCGAGCCACTCGGCTTCCGCTGGACCAATTTCGGCGTCCGCCCTGAGGACGTCGACCAGGTGGTGCCCAGCGTCAAGGTCGGCCCCGGACCCTCGAAACTCTGGCGCCACCTGGCAGGCCGAGCCCTCGGCGGCGGCCTTTCCGGCCCGACGGACCCGGCCGCCGCCCGCGCCTTCCTCACCGCCGAACTCCCGTCCGGCAACCTGGTGACCACCGCGGCCGAACTGTCCCGCTTCTATGAAATCCTCACCCGCGGTGGAGAGCTTGATGGAATCCGCATCATGCGCCCCGAAACCCTTTCCGCCGCAATCCATCCCGCCCCCTGGCTGCCAGGCATGGCGGGCCGCGTCTCCGTGGCGGGCTACGAACTGGGCGCCCGCCGCTCGAAGTTCGGCCGCAACACCGAATCCCACTTCGGCCGCAGCGGCCTCACCACCCAATACGGCTGGTCCGATCGTGCCCGCAACCTATCGGGCGCCATCCTCACCAGCGGCAAGGCCCAGGCCGACGCCGACCGCCCCTGGCGCCTGGTCGCTCAGATATCCGCGACCATGAATCCCCGCACCGATCGCGGATGACGGTTCGGCCACCGTGACAAACCGGACTTCGCAAGACGATCGCCGGTGTTCGCGTGCTATTGCCCGTGCGGGCCGAGCATGGGGACCAGGAATTGGCGGGCGATGGCGGCGAGTTGTTCGTCGTCGTCGAGGTCGACGACCTGGCTCGGAATTGCCAGGAACGAGGCGCAGATTCGCACCATCAACTCGGCGACCAGCTCGACCTGCAGGTCCGGGGGGATGGTGCCGGCCCGCTGTTCCTGGCGGAGTTGATGGGCTACGAATTCCCGGACCATGGCGACCGCTCGTCCGTCGTCGCCGACCAGCGAGCCGACGAAGTGGTCGGGTTCGGCGGTGATCAGTGCGCCGATGAGGGGGTTGCCGCGCAGTGCGCGCAGAGAGCTCACGAATCCGAGGACGACGCGGTCGCCGACATTCGTCGCCGCCGCGATATCGACGAGGAATGTGTCGAAGTACCGGCGGAATTCACGCAGGATGACGCGTTCGACCAGTTCTTCTTTGGTGGCGAAGCGGCGGTAGACGGTGATCCGTGAGATCCCCGCGGTGCGCGCGACATCCTCCATGGTCGAGCGCTGGATACCCCACCGCCGGAATTGTTCCTCGGCCGCGTCGAGGATGCGGGTGCGCATCGGGTCGGTGTCGTCGACCTGCTCGACAGCCTGCAGGTAGGCGCGTTCGAGCAAGGATTTCCCGGCGGGGAACTCGTTCGCGGGCGGCGCAGATTCCACGGTGTCCTCCTGAAACATCTTGTCCTGCCTCAGTTCTCGGGCTGCGCCGCGATCGCGCCTCGCCTGATGTTCGCGTTGGCACACACTCCACATCGTTGTTGATACGCGGGTACGTTAGCTGTTTCACTGAGTCCAGCGGGGTATCCCGTGCCGGGCCGAGTGTCGTTCGTACCGGAATGTCCCTGGGCGAGTACAGTGAATCATCGGTTGGTCAGCGGGATTTCGATGCTCAGGGGCATCCGCAGTTCGGCTACGTACCACAGGGCGAACTGGCGCAGGAACTCGTCGAACATCCAATAGGGTGCGTCCACCACCGGTGCCACCGACAACACTCCTTCCCGAACCGCGACGAACGGACCCCACGCCACCTCGAGCAGCGGGCTCCAGACCGGTTCCCGAGGAATGTCGAGCCAGTCGGCGACCTTGTCTCCCATGATGAATCGGGTGAACGCGCCCAGAATGCCGCGGCTGAGCAGCGTCAGGTCGAGATCGGCGCCGAGGTTGAGCAACTGGTTGGCCAGATCGTTGCCCTCCGCGGTCGGTGCCAGGATCGGGTCGAGTTGCTGGCTTGCCTGCGCGTCGGCCTGCTCCCAGGTCGCCGGGATGTACTCGTCGCGAATACCGAGCAGATGTGCGGCCAGCTGCCAACTGTGCAGGTAGCCATCGGATTCGGCGACCGGGATGGGCACCTTCCACGCGGTGAGGGTCCGCATGATGGTGGTGGCCAAGCTGTGCCAGGTGACCATCATGTCGTCCTGGCTGATCGGCGTGACACCGGCGGGCCAGTGCGGCGACCGCGGCAGCAGATGCCGCACGGACGCGTGGATGATCCTGGTCTTCACACAGGTCACGATCATCTCGCCGCCGTCCCCGTAGGCATTGACCGTGCCGATGTCGTACCCGAATTTCGCGGTTTTGGCGATGCGCCCCTTCAGGTGCGATCCGCCGCGTGAGTAGTACACCGCGAGGGCCTCGTGCGGGATGACCGTGGACATCATGCCGCTGGCGAACGCATACAGCACGCCCAGATACAGACCGCGCTTCTTGTTGAACTCGAAGGAACTGGCCAGCTTGCCCTGGTCGGTCCACGAGGGCAGCTGACGAGCGGATTCGATGAAGTCCGCCAAGCCTTTCGGCAGGCCGACGGGCAGGGGCTGGTTGTTGTAGACCCAGGTCGCCAGCAGCCTGTTGACCTCGGGCACATCGGCGTGGTTGATCACATCCGCCAAGACGGAATCGGCATCGGGGTCGTACACGGTCAACGGGTCGGCGCCGCCACCGGCGCCGACCACCGAATCGGCGGGCGACCACCTCCATGGCTCCGCCCTCGTGGTACGGGCGGTCAGTGCCATCGCACCGACGACGCCCAACAAACCGCTGCCTGTCCTCAATGCGTCGCGCCTGCTGAGACGGTGTGCATACATGCCGATTTCCTGTTCCCGAGTCTGATACACAGACACATGAGATGTATCTGTGTATCTTGATGAGAGCACACCGTGACGGCCGTCACAACCAGTTGGCACGAATTGCCAGACGAAGGACCGGTCGATGAATCCGTATGTCGTTATCCAGAATCTCCTCAACCACCTGGACCTGGGGTCGGCCGGAAGCGGGGTGCCGGTGGTAACCGCGCGAAGAACAATGAAGTTGCCTTGACCAGCGGTGGAGATGCCGAACACCGCCCGGCTGCATCGTCGCTCCCGGCACAGGCAAACGAGTAAGTCGGGTTTTCGCCCGTCCTGGTCGCCTGTCTCCGGCTGGCCTTCGACATGTGTGTACCGCGTGATGTTGTCGGGTCGTTTCGCCGATGCCGCCCGACAGGCCGGTGCCGGGCATCTGGTCACCTATCCCACCCGACAAACAGTGGCCGCCGCTGGTCGGTATCGACCAGATCCTCGTCGCCGAGGGGCGAACGGTCACGGTGGAGACAGCGGAGCTACCGAGCTCGACCACCGCGTCCTGGTAGCGCAGATCCGTCTGAACCGTGGAAGACAGTAGGAGCGTCGAAGATCCGGCGGAAGACGTCGTCGGCGTGGCTGGTGGGTTCCGGGGGTGCCGATGTGAAGGAGAAGGTCCGGGTGCCGTCCGGGTGGTGGCCGGCGCGGAGGAAGAGATCGGTCGGGTGGGCGGATTGGTAACGGCGGTGGGCGAATTCGTAGAGGTGGGTGACGAAGGCGATTGAGATGCCGGTTTCGAGGAGAGCGTCGACGAGTGGGGCGCCGATGTGGGTGGCGTCGTGTTCGCCGGTGGAGGAGAACGACTCGTTGCACAGCAGCAGGGAGTTCGGGGTGATGCGGTCGACGATGCGGCTCATGCGGGCCAGCTCGTCGGCCAGCTTGCCGTGGGACAGGGTGCGGTCCTCGTCGGTGACGAAGTGGGTGAAGACGCCATCGTGGACGTCGGCTTCGAATGTGTCTGCGACGACGTACATTCCGGCCTGCATCATCAGCTGGGCGGAGCCGATGCTGCGCAGCAGGGTCGATTTGCCGCCGCTGTTGGCGCCGGTGATGACGATCAGGGAGCGGCCTGCGGCGTCGATGTCATTGCCGACCACCGGGCGGCCGGAGGTGAGGCACAGTGTGACGTCGCGCAGGCCGGTGCAACGCAGGCGCGCCCGACCGGCGGGATGCGGGGTCGGCAGGCACACCGGTAGCCCGGCATTGCGGAAGCGGTCGTGTAGTGCGAGACAGCCTACGTAGAAGGCGAGTTCGGTGCGCAGCCGCCGGAAGAAGTCCTGCACGTGGACGACCGCGTCGTTCACGACATCGGCGATCACGGACACGGCTCGGTCGCGCAGCTGCATGACCGGGTCGAATTCGGGGTCGGGTTCGTCGATGACGCGAAAGGCGTGGCGGCTCGGTCGATCGAATCCGAAGCGGCGACGGCGGATCGGCTCGTGCAGCACGATGCCCGCGATGCGGTTGCCCGTGCCGAGCCCGGCACTGATGTGCAGACCGCGGTCGAAATCCATTGCCGCCAGCTGTGCTTCGACACTGTCGAGATATCGGTCGTCGAGTTCAGCCACGATGACAGCCATCAGATCGGTGAGTCCGGGCGCTCGGAACCGGTGGCCGTCCCGATCGCAGAGGGTGCGCAATTGCCGGAGGAAGGTGACCAGCTCGGTCAGAGGTTCCAGCGCGAGCAACAGTTTCCCGCTGGCGCGGTGCAATGGACCGGCCTTGCGGCGCCTGACTTCGGTTGCCTGGGACGCGATCCGGTAGAGCTCGCCCACCACTGTCGGATGAGCCTGGCAGTCGGCGAGCACGGCGTGCCGGTAGCCGATCACCTCCGGATCGGACACCGGTGCCGTCAGCCCGGCCCGGACGGCATCACGGATGACTGGATCGTCGGAGGCCGCGGTGCACAGCGACTCGAGACCGAGATCATCGAAGGTGTTGTCCCCGTTGCCTGCTGGACGAGGTTCGTGGTCGGCAGGATGGAGCAGGTTCACCTGCATGCGGTGATCCTGGCGGTCACGAGGTCGTAGGTCAGCCCGAAGCGCTCGGCGAGCACCACGGCGTGGGCATGGCCGTCGGCCGGTCTGCGCTCGATACGGAACGTGCGCCGGGACGGATCACCGGGGTCGGTAGCCGCCACCATGCTGACCGTGGCCGGTCCGGACCGGGCCAGTTCGTCGAAGAAGGTGACCCACACGGCCATCGCGCCACGCTCGACGATCCGATCGAGCACATCGCCGCCGATCCGCACGGCATCGGCGGTACTGGTCGCGCTGAAACTCTCATTGAGGATGATCACGCTGTCCGCGGTCGCCTCCTCGAGGGTGGCGCGGATGCGCAGCAGCTCCTCGGCGAGGCGCCCATCGGGATCGGTTGCCTGCTCGGCACGTTCGAAATGCGTTAACAGCCGGTCCGCCAACGGCAGGCAGGCACTGCGGGCCGGGACCGGACAGCCGAGCGCGGCGAAATAGATCAGCTGGCCGGCCGTGCGTGCGAAGGTCGTCTTGCCGCCCTGGTTGGGACCGGTCACCACCAGCACTCGTTCCGGACCCGACAGCCGCAGATCGTTGCACACCACCTCGGTGTCGGCATGCCCGCGACGGGTGACCAGTGCGAGGTCGAACGCGCCTTCGGCGTGAATCTCCGCGCCCCGGGTTGCCAACTGCGGCAGGCACATCGCCCGGTCCGTTCCACTGACCCCGCGAACGAAGGCGAGATATGTCAGATAGAACTGGATCTCCCGATCGAACGCCATCACCGTGGTGTCGGCGAACTGCCGATGGTCGCGGCCGAATTCGGCGAGCTGTTCGAAGGCTCGCGGGTGCAAAATGGCGACACGATCGAGGATCTGCTCCTCCATGTGATTGATGTCGTCCCACTCCGAGCGCGGCCGCCCCGGCCGCGGCGCACCGACACCGAAGCGCGAGAACAGCTTCGCGATCGCCGTACTGTAATCGGCCTCGGCACCGACTGGCCCCACCTCGAGGGTGCGGTCGACGATCCGCAAGCTGTAGCGCACCGAGCTCAACGCCTGCTGCACCTGGTGCACCGCGTTGGCCAAACGGCCGAAATCGGTCCCGGCGACGTAGTCGGTGATGAACTCCCGCCATCGGGTCAGCGCACGAGCGGACAGGGGGAGTGCGGCCAACGCCTCAGCGAACCGGGCTACCGCGTCGACGTATTCGGCAGCAGCACTGAACTGCCACCACTGTCGCTGATGCGGATGTTGCAGGCGTTCCTGCCAATCGAGCCGTTTCCGGGTGCCGCGCATGCCGGCGGAGAACGCGTCGAACACTTCCCCCACCGAATCATGCGCGAGCTCGGCGAAGATCTCCTGTCGGTACCGCACCGTCTCCGGGTCCCGGACCGGTTCGGAAAACCATGCCCGCAACCGGTATTCATCGGCCCCGACGACAGCGGCGATGATCCGATCGATATGGAGATCGGTCACCGCCTCGGCATCCATCATCAAGCGGTCGCCCAATGCCACTGAGTCCGGCCACAGCATGCTGACGCCCGGCATACGCCCCACCTCCATCAGGTATGCCAGCCCTCGGCAACAGCGGGCGAGCCTCGGACGGACCTATTGCACGGTAGAGAAATACCTTACCGGCCGTCAAGCTATCTGTCGGATTCCGGTTCCGCCACCGCATTCGGCGCGGGTCGATGACGGTGACCCTCCAGATCCTGGTGGGTGTCATGGACTTTCGGGCGCAAGGTGGGCTTGCCCTGGGCACGCCAGGTTCTCGGGCTGCAGCCGTGACGTTTCGTGAACCAGCGGGAGAAATTGCTGGGGGAGGAGAAGGCCAGCATTTCGGCGATCTCGGTGAGGGAGTGGCGGCGATTCGTGACCAGGTGCTGGGCCAGTTCGGCGCGGGTGGAATCCAGTAGGGCGGTGAAGGTTTCGCCTTCCGCGGCGAGGTGCCGGTGGATGGTGCGGCGGTCGACGCCGAGGCTGCGAGCGACCTGTTCGACCGAACAGCGGCCGGCCGGCAGCAGGAGTTCGATCAGTTCCCGGACGCGGTCGATGGTGGTGGCCGTGGCGGTGAGGTCGGGGGAGCCGAGGAACTGCTGGGCATAGGTGCGTAGCAGCGGGTCCGACATGGCGTTGCGCGCATCGAGATCGGTTGTGTAGATGATGATTCCGTTGAAGTCCTGACCGAAGGTGATGTTCGGCCCGAGCATGCGGTGGTGGGTGCTGCGGTCGGACGGCGCGGCGTGGGCGAATCGGATCTCCACCGGCTGCCAGCCGCTGCCGAGGAATCCGCGCAGCAGGCCGTGCAGCACTCCGACGGCGAGTTCGATGGCCTGGCGGGTTTCGCCGGGCTGTCCGATATCGAGCCCGAGCCGGATGGTGGCGAGACCGTTGCGTTCGGTGAGGCGGGTGTGCAGCGCCTCGTTGTACATGTGCTCGTGCCGGGACATGACCCGCAGCGCGCTGCGCACATCCGGTTCCTCACGGATGACCAGGCTCAATGGGCCGAGGTTCGCGAAGCGTCGCCGCTCGGCCAGGCGCAGCCCGAAGTCCTCGCACTGCGCGGCGGCCGCTGAGCGTTCGAGCAGATCGGCGATGGTGGCGGCTGGCACCCAGCGGTCCTGCAGGGTCAGGCTCGCCGGGTCGAGTCCGGATTCGCGGACCAGACGGACCGGATCGAGGCCGACGGATCGGCCCAGCTCCACGTAGTTACTCAACGCGGCATAGCGGGCGAGCGGCTTCACCGGGCATCCTCCTGTGTCTCGAGGTGAATGGATTCCTGTCCCGAGAGGATAAGCAATCGAGTGTGATCCGGCTTACTCTAGGTTCATCGCAACGAGTTGACCAGCGGAAAGAGCAGGGCTTCGCGGTCGGTGAGCGCACCCGGCCCGGATTCTGCTGCTGGTCTGTCGTTCTCGATAGCCCGGGCCTCCGAGCGTCCCCGCAGCGGGCACGCGACGGGTCGGTGCCGGGTACCCCTGTCGGACCCAGAACGCCGATCGGCGCCCCGGCGCGGTCGCGTCGAAA